>JAHHGY010000022.1 GCA_019359635.1 Chroococcus sp. CMT-3BRIN-NPC107
TTTTCGGATTTTAGCTGAACGCTATCGTAACCGCCGCAAACGTTTCGGACTACGATTTAACTTAATTGCAGCGCTTCTCAACTTTGAGCTTGCTACCCCCTCGTGATTCACGCAAGAGGTCTACTATGCAACTTGCTTATCTACTCAAATTATTCCCGCTTACGAAATACTTCAAACGATTGCGCCGACGGTCGAAGATTTGGCTAAATTAGTTGGATTAGTTTTAGATATGCAGCAATTAGCAGAAAGCCAACATTGCCGAGCTTCCGAATATGCTTGCTTCGCTAATTACTGCCTACGAGCATTGGATATTAGAGCAATCTGCACGAATCAACAATCCTGCAAGCGGTCTTGGAAGACTATCAAAATACGGTACAAACGGCAATGGCTAACTGTCAGCAAACTTTAGCCCGAATCCAAAAAAGAATTGAGCTATTAGAATCTGATTCAAAAGCCACAGAAGCCTTCCAATTTATGAACCGCGCCATGTGGCAGCAGCGAATTCACTCTATTTACTCCGAACAAAAAAGGCAGGGAATAGAAGTTGAACTTGTTGATGTCGATACCCGCAAAAATCGGACTTGGCGATCGTTTCAAGTTGCGTTTATTTTACTTAATTTACCTAGCATCACTCAGTTAGAGCATCCCGATCGCTGTCATCCCACAAATGCGATCGCTGACTTATTATGGTTTCCCACCGGAGGAGGAAAAACCGAGGCGTATCTAGTGCTAACAGCCTACACAATAGCATTGACAAGATTGCAAGGGGTAATTGCTGGGCGATCGGGAGATTCGGGCGTAGCTGTATTAATGCGCTACACCTTACGCCTTTTAACTTTGCAACAATTTCGACGGGCTACAGCGTTAATTTGCGCCTGCGAGGAAATCCGCCGCCAAGACGAGGCAAAATGGGGCAGAGAGCCATTTCGGATTGGGTTATGGGTAGGTCAAAAGACTACTCCTAATCGCACCGAGCAAAGTGAGGAAGTATTAAAGCAGAAACTAGGACAATACCAACCAACTAGCAGTGGTTCTCCCCATCAATTAACTAATTGCCCGCGGTGCGGCACAAAAATTGACCCCGGCAAACAACACATCAAAGTAGATTCCTTCGCTAAAGGTCAAGGTAGGACGCTAACTTATTATGGTGACTCTTTGGGTAGATGCTTGTTTACACAAAAAAACTCGCCTACGGAGGGTTTACCTGTAGTGGTAATGGTCATGAGATTGGATGATTGGGGTACTACTCATACAACAAAGCAAGGTGAAGAACCCCTGCTTGCGGCTGTCCGTTCGGAACTGGGCTATCAAGTTAAAAAACTTCTCTCTCCACCTATTGCGCCTTACGAACAGCAAACTTCGGAAGCTCATCGACGTTGGCGGCGTATCCGTTCTCTTGAAGACTTTGATGCTAATTATCCTGGCATTTGCTATATCCTGCTCCACTCTCAATACGGTTCGGATAACTAAAAACTGAGACTTGTCAGATGCTGAAAGGCTACTATTCTCGTGGTTTTGTCCAGAACATTGGCAATTACAAACCTTAACCGAACAGTATTGGCTCCACTCTTATGCGACAACTAGCGAGCGAGTGTGGCTATACTGCGGCTAGTTTGTGCGAACGGATTTATTCTCGATATTCAGATGATGATAGGGGAGCAATGGCAGGAGTATAAATTTATACAACTACTCTTGATAGCGAAGGTACTCTTGGGGGACTTGTTGGTCTAGGCGAACCAAGTATCCTCGGTCGTCATATAGCTCAAGCTCTCGAACAAGTACGTTTATGTGCAACCGATCCATTATGCGCTGAACATAACCCAAAATTGAATGCAACGGCTTTACACTGGGCAGCTTGCCACGCCTGCTTATTTAGTCCAGAAACTTCCTGCGAGATAGGAAACAAATATTTGGATCGCTCTTTGTTAGTACCAACAATCAAAACTGATTTGGTAAAACTGGCGTTTTTTAAAGATATAGGTTTATAGATGACAGCCTTTTCTCAACAACTTTTACAAAAAATCCGTCGAGTTGCAACAGAATTTCCTACAGCCATTTTAGATTCAGCGATCGCAGTCTTAGCGACCGACGGTAATTGGAGCGATTTTCTGATAGCAAAATTGCTGCACCAATTATCCAAGGCAAGCCTGCGATCGCTAATTATGGATTTGATCGAAACTTGGTAGCGTGAGGCAAGCCACTTGAGCGGTAATGCGATCGCAAGTTCTTTAGTCACCGCCGATTACTGCCACCAGCAAGCCAGGCAAGAGCTATCTCTAGAGTTAATCTGGACTGGTCCTAACCCTGAACTTACGCCACTCCGCCGCACTGACCAAGTATTATTGCAGTTAATTCGAGAAGCCAAGCAAGAGCTATTAGTTGTAAGTTTTGCTGTTTATAAAATACCTGAACTTGCTAAAGCTTTAATTCTTGCTGTTGAAAGAGGAGTCAAGTTATAGATTGTTGCTGAAACACCTCAAGCAAGTCAAGGGAAAGTTCCTTTTGGGATAGAGAGTGCTTTAAGTTCAGAAATTTTACGGCAGGCACAAGTTTTAGTGTGACCTCTAGAGCAAAGACTTACAGACCAAAAAGGATGCGAGGAGCGCTGCTGGAGGTTTGGGCAGAAGTTAAAGATAAAAAAGCCGCCTGATGAGCTAGAGTGACGCGACTAACGAAACGCTCCATCTATTAATAGTTGAAGTGTCGCGGCTTGGGTTCAAACCAAGACGTACTAGCACAATCATTCCATTACTTAGAGGCCTCAACTTTGAAGTAGGCTTCGTGCGGCATCTTTTTGGAGGAATTATTCCGCCAAAAAATGCCTTGCCTTTCATCCTTCACAGGCGCTTAGGCATAGTCGGTACTAACAACCGACTATGCCTAAGCGACAAATCGCTCGGATATCCGCCTTAAAAGTGAATTAGGCTACCGACCGACCTATGGGGGATTCGTAGGCTTGCATAGATAGGTTTATTGGCGCTCACCGCAAACAAAAAGGAGAATAAACGCGAGTTGTCGGAATTGACGTAGGCAAGAACTCTGTAGTTGCTTGCGTGCTTGATGCTGCACCAACGGAACCTAGGCAACTATATCACGATTATAAGTTTCCCAGTTTTTACATTGATAGCAGTGGTATAAAAGCGTTGCTATCACTGTCTCCTGATGTCGCTGTTTTAGAGCCAACGGCAGTTAACTACTCCAAATTCTGGGTAACTACACTAGCCCAAGCGGGGGTAAAAATCGCCCTAGTAGGTCACAAACAGTTACACTCCTATCGTGTGAATATGGACTTACCAGATAAAGATGACTCCGCAGACGCTTTGACCCTCTAGCTTGCTACTATATGGAATACCAAGGAAGCGATCGCCGTTTTGTCAGGATACGCGGCCCGATAATTTCTCAAATCCAAGATATTGTTTTGCGCCTCGGTCATCTCAACTAGGTGCAGTCGCCGATCGTCAATCGCATTCGCCAGGATTTAGCGTGGCAGTTCCCGGAAGCTGTGATGACTAGCTTCGATGCGCCACTATTTGGGGGTTGGCTTGCTGGGGAACGCAACAGCGCCCGCTATGATAAAAAGCTGATTAATAGCTCTGGTTTAGGGCTTGAAGCTGAGGTAATCCACAGTGCTAAAGCAATATGTGAACTTCGGGTTTCTACTCGCATCGAACCAAAAAGAAACCGCGTCAAGAATGCTCTTGGCACGGCTTTAGGCGAGATATTCGATCGAGAAAAAGTGCAGTCGCGTCCAATAAAACTTGTTCGCAGTCAGATCGCTAGTCGCGCGGTCGATTGGTTGTTTACATTGGTCAAAGAGTTAGTCACGAGTAACAATTAACAAGTGTACGCTTCCTTACCTCCTGACTCGCGCCGAACTAATAAAATGGTTCGGCTTTCTCTTGAATACTAAAAATCCTTAAAGTGAAGTAAATAGTACCGCTAAGGTAAAATTTCAAAGTAGCTGTGTAATTGGTGAAGATCGCCATGAAAAACAATTCTAGTACTCAAGAGCGATCGCCCAAATCAATCGAGTCCGAACTCCCTAAAAGCCCTCAACAAAAATCACCTTTGTTTGCCAATCATCCTTGGCTGCTGGTAGTGGGCGTAGGGGCGCTATCGATGGCGATCGCGCTAGTGGCGGTTTTTAGCTTGACAAATACCGGGCGCGTAGCAAAAGACCCCACCAAACAAACAACTATATTAGTAGCTCCCCAACAACCTACTCCTACCAAAACTAAGAATAACTCGTCGCCAAACTGGATTCTAATAATTTTCTTATTAGGCGCTAGTGTCGCCAGTGTAGGGGCAATTTATAAGTGGCGACCTTCCTTGCTATCTAGCCCCAAACGCGGGCTAACGCGCCGCCAGCAGCGCCGACTATCGCGACAAAAAGGCAACCGACCACCAACAGCAACGGCGGCAGTTGCTACAGAAATACCTCTAGAAACTAGCATTTTAGAAAACCAACCTGTACCGCAGCCAGGAGATGACACGCCTTTTATTACCGTCTTGCCTCCAGAAAAGGCAAATCCTAACGATTTCGGCGGGCAATCTCTAGCCGAAATGATGGATATTCGCCAGCATTTATCTTTAGCAGCAATTTTGCAAGACTTAGAGCGTCCCGATTAAACTTCTGCGTGACTTACTTCTTGAAACTGAAGAATATCTTGGCGAGGATCTACATACGCCGCCTTAAGTAATACTTGTTCCCCTAAGGCAACGTCGCGTTTAAAGGGCATTGGTAACTGCAACCCCAAGTCTTCAATCAAGATCAGCGCCAAACCCGTATCTTCGCGCAACCACATTAAAACCAAGGCTTGCCATACTTCCTGTGGATGGCGGCGGAGGTACTCTAAGCCCCAATAACGATTGGTTTGACGTTCTACCAAAACCACCTCTTGAGTAACGCTAAACACGCTCAACATTACTTCTTTAAGCTGTTCGGCAGAAAAGGGTAAATCTTCTCCCCGTAGGTGGGCTTTGAGTTGAAAATGAGTCAGCAAATCGCTGTAACGTCGAATGGGGGAAGTAGCTTGAGTATAAGTTTGCAAACCCAAGCCAGCATGACGACTAGGGGTAATACTCATCTCACTTTTAGGCATACAACGGCGCATTCCGCAGGCTCGAACTGGCCCGGCGGGTAGCTGGAGCAATTCTTCAGGAGAAGGTAGTTCTGGCTGCGGCTGACCGCGAAAGGGCAGCGCAATATTGTGAGCTTGACCATAACGCCCCGCCACTTCCCCAGCTAAAATCATCATCTCTGCTACTAGCTGCCTAGAAGTAGAGTCTTCTAAAACATTGATAGTAATTTCGTCGCCCTTAACTTTGATACTGGCTTCGGGCAAATGGATGCTAATCGCCCCTTGAGAATGCCGCCAAGTCTTACGCAATTGTGCTAAAGAGGCGATCGCGGCAATCTCTGGCTCTGCTTGTACTCCTAGTTGCAGCATCTCGTCTACATCTTCGTAGGTGAGACGGTAGGTAGGCTTAATTACACTGGCATGGATGCTATAGCTTTCTACCGCTCCTACCGAATCTAAAATTACGCCAAAACTTAAAGCGCAACAAGATTTGCCTTGAATCAAACTCATCGGCCCGGTTGCCAATACTGCCGGAAACATCGGAATCATGCCTGTAGGCAAATACACCGTTGTCCCGCGCCTTCTTGCTTCCTTATCTAACTCGTCTTCTGGGATCAACCAGCGCGTAGGATCGGCAATGTGTATCCACAGCTTTTGCTGTCCATCGGCTAATACTTCCCAACTTAAACCATCATCAATTTCGCTCGTACTCTCGTCGTCAATCGTATAAACTTTTAACTTGGTTAAGTCTAAACGGTCTAGGTCTAAGTCTGGTGGTGGGGAATCTAAGCACTGCTGCGCCACTTCTAATACCTTTGTAGGAAACTGAGTCGGAATCGACGAGCGCCGCAAGACTAAGTTTTCATGCTCGCTCCAAATACCCAAATCAACCAATAATTGCATCGCTGCTTGCGGGGTAGCGGTGCGCCCTAAATAATTCATAATTTCTGCCACCAGCACCGGGGGTTGGCGATTAGTGTCTGGCGTTCCCCCAGGGCGCGTTGCCTCCATAACCGTTAGGACAAAACGTTCTATCGCTTCCAATCGTTGGCGATCGTACCTTTCCCAATCGACGGTTGTACCATCTAAAACTTGAGAAATTCGCGCGAAAAATTGCTCTTGTTCTTTTTGGCGGAGGGTGGCTACTTCGTTCTGATGCTTGAGTTCTGCTACTTGGGTCGCGCTACGCGGTTCGTAATAGTCTCCTTTAAGCTTAAAATAAAGTTTGTCTTCTGATAACAAACAGTGAGCCGCGTAGCACTGGGGGGGGCTTTCCTCAGAAAATAGCAAATTGGCTAATTCTTTGGGGTTAACACTTTCCTCTCCCAGTTCTATCAACAACTCCCAGGCTATTTCTAAGCTTGTTGGATCTATATATTGTTGGACTTCTTTTAAAAACTTAGGAATTTCTGCAAATTTATAAGTTTGTCCGGGAACGCTATAGGTGACTTGCCGGGGCGTTAGGCTATGAGAAGTGCCGCGTTCGTCAACTACAAACCACCGTGTTTTGCCGTCGGGACGATCTACCACCGCAAGTCGGCGATCGCCTTGTACTTTAAATTCAATCAGCGTTCCCTTATCCACAGCAAGCGTCAAAAATTGTTAACTAATTAACTGCAACCCATCCAGCGCAATTACTTTTCTAAATTATCCTTCAGCATTAATAAACGGCATCAACGCTACAATTCGCGCCCGCTTAATTGCTAGTGCTAAATCTCTTTGTTGCTTAGAGGTTAATCCGGTAATCCGACGGGGCAAAATTTTTCCGCGCTCGGTGACAAATTTTCTCAGCAAATCGATATCTTTGTAATCGATGGGGTCTTGGGGTTTAATAGGAGACAGACGACGACGATAGTAAGCCATAGATTACTTAATTTCCTTATGAACGATGTGACGGTTGCAGTAGCGGCAAAATTTCTTTAATTCTAATCTTGCGGTGGTATTGCGGCGGTTTTTCATGCTGGTATAGCGAGATACCCCGGGCGATCGCTGATCTTGATTGGTGCGACACTCTGTACATTCCAGGGTCACAACAATCCGTACACCTTTGCTTTTAGCCATAATTTAGTGCTTTTTGGTCTTGACGGAATTTTACACAAATATCTATTTTCTCATACGATCGCCTATCCTAGCAACTAATGATTGAGATTTAGTTGTTAATTTCCCAGAGCCGAGTAAGGGAGAAAATAATATATTAGTTTGGACTAGGAGAAGCGATCGCGGGCTAAATGCCTAATAATTTGTGAGCTAAGAACAAATTATGGTTGTGGATGTTTTTTATAGCTGATAGTTTAGTAAAAAAGTCGGAGTAAGAAAGCGCCATGCTACAAGTTAGCGATGCGGAAGCAATTATCTTTAATTTAGTTCAGCCTCTAGATAAAAAGTGGGATAAAGAGGTGGTAACTTTATTAACGGCAATCGACCGCATTTTAGCAATACCCGTTACTAGCAAACTAGATTTTCCCCATTGGGATAATTCGGCAATGGATGGCTATGCAGTCCGCTACGAAGATGTTAGCAACGCTAATAACGAGCAACCAATAGCTTTAGCAGTAGTTGAAGAAATCCCCGCCGGAGTAAAACCCTTACGGTGCATTCAACCGGGACAAGCGGCACGAATTTTTACAGGTGCAGTTATGCCTGAAGGTGCCGATACCGTCATCATGCAAGAACAGACAAAACTTGTTGGCGATCGCATATTAATTTTAGCTGCTCCCAAACCTCAAGAGTTTGTTCGCCACCGCGCCTCGTTTTATCAAGCCGGAGCGCAACTATTGCCCCCAGGAATTACGATTAATCCCACAGAAATCGCCGTACTAGCGGCAGCCCAATGTCGAGAAGTCACCGTATATCGTCGTCCGCGCGTGGCAATTTTTACTACAGGCAACGAATTAGTCACGCCAGAAGAACTCCTGCATCCCGGTCAGATTGTCGATTCAAACCAGTATGCTTTAGCGGCATTAGTAGCCCAAATTGGCTCGGAACCCGTACCCATGGGAATTGTACGCGATCGCCCAGAGCAGGTAACTAAAGCAATTTCTCAAGCAGTATCTATCGCAGATGTAGTTTTGTCTTCCGGTGGCGTTTCGGTAGGAGATTACGACTACATAGATAAAAATTTAGAGCAATTAGGGGCAACAATTCATATTCGTTCAGTAGGAATAAAACCTGGGAAACCTTTAACTGTTGCCACCTTTCCCAAGCCCAAAAACCAACAGAGCGTTTTATACTTTGGTTTACCCGGCAACCCGGTTTCGGCTTTAGTAACCTTTTGGCGATTTGTCCAACCAGCACTGCGCAAACTTTCTGGTTTAGCCCATAATTGGCAACCAAAATTTGTATTGGCACGAACCCGTTACGATTTAACTTCTGATGGCAAACGCGAAAGCTATCTTTGGGGACAATTACATTTAGTAGAGGGCAATTATGAATTTGTCCTTGCAAGTGGCAATCCAAGCTCTGGTAACTTAATTAACTTGGCTCAAACCAACGGTTTGGCTGTTTTGCCTGTAGGACAAACTTATATCAGTGCTGGAGAGCGAGTACAAGTTTTACAAATTAACTAATGGGTAATGAATTACCAAAGGAGGTGAAATAAGAGCGTTGCCCAAGACAAAGGTGAAACTCGAAATTTTGTCTTTTTCGTAAACAGCCTCTTAAAAAATAACGCTAACTAATAAAGTCTCTACAAAACTGTACGTTTACCATTAGGGCGGATAGTCATCCAGTTCATTTTAGCCATTGCCAACTGCTCCTCAGAAACTTTAGAGTTGGTGAGATTTGCCCCGCTTAAATTTGCTCCGCGCAAGTTGGCATGATTGAGATAAGCATCGCTCAAATCTGCGCCGCGTAAATCTGCGCCTTCTAAGTCCGCGTGGCTCAAATAAGCCCTACTAAGGTTGGCATCTTTCAAAAACGCTTGATTGAGACTGGCTTGCCCTAAATCGCTATTAAACAAAATTGCTTTGTGTAAATTGGTTTTGTGCAGTTTGCAACCGTGAAAATTTACCTCCGTCAAATCTGCCCTTTCCAAGTCGAGCATACTCAAATCTTGCATGGCAAAGTCCCGCCGACCATTGATATAAGAACTTAGCAAAGTATGGCTATCTATCCGGGCAACGGGGGGATTTTTGGAAGCAGGAGGAACGCTCAGTTTAGTTTCTTTTGCTTTCCAAGTTTTGGCTTTCATTTCTCGCTCGACATCTATACTTGACTTTGGATTAGCCTCTATAGATTTGATCCGTCTTTCACGAATTGATGTTGCCATCTGCACAACTGAAGGATTGTAGCCTTCCCCAGCATTAGTAGGCTTGAAAAAGCCCGATTTGTCACTACCAGAAATTGGCTTTTTGTGACTTGTCATGCTGTTAGCCAAACTGTCTTCGTAGGGTTCAAGTTGAATAGCGTTCAAAACTTCAATAGCAGATTGGTAACGATGGCGAACCGATACTTCTAGCATTTTTTTGAGAACTTGAGCTAAGGCATCGCTAACGCGAACTTTTTTCTCCCATAACATTTCCCCAGTAGAAGGATGGTAATCAAAATCTTTGGGAGATTTGCCTGTAAGCAAATAAATGCAAGTTACGCCCACTGCATAAACATCGCTAGCATAAACAGGACGCAAAGCAATTTGTTCTGGGGGCGCAAAGCCTGCCGTACCGACAGCGTAAGAAGTTACCGTAGTATGCAGCGATTGGCTATTGATGGTGTTATTTACTTCATTTTTGACGGCGCCAAAGTCAATCATCACAAGTTTGCAGTCTTCTACGCGCCGAATTAAGTTAGCAGGCTTGATGTCTCGATGAATTACTCTTTGATCGTGAATGTATTGCAGTATCGGTAAAACTTCGCTCAAAAATTGCTTGACTCCAGCTTCACTAAACGCACCATAGCGTTTAACTTCTTGCTGCAAGGTAGCGCCATTAATGTACTCTTGGACTAAATAAAATTGATTATCTTCTTCAAAATAATCAAGCAATCTTGGGATTTGGGGATGATTGCCAATTCTACCTAAAGTTTTAGCTTCCCGCTCAAACAAATCCCGTGCCATTTGAAAAACATTTGGATCGTCAACTGATGGGCGCAATTGTTTGATGACGCACACGGGTTCGCCGGGTAAACCTTCATCTTGCGCCAAAAAAGTAGCCCCAAAACCTCCATGAGCCAATGCTTGAGATACGCAATAGCGATCGCGCAGCTTAACTATAGCAGAGCCACAAGAGGCACAGGTTCGTTGATCTGGAGAGTTTTCTGGATGACGACATTTAGGATTTAAACAGTAAGTCATGAATGGGTCAACTCCTAAAATTAGGGTTTGCTGGATAGTTGTACCCCACTCTAATTATCCAAACAAATACCCATAAATACAAACTCATTTTTGCTGAAGGTTTTGTAAAGATGGAATAAAGTTACACTAATTATTAACTTCGTACTACGAAATCTTACTTAAGCCGAGTATCTCAGTACGTAAAAATAACTTTTTTTCCTGCATTTTTATAGTTCCCAACTATTGGGTTTTTCTACCAGACCGCAGTAAGATAGTCAGGCTTTCCTTTTACATTTTTCATGCGTATCTCTCTTAACTGGCTGCGGGAACTGGTAAAACCAGCGTTGACACTTACTCCAGAGGAGTTAGCCGAACTCCTAACGCTGGCAGGATTTGAGGTGGAAGATATTGAAGAGCGTCAATCTTGGGCATCGGGCGTTGTGGTAGGTAGGGTGCTAAAATGCAATCCCCACCCAAATGCCGACAAATTAAGCGTTACAAAAGTTGATATAGGTTCGCCATCGGAACCTTTACAAATTGTCTGTGGCGCTGCCAACATCCGGGCAGATATTTACGTACCTGTAGCGACAGTTGGTACTTATTTACCAAAAATAGACTTAAAAATTCGTCCGGCAAAACTGCGGGGTGTTTCTTCCGAGGGGATGATCTGCTCTTTGGCAGAAGTTGGTTTAGCTAAAGAATCTGCGGGAATTCACGTATTTGCAGAGGTAGATCGAGAAAACCTAGAATTACTAAAGGTAGGTAGTGATGTTCGCCCTTTATTAGGTTTGGATGACGTAATTTTAGACTTGACAGCAACGGCAAATCGTGCCGATGCTCTAAGCATGGTGGGAGTGGCAAGAGAAGTAGCGGCTCTAACAGGTGGAACGGTAATTTTACCCAAAGTAGTAGAAGTGAAAGCAATTAGCACTGCTAGTCCTTTGAAGTTAAAAATATCCGCAACCCAAGCAAACCCAACTTACATAGGGACAGTAATTTCGCAAGTAAAAATTGCGCCTTCACCAAGTTGGTTGCAGCAGCGCTTGCAAGGGGCAGGAGTAAGACCAATAAACAATGTTGTAGATATTACCAACTACGTTTTGTTGGAATGGGGACAGCCTTTACACGCCTTCGATCGCGATCGCCTGCAATCGTTAGCGGCAGGAAATACCTTAGTCATGGGCGTACGTTTTGCCGAAACTGGAGAAACTTTGCAGACTCTAGACGGGCAAAATAGAACTCTATCACCCCAAAACTTGCTCGTTACTGCTAATGACAAGCCTGTAGCTATTGCGGGAGTGATGGGTGGTCAAGAAACTGAAGTTTATGAGGAAACAGAAAACTTAGTTTTAGAAGCAGCGTTATTTGATAGTGCCGCAATTCGGCGCTCGGCAAGAAGTGTGGGATTGCGGAGCGAAGCCTCAGCGCGTTACGAACGGGGTGTAAATTCAGTAGAATTAGAGATGGCTTGCGATCGCGCTTTAAACTTGCTACAAGAGATAACTGGGGCGGTTATCGAGCAGCAGGCGATCGCCGATACGCGCCCAAACAAATCAACTTTTTCGCGCTCTATTGAACTGCGTTTAGACCGCGTAAATCAGTTGCTAGGACCGATAGATTTGGGCGAAACCACTGGGGAACTGCAAGCAGAACAAATGCAGCAAATATTGACTGCCTTGGGCTGTGAAGTTAAACCCCACTCAAACGACGGGCGAATTTGGAGTGTAAAAGTTCCTCCTTACCGCCATCGAGATTTGGAGCGAGAAATTGATTTAATCGAAGAAATTGGTCGCGTTTACGGCTACGATCGCTTTTGCGACACGCTCCCCGAAAAAACCGAACCTGGTTATCTTGGTTTAGATGGGCAGCTAAGGCGAGAAATTCGCGCGGCTTTTCGAGCTACAGGACTTACAGAATTAATCCATTACTCTTTAGTTAAACCAGGACAAGATCGGCAAGTAGTGCTTGCTAATCCTCTATTTGCCGAATATTCAGCCCTGCGTACAGACTTGCTATCTGGATTAATTTCAGCTTTTGAGTACAATCAATCTCAAGGTAACGCACCTCTAAATGGTTTTGAGATTGGACGAATTTTTTGGCAAGATGAGGAGGGTCTTGCAGAAACAGAGCAATTAGCGGGAATTTTGGGTGGCGATCCCAGCCTTGGTAAGTGGACTCGCGGTGGAAAAAGTCGCCCGATGGAATGGTTTGAAGCTAAAGGCGTTCTTGAAAGTGTATTTCAGCGTTTGGGTTTAATTGTTGAATATCAACCCAGTCACCAAGATCCGCGCCTTCATCCAGGGCGTACAGCGTCTTTGTGGTTGCAGGGAAACCGCTTAGGAAGTTTTGGTCAGTTGCATCCTCAGTTACGCAAAGAAAAAGATTTGCCCGATGCGGTGTATGCTTTTGAACTCTATTTAGATGTTCTTCTAGATGGGTTAGAAAACGGAGAACTTGTTAAGCATCAGTTTCAAAATTATTCTACCTACCCAGCAACGGATCGAGACATTGCCTTTTTTGCTGCTACAGAGATTTCGGTAGGAGAATTGCTCAGAACGATTTCTTTAGCTGGAGGGGAAATTTTAGAATCGGTACAGTTATTTGATGAATACCAGGGCGAAAATGTCCCCCAAGGGCAAAGAAGCTTGGCATTTCGGCTAATTTATCGCGCCAGAAGTCGCACTTTAACCGAGGGCGAAGTTGAACCCGTCCATCAAAAAGTGCGAGAATCTCTAGTTGAAAAATTCAGTGTCAATTTAAGAAGCTAACAAGTATAGTTGTAACTCTAATGCCTAAATATATTCTGTGGGGAACTTATTGCCAGGACGTGCTAGAAAAGCGCGACCCCTATCGTAAAGCTCATCTAGATGGACTAGCAGAGCAAAAACAAGCGGGTGTTTTGATTACTATTGGCCCTACTAAGGATGTTTCTAAAGTCTTTGCAATTTATGAGGCTGAGAATGAAGCAACGGTACGCCAGTTAGTAGAAGCCGATCCTTACTGGCAAAATGGAATTTGGACTGAGTACGAAATTAAAGAGTGGATTCAGGCTTTTTAAGGCTTTAAAGAGCGATCGCTTAGTAGGCTTAACAAGCGATCGCTCTTTTTAAAACACCATAATCGATCCCTGTTTTTGTTAAGAAAAATTAATTTTTTGTGTTGTTAAATTACTTGTAATTAACTTGATTTTTTGATAAAATATATTTTATAATAGAAAGCTAAACTCAAATTTAAAAAGTTTTGATATCTTCAGTATTCAATTATACCTTAAAAAAGGTCAAGAAAAAGACAAAGATCGTTAAATTAAAAAGGTTTTTTATACATAAACTTAACAATTAAAATCAATAAATTCTAAGGCAGTTGCCAAGTCGCTAGTTTGCTGAGGATAGACTACAGTGGGTCTATTTATCAAAATTAAGGGAATATTTAATTGTTGTGCCACTAGCCGCTTAACATCCTCGCCACCCGCTGTACCAGATGCTTTAGAAACCACTAAAGAAATTTGCCATTGCTGCCAAAGACTGCGTTCTAATGCAACAGAAATAGGCGGACGCAAACAGATTAAGCGATCGCTTGTAAAGCCAGAATTTAGAGCAGTTTCAAGAGAATTTATACTAGGCAAAATCCGCGCAAACAAAGTAGCTTTTTCTTGCCAAGATTGAAATAGTGGGAGAACGCGATAGCCAACAGTTAGCAGTACCCGATGAGAGTGCAAATAATCTCCGAATAGCAAAGTCTCAAAACTATCTAAGTTGATAGCAGAAGAATCATTGATTACTGGTCGTTCGTAGCGCAGATAAGGAATTTGCAGCTTTTGAGTAGCAGAAATTACACTTTGAGAAATTTCTACAGCGTAAGGATGAGAGGCATCTAAAACCGCCATAATTTTTTGCTGGCAAAGAAAGTCCTCTAACTCTTGTGAATTTATTCGTCCCACCCAGACTTGGATGTTGGGAGTTTGCGGATAAAGACCTCGCGCTGAAGCCGTAGTAACTGAGACTAGACAAGAAACATTACAAGATATGGTGGCAGCTATAGCGGCACTTTCAGTAGTACCGCCAATCAGCCACAGACGACGGGCAAAATCTGCGGAATTTGGCAATGTTTAGCCTTTAAGCGCCCTTCTAAAGTTTTGCCGATAAGATTTGCTGGAGGCTAACAGAAAAGGCCATAGTAAAGATAAACGCAACTTGTTGGTGAAAGCACCATTGAAACTTGTACACCTAAACCCATTCCAAAACTTCCACACGCCGCCACCGTAAACGGCCAACAAGACAACAGTAATAAAACTACCCATTTTATTCAACCTCTTGAGTGAACGACAAAATAGAAATTGAATCTGCCGACTAGATAATTATACATTTTGGGGATGGGACTACTTCCTAGTAGGTTATCGGCGATCGCTCATTCATGCCAAGTACAAGCGATCACGACCTCTATTACCAGTGTAAATGAGCGCTGTAAAATTGATTTTAGTTTCCTTCCCTGGATGTATCTTGTGGGAGTATCTTAAAAGCAAAGAAAAATAAGAAAATAGATAAAGATTATTAAAGTGCAATCTAAAGCTTTAGAGCTAGTAATGAATTGCCAACACTTCAAGGAGAAATTATGCGTGCAGTATTGATGGCTGGAGGATCGGGGACGCGGTTAAGACCGTTGACTTGTGATTGTCCTAAACCGATGGTGCCAATTTTAAATCGCCCAATTGCCGAACATATTATTAATCTCCTCAAACGACATCAAATAAATGAAGTAATTGCTACACTGTATTATTTGCCAGATGTATTTCGCGATTACTTTGGCGACGGTAGCGATTTTGGCGTGCAGATGACCTATGCGGTGGAAGAAGATCAACCCCTAGGCACTGCGGGTTGCGTGAAAAATATTGCCGACTTTTTAGATCGAACGTTTTTAGTAATTAGCGGCGATAGCATTACTGATTTTGACCTTACCGCCGCGATTGAATTTCATAAACGCAAACAATCAAAGGCGACTTTAATTTTAACTCGCGTACCCAATCCGATTGAGTTTGGGGTCGTAATTACCGATGAAGACTATCGGATTCGCCGCTTTTTAGAAAAACCCTCTACTAGTGAAATTTTTTCGGACACGGTAAATACTGGCACTTACATATTAGAACCCTCAGTGCTGGAATACTTACCAGCAAACCAAGAGTGTGACTTTTCTAAAGATTTGTTTCCCTTGCTTTTAGAAAAAGATGAGCCAATGTATGGATACATTGCTCAAGGCTATTGGTGCGATGTCGGTCACTTAGAGGCTTATAGAGAAAGTCAGTACGATGGCTTACAACGAAAAGTAAAGCTGGATTATGCCTATAAAGAGCAATCTCCCAATCTTTGGGTCGGGCAAAATACTTTTATCGATCCCAGCGCCAAAATTTCTACCCCCTGCTTAATTGGCGACAATTGTCGAATTGGAGCTAGAGTTCAAATTGAAGCGGGAACTGTAATTGGCGACAACGTGACTATTAGTGCTGATGCGAATATCAAGCGCCCAATTATTTGGAATGGAGCGATTATTGGTGAAGAAGCTAATTTAAGAGCTTGTGTCATCTCTCGCGGGACGCGGGTAGACCGCCGCGCTCAGGTGCTAGAGGGCGCTGTAGTAGGTTCTTTATCTACCGTTGGCGAAGAAGCTTTAATTAGCCCTGGGGTAAGGGTTTGGCCAAGTAAACAGATAGAATCGGGAGCGACTTTAAATATCAATTTAATTTGGGGTCACACCGCCCAGCGCAATTTATTCGGTCAGCGCGGGGTACAGGGACTAGCCAATATTGATATTACGCCAGAATTTGCCGTCAAATTAGGTGCGGCTTACGGTTCGACCTTAAAGCCAGGTAGCCAAGTTACCGTATCAAGAGACCAGCGTACTATGTCGCGGATGGTAACGCGCAGCTTAATTGCAGGATTAATGTCTGTGGGTGTAAATATTCAAAACTTAGATGCTACAGCTTTACCAATGGCGCGGACAGTTGTTTCTACGCTCTCAGTAGCTGGTGGTATTCACGTGCGATTGCATCCCGATCGCCCTGATTCGATTTTAATTGAATTTATTGATCGCAATGGCATTAATATTTCCAAGTCCAAGGAAAAGAAAATTGAAGGCTCTTACTTCAAAGAAGACTTGCGGCGGGTACAAATTCATGAAATTGGCAATGTAACTTATCCAATTCAAATGATCGATACTTACTGCACGGCTTTTGAGAAGAATTTGAATATAGAGGCTATTCGTCACAGTAATTCAAAGGTAATTATTGATTATAGTTACTCTGTTTCTGGGGCAATATTACCTCAGCTTTTAGCTAAGTTTGGCTGCGATGCTGTAGTGCTAAATGCTAGTCTCAAACCCTCGGCGGTTTCTCCAGTAGAAAGAGAACAATTGCTTACCCAATTAGGTCAGGTGGTAGAGGTTCTAAAAGCTAGTTTTGGGGTGCAGGTATCGGCAAATGGAGAGCAGCTAATTTTAGTTGACGAGTCGGGGATGCCGATTAGGGGCCAATTGCTGACGGCGCTAATGGTAAATACAATTTTGACGGCTCACCCCAGAGGGACGGTAGTAGTACCAATTCATGCTTCTAGTGCGGTAGAACAAATTGCTCGTCGCCATGATGGTAAAGTAATTCGTACCAAAGCCAACCCCACCGCCTTGATGGAAGAATGCCAAAACGATCCCAATGTAGTTATGGGAGGAAGCGGCGATATTGGTTTTATTTTTCCGCAACTGCATCCAGGTTTCGATGCCATGTTCTCTATTGCCAAACTAATCGAGATGCTAACTATCCAAGAGCGGAGTCTTGCTTCGGTGCGGACAGAATTACCGCGCGTTTATCACAAAACCTATACCGTGCGTTGTCCTTGGACTGTAAAGGGAGCGCTGATGCGTCATTTGGTAGAAACTCACCCCGCTCAAGAACTAGAGCTAGTTGACGGAGTTAAAATTGTTAGCCCTCAAAGCGATAATTGGGTATTAATTTTGCCTGATGCCAGCGAACCCCTGGTACATTTGTACGCTAACAGTAATGATAAAGATTGGGTAGACAGCAGTTTAAGAGATTACCGCGCTCGCGTTCAAACCTTTGTCGAGCAAGAGCAAGAAGTCAGTACAGAGATTAATCAAGAAACTGTAGTGGGATAAGCAACACCAGGGAGAGAAAATCTCTCCTTTTGTTTACTCAAACTTACTAAAAATTAGTTAGGCAGCAAATTTTATGAATAGTTGCATTTTGATGGCACAAATCGTTCAAGAACCGCAGTTGCGCTTTACCGCCGACCAAATGGCGATTTGTGAGATGTTGGTAGAATTTTCCGAGCGCGGCGCTCAAGCTCCATCCCAGCTAAAAGTTGTGGGTTGGGGGAATTTGGCACAAGAGATTCAAAAATCTTACCATCAAGGCGATCGCGTAATTATTGAAGGACGTTTAACTATGAACAGCGTTCAGTTAGATGGTTACAAAGAAAAAAAAGCAGAATTAACCGTACAAAAAATTTATCCTTTAGGTGCTGGGGGTAATCTAGAAGTAAGTAGTAGTAGCGATTCATCACAAAATGCCGTCGATGATGATGAAATGCGATCGCCAGCAACGGTAAGTTCTAGCTATAATCCGACTCCTGCACAAAATACCTACGACCAAGAGAGCGATCGCAGTCGTAAATTTACCATGCCCGAACCTCCAACGCCCCAACCAGACTATAGTGCAGACAACGACGATATTCCGTTTTAAAACGTTTGTCAGCTACCTTCTGTAGCTGACAAACAAACTAAAAACCTAAATATTAGTCAAAGTCACAGAAAGCAACCAACAGCACTGTTAAAATCCTGTTAATTTTCAGTGGTAAGCCCGATAATTCCTATGAGTGAAACTGTCTTAGATGTTCGCAATTTACAAGTTCAATTTATTACCGACGAAAAAGTAATTACGGCGGCTCAAGGTATCTCTTTTAAGTTGGAACAAGGTCAAACTCTAGGAATTGTTGGCGAATCGGGTTCGGGGAAATCCATTACTTCCTTGGCATTAATGGGCTTAGTACCAAGTCCTGGTATAGTTAGCGGCGGCGAAATTTGGTTTAAGCACGAAGCCCCGGAGGTAGACTTATTGAAGCTATCTCAAGACCAAATGCTGCAATATCGGGGCGGCAAAATTGCGATGGTATTTCAAGAGCCGATGAGCGCTCTAAACCCAGTTTATACTTGTGGCTTCCAGTTGGTTGAAGCTATATTGCGCCATCAAAAAGTATCAAAAATAGCAGCGCAGAGTATAGCATTAAGTTTGCTCCAAGAAGTTAAGCTATTGCCTAGGGATGAAGAATTAGCAGCTAAGGCAATTTCTCATAATCCTGCCCTCCGCCAAAACAAACGCAAGTTAGCTCAAGAAGTTGCGGCGGAAAAACAAGCCTTGCTCGATCGCTATCCCCATCAACTTTCTGGCGGTCAGTTGCAAAGAGTAACGATCGCGATGGCAATTTCTTGTAACCCTGCCGTTTTAATTGCCGACGAACCTACTACCGCCTTAGATGTTACGGTACAAGCTACTATTTTAGACTTGCTGCGAGAATTGAGCTTAAGCCGTCAAATGGCGATGATTTTTATTACTCACGATTTGGGACTGGTGGCAGAAATTGCCGACTCGATAGCAGTGATGTACCAAGGAAAAATTGTCGAATGCGGACTTGTAGAATCGGTATTTAGTCAACCTCAGCACCCCTACACTAAAGGATTATTAGCTTGTCGCCCAAACATGGAAGTGCGATCGCAATATCTGCTCACTGTTGCTGATTTTATGAGCATTAAATCAACAACAATGGGTAACGTAGAAATTGAAGAAAAAAGTCCGCCCCCGCCACCAGAAGTTACCCCAGAAGCATTACAACAACGTTTAACTCACCTTTTAGCCCAAAATCCCTTGCTAGATGTGCGCGACCTGCAAGTAGGTTTTCGCCAAGCTGGAGCTTTTGGACAAACTAAGCGTTACTTTATGGCAGTTAAAGGCGTTTCTTTTCAAGTCTACCCTGGGGAGACTTTGGGTTTGGTTGGCGAATCTGGCTGCGGTAAGACAACGTTGGGGCGGACTCTACTAAGATTAATCGCTCCCATTAGTGGCAGTGTTATGTTTGATGGGCAAAATGTCGCTACTATTGGCGGTCATGCTTTGCAAAAACTACGCCAAGAAATGCAGATTATTTTTCAAAACCCTTTTAGCTCCCTCGATCCCCGCTTAAAAATTGGCGATGCGATCGTCGAACCCTTGGTAATTCATGGTAGAGGCAATAGCGATCGCCATCGGCGTAAAATTGCTGGAGAATTGCTAGAGCGCGTAGGACTTGACCCCGGTTTATTAAATCGCTATCCTCACGAATTTTCTGGCGGTCAACGGCAAAGAATTTGTATCGCGCGGGCGTTGGCGCTGCGACCTAAATTTATTATTTGCGATGAATCGGTATCTTCTTTAGATGTCTCGGTGCAAGCACAAGTATTAAACTTGCTGAAAGAATTACAACAAGAATTTAATCTAACTTACATTTTTATTTCTCACGACTTAAATGTAGTCAAGTTTATGAGCGATCGCATTTTAGTGATGAATCAAGGACAAATTGTCGAACAAGGAGCCGCCGAGAGTATTTACAGATCCCCGCAACAAGAATACACCCGTCGCTTAATTGCTTCTATTCCTACCGGAGAAAAACGCCCTCGCTCCCGCGATTTATTTTAGATTTTCCTCTGGTAATTTAAGTTAATTGTGATAATATACTCGAAAAATTAGCAACTTAATTTTATTCGAGCAGAAAAATAAAGCTCTGAGAAACAGCTTTATTTGCCAAGATTGAAGGCGATCGCTAATAGAAAGTAAATAATCAGACTCGCTAATCACCTAGATTGTCATATTGGTATGAATAATATTGCCTCAGTGTCCCAAGGAGAATTGACTCAGCGTCGGTTGATGTTGCGCCGTCACAGACGGTTGAAACAAATTAAAACAGTTTGGAGAAATTTGGCAATTACCGGGCTTTTGGGGGGATTATTCTGGGGAATTAATCAACCAATTTGGGTAGTGAGAGAATCAGAGCAAATTAATATTAGTGGCAACAATTTGCTTTCTAAGCAGGCAATTCAATCATTTTTGAACATTTCTTATCCGCAAAACCTGTTAGAAATTAAACCGGAAGCTTTAGCTCAAGCTTTAGAATCACAACCAACGATCGCCGACGCTAGTGTGACTCGCAAACTGTTTCCGCCTAGTTTAGCAGTGCAAGTCACTGAGAGAGTACCAGTAGCGATCGCTTTAACCAATAAATTTACTTCTCCAGGGTTTATTTCTGCTGATGGTGTATGGATACCTCAGCAAAGTTACGCTTCGACTAATAGTAGTTCCTTCAAAATGCCCAAGCTAAGAGTTATAGGACAAATAGAACAATACCAACCCCATTGGAATCAACTTTATCAAGCAGTAAGCCATCTCAATATTAAAGTCAGCGAAATTGATTGGCAAAATCAAGATAATTTGATTTTGAAAACTGAATTAGGAGCAGTCCATTTAGGTGCTTATAGCTCAAAATTAGTAGACCAACTCCAAGCTTTAGAGGAAATGCGGCTTTTACCTACACAAGAAAAACTGCAAGAGATTGCTTATATTGACCTTACAAACCCCGCAAAGCCTTTTGTCGAAATGAATTCTATAACGCCGAAGCCAAAAGTAAAGGAAAATTTAGCTAAAAAAACTAATTCTCGCCCCCAATAACCCAAAAAAGTTAAGCTAAATTCTTGTAGGTAGTGTAACCTAGGGACTGTAAAGCATATTGCAGCATCCATGTTAGAAAGTCACCTCAATATTAGACTTCCAGAAACAGAAATGAAAATTTTAGAGCAATATTGTCACAACTCCCAAAGAACAAAAACTGATGTGATTCGAGAGTTTATTCGCTCTTTGAGTCAAAAACTATAACAAAATTTAGAACAATCGTCAGCAAAGAAGCTTGGCATTACTTTTGCTCAAAACTACCTTGTTGGCTACTCAGTAAAACTTTAAGCTAAGGAGTAATTTACTGTTGTGCTTGTTATCCTCAAAGTTCTACACTCTTATATTTTGCCGTTTTAAAATAAGCCGAACGCTTAGACAGATTCGTGCAAATATCAGGTTGTAGTAGACTCTTAGCCAAATTGCCCCCAGTCGTCTATATAAGTAGTTTAAAAATTGCAATGTCGCTCAATAATAAACAAGGGCTTGCCCATAATAATTCTCAAGCATCAGGACAGTCTGGATTCACGCTGGCAGTAAATTCTAACAATCCTTTTAACACCACTACCACCACCACCACAGGGCTTAATTTTAGTCATAGCAATGACAAGAGAATGCCAGAAGATGACTTAGTTAATGATATTGTTCCCGGTCGAGTAGCCAATATCAAAGTCATTGGTGTAGGTGGCGGTGGGGGAAATGCGGTTAACCGAATGATTGCCAGCAATGTATCGGGAATTGAATTTTGGTCAATTAATACCGATGCTCAAGCTTTGGTACAATCAGCCTCCGTTAAACGCTTGCAAATAGGGCAGAAACTAACGCGGGGGTTAGGAGCAGGGGGCAATCCGGCGATCGGTCAAAAAGCGGCGGAAGAATCTCGCGATGAAATTGCGGCGGCTTTAGAAAATGCAGATTTAGTTTTTATTACTTCTGGAATGGGTGGCGGTACGGGTACGGGGGCGGCACCAATAGTTGCAGAAATCGCCAAAGAAATGGGGGCGCTGACGGTGGGAGTTGTGACGCGCCCGTTTCTATTTGAAGGTAGGCGGCGTACCAGCCAAGCCGAGCAAGGGATTGAGGGGCTAGAAAGCCGAGTAGATACGTTAATTACGATTCCTAATGACAAATTATTATCGGTAATTTCCGAACAAACTCCAGTCCAAGAGGCTTTTAGGTTTGCTGATGACGTACTGCGCCAGGGGGTGCAGGGAATTTCAGATATTATTACGATTCCCGGTTTAGTAAATGTAGACTTTGCTGATGTGCGAGCAATTATGGCAGATGCGGGTTCGGCTTTGATGGGAATTGGAGTCGGATCGGGCAAATCTCGCGCCCAAGAAGCCGCCAATGCCGCAATTTCTTCACCACTACTAGAATCTTCTATTGAAGGAGCTAGAGGCGTGATTTTTAATATTACTGGTGGGAGCGATTTGACGCTGCATGAAGTTAATGCCGCCGCCGAAATAATTTATGAAGTAGTAGATCCTAATGCCAATATTATTTTTGGAGCCGTGATTGACGATCGCCTCCAAGGAGAAGTTAGGATCACTGTAATAGCTACGGGGTTTACTGGAGAAGTGCTAGCAGCGCCGCCAACCACCGCTAAAGTTGTGGCGGGGAAACAAACCCCAACTAATGCTAGTACACCTCCACCCCCGCCGATGACTTACGAACCCAAAGAAAAAACAGGTTTAGATATTCCTGATTTTCTGCAAAGAAGACGACCGCCACGCGGCTAGGGGCGATGGCATTTGGGGGAAAATAACTTAGGTTTTTAACTTTTGTTGTTCTACCCACTTAATTACTTGCTCGCCCAAATGAGTAGCAGCTAACTTATCTATTTCTCTAATTCCTGTGGGGCTTGTGACATTAACCTCGGTTAAATAGCCGCCAATGACATCAATTCCCACAAAATACAAGCCATCGGCTTGGATTTTGGGCGCGAGTTCGCTGCATATTTCCCGTTCGCGCTCGGTAATTTCGGTTTTGGCTACCGTACCACCTGCTGCCATATTATTGCGAAATTCATTACCGCTAGAAAGTCGATTGAGAGCGCCAATTGGTTCGCCATCGAGTAAAATAATTCGCTTGTCTCCCTGCTTGGCGGCGGGTAAAAACCTCTGTACCATCACCGGAATTTTGCCTTGGAGGGTACTGAGTTCGACGATAGAGTTGAAATTGCGATCGCTAGGTTCTAAATAAAGTATTCCTTCTCCCGCTTTATTCCCTAAAGGCTTCAAAATTGCCGCCCCCTTTGCTTCCATAAATTCCCGAATAACTTGCTTATCGGGGCTAACAATGGTTTCAGGAATTGAATTTACAAATTGTAAAGCGTACATTTTCTCATTAGCAGCCCGTAATCCCTGGGGATTATTAACAACTAAAGTTTTGGCTTTATCGATGTAATCCAAAATGTAAGTAGCATAAAGATAGAGGGCATCTACCGGGGGATCGGTACGCATAAAAACAGCATCCATTGTTTCTAGCGGCGCAAAAATGCGATCGCCTAGTTGATACCAAGGTGATTTTACTACCCAGTTTCCCGCCACCAAGTCTACTTTTTGCAACTGCACTGGTTCTAAGGTTGCCCAAGCCTTGCTTGCTACTACACTCAATAAGTTTGCCTGAGTTATCCAAACTTCGTGACCTAACGATTGTGCGGCTTCCATGAGCGCAATGCTAGTATCGTGGCAGGGGTCGAGTTTGGCTATAGGATCGATAATAAAGGCAAGTTTTAACACAGGTATTGTTTAGTAATTAATGGGCAATGGACTAAAACACCACCAAATTATACGGCGTTATTAGCTGTTAGTAATTCGTCAAGCTTGCCTTGCCATTCTAGTTCGTACATATCGTCGCAACCACCAATATGTTGGTCGTCAATAAATATTTGTGGTACAGACCTTCTACCATTAGCGCGTTTAGCCATGACGCTCCGCGCCGCTTCATCGCCATCAATACTGTATTCAATAAATTCCGTACCTTTGCTTTGCAGCAACTGTTTAGCACGAATACAATAAGGGCAAGTTCTCCATGTGTAAATTTCAATAGTGGCAGCCACGATCGCCATCCTGATTACAAAGAATAATGTCTAATTCTAAACTTTCTATTTATTAAATTACCAATTCCCAATTACCCATCCTCCTCCAACTTTTGCAACCCTTGTTGCTGACTGCGGCGAGATGTCCGGCGATATTTCTTTGTTTCTAGCTTGGGTTCGTACTGATTTTTACCGCGCTTAGTTTTTAACTTCATACTAGCTTCGGGGTCGCTTGTGCGATCGCGCAATGTAGCGCGGATAATTGCCTCTCCCAAAAATTCTAAATAATGTTCGTAGCGTTCCCAATCTCCCCGCACGGCGCAGTTTGGCTCCTCTCGGTGCAAGCAGTCATTAAACTGACAATGGGCAGAAGCTAGACGCTTTCTTGCTTCGGGAAAATAATTAATTAATTCTTCGGGATCGCAATCTAAATCTGGCTGGTTAAAACCTGGTGTATCGGCAAGCAAGCCGCCATTAGGGAGTTGGAATAGTTCGACGTGGCGAGTAGTGTGACGACCTCTACCTAATTTCCCAGAAACTTCGCTAGTGCGCAAATTAACATTAGGAATCAGATAATTAATTAAGCTCGATTTCCCCACCCCCGAAGGTCCGGCAACTACAGTAATTTTGTTATCTAATTGACCTTGGATTTGTTCGATAGCAGCTTGACGTACGCTAATAAAAACCGGATCGTACCCCCATTGATGCAGGCGTAACTGCCAATCAAGCAACTGTTTGGAGGTCAATAAGTCGCTTTTATTTAGGTACAGGTACACCTCCAAGCCTGTAGTTTCTGCCTTAATTAAAAAACGGCTCAACTGGTAAGGTTCTATTTTTGGTTCTTCAAGAGCGAAAACCAATAAAATTTGCTGGGCATTAGCCACCGGGGGACGATCTAATTCTGTCTGTCTGGGAAAAACTTGAGAAATAGCTCCGCGTCCTCCCGCCCAGTCTGGTTCGACCACTTCTACGCGATCGCCTACCATGACTTTTTGCCCCATTTTCTTTAACAATGCCCGCCGGGTGCAGAGTAACAAGAGCGCAGAACTTGGCAACTTGACTTGATAGTAGTTTGCTTGAACGGCAATTACCGTTCCTATCAAGGGCAGATTAGAACTTAATTGCTGTTCTTCTTGTGGCTTCATGCAGTAGCAAGGGGACGGCGAACTAACAAGCAATAGTAGCTGGCAACGGCTACTATCTGCTCGATGCTGTAACCTGCCATAGTTAGGCTATCGGGGACTTGCTCAATCGGTTCGCCAGGGTCTAGCCACACTTCTAATAATGCTCCCGGCGGCATCTGCTCTAACCGCAGTTTAGTGCGGACAAAATTGATCGGGCAAGGAGTTCCGCGCAAATCTAGCTTGTCGTCGGGGGCAGATATATTACTCATTACTGAAACAACTTACCAAATAATCCATCTCTACCTTTCCCAGTGCGATCGCCTTTGATTTTTGCCAACTTCTCCAATAGTTCCCGCTCTTCGCTACTAAGTTTAGTCGGAATATCTACTAAAACTGTAACTAAATGATTTCCTCGACTTACCGGATTGCCTAAACGCGGTACGCCCCGATTTTCAAGAGTCAAAACTATATTTGGCTGGGTTCCTGGAGCAATAACTTGTTCTACAGGGCCCTCTACAGTATTTATTTCCAGTCGAGCGCCCAAAATTGCCTGTAAATAGCTAATTTTGATTTCTGACAAGATATTTATGCCGTCTCGCTTAAACTCTACATCTTCATTAATAAACAAATAGACGTACAAGTCTCCTGGAGGCCCGTTGCGTTGTCCAGAATCGCCCTCTGAGGAGATGCGTAGGCGCGTGCCGTTGTCAACTCCGGCGGGAATTGTTATTTTCAGTTTTTTGGTAACTTGATGCGCTCCCACACCATCGCAAGTTTCGCATTTTTCCTCAATCATCTGTCCCGTACCGTTGCAAGTAGGACACGCCGATACTTGAGTAAAACTTCCAAAAGGCGTTCTAGTCACGCGGCGCACTTGACCCGATCCAGTACAAGTAGAGCAACTCCGGGGGCGAGTGCCGGGTTTAGCGCCCGAACCGCTACAGACTTCGCAAGTTTCTAAGTGAGAGATGCGTATTTCTTTTTCACCACCAAATACAGCTTCGCGAAAGTCTAGTTTTAGGTCTAAGCGCAGGTCGTCGCCACGTACTGGCCCGTTTCGCCGCCTTTGATTTTGACCTCCAGCCACACCGCCCGCGAAGTTATTAAATAAGTTCTCAAAAATATCGGCAAAGCCGCCCACATCGCTAAAGTCTTGAAATCCAGCCCCGCCAGCACCTGCGGCTACTCCGGCTTCGCCAAAGCGATCGTATCTGTCGCGGGTTTCAGGTTCCGACAAGACTTCATAAGCACGACTAATTTCTTTAAAGCGGTCTTCGGCTCCAGCTTCTTTATTAACATCAGGATGATATTTCCGGGCTAGGCGGCGGTAAGAGGATTTCAGTTCTTCTTTGTCTGCATTACGAGAGACACCCAGAATTTCGTAGTAGTCGCGGGCCATAAAGCGCTGCTTCGTTTATAGATAAAGTTTACGGGTGGAATGGAAAGGTAATAGCTATTAGCAACAGTAATAGTTAGTTCTATTATTAAATGTATACAAATAACTCTATTGACAACAAGCCTATTTATTCAATTGCCTCGTAATCAACAGTTACTGTGCTATCTTCTTCGTCAAAATCTAGCTCAAATTCTTCTTGAGTTATTGGTACGGAAGCATTGGTAGGCTGGGGAGTTGTTTCAATATTTTTTGGCGATACGGTAGTTTTTACAAAATCGTGCGCTCCTGAAGAATTAGCTTTTTGATAAACGCTAGTACCAATTGCCAGCAATAACTGCTGAAAATCATCTAGCTGTTGTTGAGCTTTGACGACCGTAATTGCTGGATCGTTAAATAATTCTCGCAGTAGGGTTATATTTGCGTCCGCTTGACCTTTCAACTCTTGAGAAATTAAAGTGCCATTGTCTTTTAACGTCGATTCGTAACTGTAAATCAAATTTTCTGCTTGATTTTTTAAATCTATAAGTTCAATACGTTTTTTGTCTTGCTCGGCGTACATTTCTGCTTCTTGCCGCATTAGTTCTATTTCGCCTGTAGTTAAGCCTCCAGTACTTGTAATCCGAATGCTTTGTTCTCGCCCTGTGCCTTTGTCTTGAGCGGCAACTTTCAGTATGCCGTTGACATCAATTTCAAAACTTACTTCAATTTGCGGCATTCCGCGCGGAGCGGGGGGAATCCCGGCTAAAACAAACCTTCCTAAGCTTTTATTATCGGTTGCCATTGCACGTTCGCCTTGGAGGACGTGAATTTCTACAGAAATTTGCCCGTCGGTAGCTGTAGAAAATATTTGCGATTTACTTGTTGGGATTGTCCGATTGCGTTCGATAACTTTAGTAAATACTTCGCCCAAAGTTTCAATTCCTAGCGATAGTGGTGTGACATCTAGTAGCAATACATCTTGAATTTCGCCCCCTAAAACTCCTCCTTGAATGGCAGCGCCTAAAGCAACCGCTTCGTCGGGATTCACGGATTTATCGGTAGCTTTGCCCCCAAAGAATTTTTGCAGCGCATTTTGAACGGCGGGAATCCGCGTCGAGCCGCCGACTAATATTACTCGGTTGATTTCTGCAGGTTTAAGTTCGCAGTCTTTAAGAGCTTGTACTAATGGCTCGATAGTTCTTTCTACTAGGTGAGCGACTATTTCCTCAAATTTGGAGCGACTTAGTTCCATTGCTAAATGCTTTGGTCCTGTTGCATCGGCAGTGATAAAAGGTAGATTGATTGTTGTCGATCCTAAGGTAGAAAGTTCTATTTTGGCTTTCTCGGCGGCTTCTCTAAGCCTTTGGGTTGCCATCTTATCTTGCGACAAGTCGATATTTTCTTGTTCTTGAAATTGGGATAGCAGCCACAAAACTATACAGTTATCAAAGTCATCACCACCTAGATGATTGTTTCCAGAGGTCGCTTTGACTTCAAATACGCCATCGCCAAGTTGGAGAATTGAGACATCGAAGGTGCCACCACCTAAGTCAAACACCAAAATTTTTTGTTCTTGACCTAGCTTGTCTAATCCATAAGCCAGGGCGGCGGCAGTGGGTTCGTTGACAATGCGGAGAACTTCTAATCCGGCAATGGTTCCAGCGTCTTTGGTGGCTTGTCTTTGAGCGTCAGTAAAATAAGCGGGTACTGTAATTACTGCCCTATCTACCGTTTCTCCTAAGAAACTTTCCGCATCTTGTTTGAGTTTGTACAAAATCATGGCGCTGATTTCTTGGGGAGTGTAGTTGCGCCCGCGAATTTGCACATCTACTGTATCGTCTCTTCCTTTAACGCATTTATAAGTTACCCTTTGACGTTCTGAGGCGGTGTCATCCCAGCGCCGACCGATAAAACGCTTGATACTATAAATTGTATTTTCTGCGTTGGTTACTGCTTGGCGCTTTGCCAATTGTCCAATTAAGCGATCGCTACCTTTGCCAAAAGCTACAACACTTGGGGTAGTGCGCCCGCCTTCAGAATTGGCGATTACAGTTGGTTGACCACCTTCTAAGATGGCAACACAACTATTGGTTGTGCCTAAGTCGATGCCAATGACTTTTCCCATGCTTAGTAGTAGGTTTCCGAAGTAGTGGTGGGTTGGAAGGTTTTTTTGCTATGGGGGAGGTTAGCTTGCTTGCGATCGCAACTTATAGCAAGCTAACTTTCTTCTTGTGATGCTACAGAATTTTCTTCTGAGGTTATCACGGACTCTATAGGAGTGGCAACTTTCACCATTGCATGGCGCAAAATGCGATCGCCTAAAAAGTATCCGCGCACTAATTCCTCCAACACCGTACCTTCGGGTTCTTCACTGGGGGCGCGCATGACTGCCTCGTGAAGACTTGGATCGAAGGGTTTTCCTTCGGGACGCATCGGTGCGACTCCCAAGCGCTTGAGACTGTCTACCAGTTGCTTATAAACGCTTTGATAACTTTTGTGAATGCTCATTTCTGCTTCGGTTTGGGGTTTAAGCTGCGATCGCGCCCGCTCAAAATTATCGACAATGGGCAGCAGTTCGGTAATTGTATTGCCTTTAATTTGCTGGTCTAATTCTTCTTTTTCTTTGAGAACTCGCTTGCGAAAATTATCAAAATCCGCCACAATCCGCAAATATTGGCTGGTACGTTCTTCAACTTGAGTCTTTAACGATTCTATTTGTTGTTCTTTTTCCGCTAATAATTGCGTGAAATCGCCGTTACTTTCCATAGACGGGGAGGCGGTGTTTTCATTAAAGGCGGTAGGATCGCCAGATAAATTAGTATCGGTTCCTTGAGGATTTTCCTCGCTCTGGGCATCAAAGTTAGAATTCATTGTTTGTCTTGTTGTCTCCATTGTTATTTGCGAGACCTGTTAGGCGATCGCTTTGTCGATCTTGTAAATTATTTTTTTCTTCGTCAACCATTATGCACCAATCCTAGCTGCTCAAAACTGTGCTTCAAGAGGCATATTTAGTTTATCTAGGAGGATGCACTAATTAAACATCTAGCGATCGCCAAGTTTTAAGTCCTAAGTTGCTTGTCTAAAACATTTTGCTGCTACTTGCTAAAATTAGCAAGGTTTTTTAGCCATACCTTGCCTCCAACTTAACACTCAAGCTCGATAAAGAAAATTTTTATTCTCCTGATTGCTTTTGCTATTTTCGGTAGCCCCAAGTAACTAAAAATTCTCTTCAAAGGTCGATAAAAATTAGTTGTTCGCAACTTTTTAGCAATAAAATGCTTTTACGTAGCAACTCTAACCTAGGTTTTGGGCATACTCTATCTATAGCAACTTTTATCACAAATATTTATGACTTACCCTTCATCCCAGCGACGGGCGCTAATTGTTAAAAATGACTTGTCTCCTTTTGGCAATAAGGTAATCGAAGCAGGTTATGCTAACCGCGAACAAGTGCATCAAGCCCTAACCGAAAGCCGTAAATCGGGAAAGTCTCTGACGGATGCTCTAGAATCGATTACTGGAAAACAACTCACCCCAGACTTAATTAGACACTACAAAAAACAGCAACTATTTGAGCTAAAAATTCTTTACGGAGTTGAATTTCTCGATCCAGAAATTAGTGAAACTAGCACTACTGCCGCCGCCAACCTAATTAATACATTAATTCCTATAGATGTTTGTCGTCGCTATCGGCTCATTCCTTTAGCCCAAAATGATACTCCACCGCCTTCGGTGTTAGTAGCTATGGTCGATCCCGACAACCTAGATGCTCAAGATACTTTAAACCGAATTTTGCGCCCCAAAGGTCTGAGTCTCCAAAGGATGGTAATTGCTCAAGAAGATTTCCAGCAAATCCTCTCTAAATATTTAGATGAGCAAGTTGAAAAACAAAAACTCATAGACATCGAAAAGTCTGTTGATGTAAAGTCAGAATTAGAAAACCTTGACTTGCAAGAGGCACCGGACGACCTAGACGCGGACTTAGGCGCGGCTTTGCAAGATGCGGCGGCGGCTCCAGTTATTGCCCTTGTAAACAAAATTTTAGTTAAAGCTCTCCAAGAAAAAGTTTCTGATATTCACATCGAACCTCAAGAAGATAATCTCCGCATCCGGTTCCGCAAAGATGGCGTATTGCGCCTAGCTTTTGAGCCGTTGCCTAAGCAAATTGTCGCCGCCGTTACCGCCCGCTTTAAAATTATTTCTGATTTAGATATTGCCGAACGCCGAATGCCTCAAGATGGCAGAATCCGGCGGATGTTTGAAGGGCGCAAAGTAGACTTTCGAGTTAGTACCTTACCTAGCCGCTACGGAGAAAAAGTCGTGCTGCGGATTTTAGATAACGCGTCAACTCAACTTGGTTTAGATAAATTAATTAGCGACCCCGTTAGCTTGCAAATTGTTAGAGATATGGCTAGTCGCCCCTTTGGCTTGTTGCTCGTTACGGGGCCCACTGGTTCGGGCAAATCGACTACTTTATACTCCGTCCTTGCCGAACGCAACGATCCGGGGGTAAATATTAGTACCGCCGAAGATCCAATTGAATACTCTTTACCAGGAATTACTCAGGTGCAGGTAATTCGCGAAAAAGGCATGGATTTTGCTTCAATTTTGCGCTCGTTTTTGCGCCAAGATCCTGATGTAATATTAGTGGGCGAGACGCGGGATAGAGAGACAGCTAAAACGGCAATTGAAGCTGCTTTAACTGGACACTTAGTTTTAACGACACTCCACACCAACGATGCCGCCGGAGCCATTTCGCGTTTAGATGAAATGGGAGTAGAACCATTCATGGTGTCGGGTTCGCTGCTGGGAGTAGTGGCTCAACGTTTAGTACGGCGGGTTTGTTCTCAGTGCAAGATTGCCTACACGCCAACGGCTATAGAACTTGCAAGATTTGGTTTAACAAGTTCGTCTCAAGAAGTAGCAATTAGTCTTTACAAAGCCAATAGCTTACAACCAGAGCAGATCCAAAAAGCTCGAAGTGCGGGAGAACTTTGCTCAAACTGCAATGGAGTAGGTTACAAAGGACGTTGTGGCGTGTACGAGGTTATGCGGATCACCGAGCAGTTGCAAAATTTGATCACCGAAGGAGCGCCTACCGAAAGAATCAAAGAAGTAGCTGTAGAAGAAGGGATGGTTACTTTGTTAGCTTATAGCCTCAACTTGGTACGAGAAGGAAGTACAACTCTAGAAGAAGTAGAACGAGTAACATTTACTGATTCTGGTTTAGAAGCAGAACTCAAAGCCAAGCGGAAAAGTTCTCTAGAATGCCGTATTTGTAATGCTCAATTAAAACAAGAGTGGCTAGATTGTCCTTACTGCATGACCTCTCGTTTTCAAGAATAAATAGTTGCAGTTTTGTTTTGGGCTAAAAAAAGGCGACCGCAATTTCTGAAGATAATTATATTTAATTCAAACAGGAGAAAAACATGGAATACATGATTGAAGACTTAATGGAGCAAGTAGTAGAAAGCGGTGGCTCTGACTTGCATCTATCGGCGGGTTTACCTCCCTACATTCGTGTCAGTGGCAAATTAACGCCCACAGAACACGAACCGTTGACCCCAGAACAATGTCAACGCTTGATATTTAGTATGCTTAACAATACCCAACGCAAAAACTTAGAGCAAAACTGGGAACTTGATTGCTCTTACGGTGTGAAAGGATTAGCACGCTTCCGGGTCAATGTATACAAAGAACGCGGTTCCTACGCGGCTTGTCTGCGAGCGTTGTCTTCCAAAATTCCGGCGATGGAATTGTTAAATTTGCCCAATATCGTCCGAGAAATTTCTGAAAAACCTAGAGGACTTGTATTAGTGACGGGTCCCACTGGATCGGGCAAAACTACAACTCTAGCTTCAATGATCAATAACATCAATATCACTCGCGCCGAGCATATTTTGACCGTTGAAGATCCGATCGAATTTATCTACGAGCCAGTTAAAAGTTTGATTCACCAACGGCAAGTAGGAGAAGACAGCAAAAGCTTTGCTAACGCTCTAAGAGCAGCTTTGCGCGAAGATCCAGACGTAATTTTAGTCGGAGAGATGCGCGACTTAGAAACTATCCAATTAGCAATTTCTGCTGCCGAAACTGGTCACTTGGTATTTGGAACCTTGCACACGAGTTCCGCCGCGCAAACCGTCGACCGGATGGTGGATGTTTTTCCCCCCGAACAACAACAACAGATTCGCGTTCAGCTATCTAACTCTTTAATTGCGGTATTTAGTCAAACGTTAGTATCCAAGAAAAAGCCCAAACCAAATGAATTTGGACGCATAATGGCCCAAGAAATTATGATTGTTACTCCAGCTATTTCTAACTTAATTCGCGAAGGCAAAACGGCACAAATTTACTCAGCAATTCAAACCGGGGGTAAGCTAGGGATGCAAACTTTAGAGAAAGTATTATCAGACTTGTACAAAGCTGGCACTATTTCTTTTGAAGCGGCAATGTCTAAAACTTCTAAAGTTGATGAGTTGCAGCGTTTGATTGGCGGAACTCCAGGAAGTGCCGCACCAGGAGCAAAACCAGGAATGGCGGGTATGCAAGCTCGTTAGTTTGTTCTTGAGACGCGATCGCGTCTTTTTAAGCTTGTCAATTTATATATTATTTGGAGACTGCTATGCCTACCTACGTCGCCCGCGTTCGAGATTCTAAAGGGAATGCGAGAAAAGAAAAAATTGTGGCAGCTTCCCCATTTATAGCCCGTTCTAGCTTGCGAGAAAGAGGTTTTGTAATTCAAGACTTAAAGCAAGCTCAGGAATTTAAAATAAGTGGCAATTTAGACCTTAGTCAATTTCAAACTGCTTTAGCAAAAGTTTCTGTTAAGGATAAAGCCGTTTTCTCGCGTCAGTTTGCGGTGTTGACTAATGCGGGAGTTGCGATCGTTCGGAGTCTTGGCGTACTAGCAGAGCAAGCTCCTAACCCAAAACTAAAAAAAGCTTTAATTGAAATTAGCGAAGATGTACAACAGGGCGTAAATCTTTCGGATGCAATGCGAAAGCACCCTCAATGTTTTGATAATTTGTACGTCAGTATGGTGCAAGCGGGAGAGGTTGGCGGTGTACTAGACGAAGTAATGAATCGTTTATCTAAATTGTTAGAAGACGTTGCTAGACTACAAAATCAAATTAAATCAGCTTTAACTTATCCCGTTGCTGTTGGAGTTTTAGCCTTGCTTATTTTCTTGGGCATGACTATATTTTTGATTCCAATTTTTGCTAATATTTTCAAGCAACTAGGTGTAGAATTGCCGCCCCTAACGCAATTTATGCTTGACGTTAGCGGAGTAATTACAAGTTGGAGAGCGCTGATTCCGTTTGCTATATTTGTTGGTGGTAGTTTCTTTCTAAGGCAATACTACCGAACTCGGCTAGGTCGAGAAACTATCGATCGCCTGTCTTTAAAAGTACCTTTATTTGGCGACCTGATTCAAAAGTCTTCGGTAGCTCGTTTTAGCAGAACTTTTGGCGCTTTAACTCGTTCTGGCGTACCGATTTTGACAGCGTTAGAAATTGTCCGCGATACAGCGGGAAATCAAGTCATTGCCAATGCTTTGGATGCTTCAAGGTTAGAGATTCAACAAGGTGGCATGATTAGTTTGGCTTTGAAAAAAGATGCCGTTTTTCCAACTATGGCAATTCAGATGATTAGTATTGGTGAAGAAACTGGGGAATTAGACCAAATGCTGATGAAAGTTGCAGATTTTTATGAAGATGAGGTAGAACAAGCGGTAAAAGCGCTCACCAGCATCATTGAACCAATTATGATTGTGGTTTTGGGTGGAATGGTAGGGATAATTTTACTATCAATGTACTTACCAATGTTTAAGGTGTTTGAAACATTGGGTTAGGGCAAGCAAAGTTTGTAGGGGTAGTAGAATAATCAACCTAGAATTTTTACTCTAATTCCCCTGCAACTTACCCTAACTAAATTATTTTTTTTAAAAGCCATAAAGTTTTAATAATTGAACTGCCAAAAATAAAAATAAAGAATTTGATCTATGACGAGTAAAAAATCTGACTACGAACAGTTATTGGCAGAGTATAGCAATCCATTATCTGCGATCGCCCTGCTCAAGCAATATCGTCCTTATTTAGAGGCAATTCCTAGTCTCCGTCGCGCTGAAGAAAGTTTAATTACTATTCCTTTGCCAATTGTACGCTTGCGCCAACCTGCTTCTAGCTTTTCCGAAAAAACTACAGAAACTAGAATGCTACCTTGCGAACTGGCAATATTGATGTGCGACCCGGAGTGGAAAATCAAGACTGGGATAGAGCTTTTTATCTTTATTCACCGTCCCGATGAAGACTTTTCCGATTTACTCCGGCGCTGGCGACAAATTCAAGTTTGGTTAGATAAGGATTACGAATGGGTAATGCCTCCTCGTCACAAACATATTTTTAGTGAAGGAGCTATTGCTATTCATCCATTGTTTGTTGTCTTTCCAGAAACTCCTGAAAGAATAAAGAAAGGTTTACTTGGTGCGAATTTACCCTTCGTACCTCAAGTAGTTGCGGCGGATGATGAAGAAATAGCAGAGTTGTCTAGAGAAAATGTTTAGGAGAATGTGGTAGAAAGACGTTTCGGTGAAACGTCTATACAATATTTATTTCACAAACTGGGGCATAATTTGGGCCGCCGTGAATAATCCGTAAATACTCCGGCGTTGCAATTCGATTCCGGCTTTGAGATAACCAAAGGCAGTACCACAAACGTTTGCTGCCATACTGGTTTCATCGCCTAGAGTAAAGGTATGAGTAGAAATTCTGCCTTCAAAGGTTCTCCCTGTTACCTGAACATTGGTGCTGATGGGTTTAGTAGGGTTGCGAGTATCGACTACTCCACCAACAGTAACGCGATCGCGATCGCATATTCCCGCTAATTCCAACATGACATCATCGGCGTGTTCCATATTTTCTAAAGTTAATACGCCATTAGTCTCATCTAGCAAGGCTTCTACTTGTGCGTCGGTCATTGCTCTTGCTCTTTCGACGCTGTAGCCTGGTAAGTGAGCAATATCTTCCCTAATAGTTGCTCTGTAGGCTTCCCAGTTGGCGATTCCTACCCCAAAGGTGATTTTGACACTGTGAATTTCGGCGTAGCTTTGAGAAGCTAAGACGGCGGCGGCGGTTAGCAATCCGGGGGTTGCGCCACAGCCTGTTAAATAGGTAATTTTGGCGGCTTGGAAGTCTGATTTTAATGTTAATAGTTGCTCTACAGCGCTCGTGCGTTTAATTGCGTCTACTAATACTCCTTGCCAATGCGATCGCATAAACATTTGCGCTACAGACGCTATAAATGTATTAGGTAAGTTGGGTAAGGCTAAAAAATAACCATCAACTTCGGAGCAATCGATCAATTCTTGAATACTTTGACTACTTAGCGTACCACCTGCCTCTAAATATCCTACCGAGCCTTGAGACGCATAGGCACTAATACATTTATCTACATTTAGTCCTTGGGAAGCGTAAGCATAGCCTTTGAGATCGGCTACTGCTACTAGGATCATCTCGCTTTTGGGAGCAATTAATTTAGCCGCAGCTTGCCCTAATCCACCAAAACCCAATACTCCTACGCGCATTGGAGTAGAAGTAATACTTTTAATATCGGCACTCATGCCTGTTACCCACACTCAACGAATTTTAATTATCGTAAACTTTTGCCGCTTTATTTTGCCCCTTTACTAGCAAAAATTCCTTTATTTGTAACGTTAGGAAGCGATCGCACTCTTTGTAAAGTTTTGTGTCTCTCTTGACGGCAGCCTATAGTTAAGGGAAACTTACAAATAACTGATGCAACTACTCATTTACTTATAAGTTTTGTTAACTTATAATTCTCTATAATTCGATAGATGAAAATTTAAGTTAAAAACTGACACATTGGTTGTAAGCAAATTTACTCAAGTTATGTAAATTTTTAGTGCAGTTAGCTAATTCTATGCTGTAGGAAATTCAACGATATATGGAAACGTTAGAATTTGTTATTTATCCAGACGGTAGAGTGCTTGAAACAGTTACCGGAATCATTGGCGCTTCTTGTGCGGAAGTTACCGCAGCCATTGAAGCTCAGTTAGGTACTGTAGTTAACACTGAACAAAGTTCAGAGTTTTTTGCCGCTCAAGTTTATCAAAATAATATTACTACAACTCAAAATGCTTTGAGCCAGTGGTAAGTCATATTTTTTTATTTAGTTTTAGACTCCTTCACACCCAAACACCATGTCACATTTTAGCCAAATCAAAACTCAAATCCGCAATTTAACTTCCTTGCAAGCTGCTCTTACCGATTTAGGAATTAAGTGGAAAGCAGAACCTGAAGCAGTACGCGGTTATCGGGGACAAAGCCGGAAAGCGGCGATCGCAATTGTTCAAGAAAACGGCTACGATGTTGGATTTAGCTGGAATGGTAAAGAGTATGAATTAGTAGCAGATTTGCAATATTGGCAACAACCTTTATCCGTTGAGGGTTTCTTACGCCAAGTAACTCAGCGTTATGCTTACCGTACTGTTGTCAATGAGACAGCAAAACAAGGCTTCCAAATTTCCGAACAACAGCAAAATACCGATGGTTCAATTCGCCTCCTAGTACAGCGTTGGAGTAACTAATGGCTGAAGATGGACAAGCGCGCTCAAAATTAGAACCAGAATTAGGGGGAATTTTTCGAGACAACCCCGATCGTTCTGGTAAAGAGCCAGAATTGGGGGGTATAGTCCGGCAAAATGGCGTATATGTAGATGAAGTAATCTGTATTGGTTGCAAGCATTGCGCCCATGTAGCCCGTAATACTTTTTATATTGAGCCAGATTATGGGCGATCGCGGGTAATTCGTCAAGATGGCGACTCGGAAGAATTAATCCAAGAAGCTATAGAAACTTGTCCGGTTGATTGTATCCACTGGTTGGATTACACAGAAGTCAAAAAACGCGAAGAAGAACGCCAATACCAGGCAATTCCGCTTATTGGATATCCCGTAGATGAAGCAGTAGTTGCAGCACATAGGCGGCGCAACAAGCAGCAAAAATTAGCTCGGAAAAAAGGAAAATATTAAAGCATAAAAAGCGGTTGTTGACTACAGCCGCTTTTTTAATAATTATTTTAAGGGATGATTTTGACTCAATAGTTTTTCTACATGAGCTTCATCAATTCTAGAGACAATCTTTGTCGCTTCGTGCAAGTCTCTGGTAGTTTTTGCCAATGTAAAAGTTGAACCAACGCTGAAAGCTAAACCCATACCCATAAAGCCTTTGATCCAATTATCTACAGGCAAATTGACAATACCTATAGTTGTTATGCCGATAGACAGACCAAAAGCAGCCCATGTTTGAAAAATCCAAGCATTGCTATCTCTCTGACGACTGTAATTGTTCATAATTTGTCTACCCAAAGGAAGGTATAAAGAAACTTATATGTATTGTTTATAGCCTAAAAATAATTGGGTAGATTTTGCTGGTAGACAGGCTGCAAACTGGTAAATCAATAGTGCAATTATTAAGTATTTAAGCAAAAGCTAAATTATTGCCGATTATCTGGCGAATTTCGGTAGTTAGATGCTTATAAGTATCTTCTGGAAAAACTGGGGAAGTGCGCTCGCTCTCTATACCTAAACCTAAATCGATCCAAGACGTGCAACCGCCGTATTCAGGACGATAATTAATAACCTGGGGCTTTAGTAGCTTGTAAGTGCGTAGTAATAGAATGAAGATAGGTTGGCGAGGTTTCCATTTTAGGCGATCGCTAATAAACCGCTCGTTCCAAATATGAAAGGGTAGAAGTGCTTTAATAGTGTTTTCTTCACTTACAGGCAAAACATCGGTAATTTCTGCCCAGCTAGATATATTAACTTGTTCGGGATGCCAGCCGGAAGTTACAGGGGTAACGCGACTTTGATAAACAGGCTTTAAAAGTGCTGGTTGTTGATGTTCGTAAGTGGGATAAAGGAGAATGCGATCGCGCGGGACTTGAAACTTGCCTTGGCTTTCTTTGATGCCGCCTTTACGCAGCAACATAATTGTTTTACCTTGTTCTAAGGCTTCGAGTGCGATCGCCCATTCTTTAAGCGCGTGAGTAACGATTGAGGACATATCTAAGATTAGTGGGTTCCTCAGCTTATACTAGCGCTGGAAACTTGCAATAAAAATAGTTATGTGGCGGTTAGTTTTAGTTTTAGCGCTGTTGCTGACAGGTTGTAGCAGTGGAGAACCAAATAGAGAAATAGCCGAAAAAGCGATCGCTTTGCAAACTCGGCAACTTCAGCAACAGTTACAGCAAAACGTTAGTAAATTTGATATTTCCCAAGTAAATATTACCCAAAAGCAGCCTTTGAGCATTGATAAATTAGCAGGGTATCGAATCGGTGGCACTTATGACTTTACAATTAGTCTGCCAAAACAACGATTGAGTAAGCACAAAAATCCCTTCGATCTTTATTTGCAACGCCAAAAAGAAGGTAAGACTTGGCGGTTGGCATTGCCGAAAGTGGCTAAAAATGGCTTTTTTACCTGGCTTACTTATGCGATCGATTAAAAATTTACTCAGTAATTAAAGGAATATGCTTAAACCCCAAGTAAATATTATTTTAGGTACGCGCCCCGAAGCAATTAAACTCGCGCCCGTCATTCAAGTATTTCAGCGATCGCAATCTGTAGACGTGGAGGTAATTTTAACAGGTCAACATCGGGAAATGGTCGAACAAGTAATGCAGCTATTTGACCTCAAAGGCGATAAAGATTTAGAGATTATGCAGGCGGGACAATCACTTACAGATATTACCGAACGCAGTTTACGCGGCTTAGAGAAGTTATTTAAACAAAATAAGCCAGATTTTGTTATTGTCCAAGGCGATACTACTACAGCTTTTGCTGCGACTTTAGCGGCATTTTATCAACAAATTCCTGTAGGTCACGTTGAAGCAGGATTGCGAACAGACGATTTATTTAATCCCTTTCCTGAAGAAGCCAATCGGCGGTTGATTTCCCAGCTTACACAATTGCATTTTGCCCCCACAACTTTAGCCGTCGAAAACCTCCAACGTTCGGGAGTAGTAGGAGAAATTCACCATACAGGTAATACCGTTATTGATGCTTTACTCACCGTCGCTAAACGTCAGCCAGCTTGCGACATCAAGGGTTTAGATTGGTCAAAACACCGCGTTTTACTTGCAACCGTACATCGGCGAGAAAATTGGGGAGAACCATTAAAAGATATTGCTCAAAGCTTTTTACAATTATTAGAGTTGTTCCCAGATACAGCGTTACTTTTACCTTTGCATCGCAATCCTACCGTGCGCGAACCTTTGCAGCAATTATTAGGTAGTCATCCAAGAGTGTTTTTAACGGAACCTTTAGATTATGCTCAATTAGTAGGCGCGATCGGGAAATCCTATCTTTTACTAACTGATTCCGGCGGATTGCAAGAAGAAGCGCCAAGTTTGGGTAAACCTGTATTAGTATTGCGAGAAACCACCGAACGCCCAGAAGCTGTAACGGCTGGTACAGCAAAGCTTGTAGGGACTAATCCCGATGTTATTGTCGCGAATGCGAAGGCATTATTAAGTGATGAGACTGCTTATCAAAAAATGTCTACAGCAATTAATCCTTTTGGTGATGGTAATGCTTCGGAACGAATTAGGCAAATTGTAGAAAATTATTTAGGTAAAACTATCTCTAATTGAGCAAAGCGATCGCGCAGTAAGCCAGATAATGACCGCAATCCCCATTCTTCACTGCGCCGATGCCCAATAGTTACGCAACTAATCCCAGTTTCTTCTAAAGCTAGTTTAGCGCTTTGTCTCAATTGCCCAGTAATGTAAATATTTGCCCCCCGCTCTTTTGCTTCCCGCACTAAAACATCTGTCATTGCACCTACTACCGCCACCCGCGAAATATTGCCTGTAAGACTGGGAATTATGCGATCGCACCCGTGAAAAATTTGCTTGAGGCGATCGCAATATTGATTAAAACTATGGCTTTCAATGTCTCCTAGCATCCCTAGGGCGCGTCCTTCTTTTTCGCTTAACACTTCTAAATTAGACATTTCGAGTACCGTTGCGAGGCGAGGATTAAAACCAAGGGTTAAAGATTCATCAAAAGCCAAATGATAAGCAATTACACCAATATCAACCGTTGGCATTTGCCAAGGACGATGTAAAAATAGCCCGTCTAAGCGCTCTTGCTGCGTCCAGGCGGTGAATTCTGACCAGGGTTCTAGGGCAAGTCCAAAACGGGCGATCGCTCTTGCTGAAGGTATATAAACGCCGTTTTGGTCATTGCTAAAACGATTTACTCTAAAAAAGCTAGAGAGAAACTGAGCAATATCGTCTAGATAAATTTGAGGACAGGTAACTATCATTGCTAGTGCGATCGCGCTTTAAAATAATTTTCACCATAACAACAGCGAAATTGCCTCACACTAAGGGTATTAATGCGTTTATTTTTGCTGATGTTCAACCCTGATTTCTACTTTGCTGTAACTAATATTCAAAACTTAGTAACTCTATTACAGTTTCCTTTCATGCAAAGAGCGATCGCTGGTGGGGTATTAATGGGACTCCTCGGCGGCTTGCTAGGAAGTTTTGTTACTTTACGTCAGCTATCGTTTTTTAGCCATGCAGTCGGTCACGCGGCTTTAATTGGTGTGGCTTTGGGTGTATTGCTGCATATAGAACCCACCTTAATGCTTTTGCCTTTTACTTTAGTATTTGGTTTAGTTGTCTTGTACCTAATCGATCAAACCGATTTAGCTAGTGACAACGTACTTAGCATTGTTTTATCAGGTGCTTTAGCTGTCGGTGTTATCTTGACAAGCTTAATTAAAGGCTATCGCGGTAACTTAATGGCGGTACTATTTGGCGATATTCTTGCCATTAATACTACCGATTTAATTTTGACTGCGATCGTGCTTGTAGGTGCGGCGGTTTTTTTGTTATCTACTCTCAGACAGCAAATATTACTAACTCTCAATCCGGCGGTGGCGCAAGTTCAGGGTATTCCCGTGCAGTTGTATCGTTACTTTTTTGTAGTTTTGCTATCTTTAGCGGTAGCCGTAGCAATCAAAGCTGTAGGAGTGTTGCTAGTTAATGCTTTTTTAGTAATTCCCGCTTCTAGTGCCAAACTTCTCAGCCACCACTTTACACGCTTTCTCACATTGTCTGTAATCCTTGGGGCAATAAGTAGTATTGTTGGGATGATAGTATCCGGTTTATTTAATATTGCTTCAGGACCTAGTATTGTTTTGGTGCAATTTATGCTATTTTTGGCTATTTTTGGTACTGCTAAGTTGATAATCAAGACACCTTAAGTTGTTTTGATTATTTGCTTGCCAAAACTATCTATATTTGCTAGCTTAATAAAGCACTCAAAACGCAAGTTGGCGTGCGCCGGGATAGCTCAGTTGGTAGAGCAGAGGACTGAAAATCCTCGTGTCCGCAGTTCAAATCTGCGTCCTGGCATTAATTAAAAACAAGCAATCTAGATATTTCAATGGTTTTCAGCCTCCTGGGAAGTTGTGACTTATAGTAATTCCGTACTACTGCTGGTGGTTTGTAGATAAATACTTGGTGTAAAGATGGTGTAAAAGTTCTAGAAAGAAGATAAGCTATTACGCCAAAAATATTATGTATTCAAAAACCGCTACAGGCAGCGCATCTAAGGGAACAATGTCTATCCTTAGTTTTAACGGTCTGTTGCAATTACGATTCAATTATGGTGATAAGCACTATTACATCTCTACAGGTTTAGCTGATGAGGTTGGTAATACACTTAATTTTCTTATTGTTCTGACTCTGCTTAGACGGTAATTTAGTCAAGTTGATAAACCTTAAAACTTAATAAAAACCAATTATGCCTCAACTCAAAACCCAACTCACTCTCGAAGAATTCCTTGCACTCCCTGAAGGAGATATTATTTACGAACTAATTGATGGCGAAGCAGTACCTAAATTGTCACCAAAACGTTTTCATTCTAAATTAACTCTTGTCTTGGCTATGCTTTTTAGCCAATGGGCGCAAAATGCTGGAGAAGTTGGGATTGAATGGGCTATAGCTTTAAAGCGTAACGGTCAAGATTGGCTTCCTATTCCCGATTTACTTTACATTTCCTATGCTCGTTTAAATCGGGATGTTGTTATCGATGAAGCTTGTCCTGTCCCTCCAGAACTTGCTATAGAAATTATCTCCCCTGACCAAACTTTTGCCCAAATGACCGAAAAAGCTACCGATTATCTCAAAGCAGGGATACTTAGAGTGTGGGTTGTGGATGCAAAAGCCAAAGCTATTACTATTTTTTATCCTGATAGCCCACCACATACAAAAAGAGGTGAGAATACGTTAGCTGATGCTTTGCTAGAAGGAATAACTTTTACACCCGAAGATATTTTTCAACAAGCTAGAATTCCTTAAGCTAAAATTTACTCTCCTCTAATGTTGTAAGCCGGTAAACCACAATTACTTTACAGACATTTATGCAAATACACAAATCTGAAACTATCCGCGTTTCGGCGCTCCACAAGTAGTGACTCTATGAACGTGCGGCTTGCTGACGGTAATCTCAAATCCTACCCACTAAATCGGCAAGTATTTAGTTCGCTCAAGCCGATTAAAGGTATTGCAATTATCCTAGACAAAGACACTGAAGTTGAAGTCTCGAAGGAAGGGCGACCGTGAATTAAGCAATTATTATTACTGCTAAGTTTAGCGATCGCTTTAGTTAATTTTTGCTCAAAGCGATCGCTTATAAATTAACGTGTAGCAATTCTCGAACAACTAACTGATTGAATACCACTGCTAGAAACACTTACATTCACAGTTCCATCAGCAAGGCAATTAGTAACTTTATTTCCATTTCTAATTTGTAAGTCGCGTGCCAAAGTACAACTTTCAAATTGTCCTTTTTCATCAAAAGAGATATATTTGTTTTTCTGGCAAGCAAAAAAATTGTTATTTAATCCAATATTGGCATCAAAACTTAAAATGCAACTTGATAAAGAGCCATTTAAGTGGTTACTAGCAGTGTTTGTTTCGCAGGAAACGGCAGCTTTAGCTACTTGAGGCAAGGCGACTGTAGAAATTAAGCTTAAGGCGGATATAGCTACTTTTAGAAGTTTTGACATATTTTGAGCAAGTAAATTGATATATTACTTGCTATTGTCAGCTTAAGTTACTTTTAATACCTCCGCATTCCTACGCTAATTGATATAAAGTTTCAATGAAAGTAGCGACTTCTCTTGGTAAGATTAATTAGAAGAAATACTTTTATAAACTTTTAATCTAGACTAAAATCGCTAAGTAGAGCTAATTGATTGGGTTCGGTAATTGTTACTTGCCAACTGCCATCTGTTAATTTTTTGGTTACTGCATTTTTTATTTGCACAGATTCATCTACAGCGTCTATAGGATTAATGGGAATTTGATTGAGAGTTTGTCTTGACACTACTACTCTATAAACTGCACTTGCTGGCGTTACTACTTTAAACTCTATATTTTCTGGTGTTAATACTGTGTATTCTGTAACTTGACCTTGAATAATAGTTGATGGCTGATTTTGCTTTTTACAAAACACATTTACAGTCCTCTCTAAACTAAGAGAATTTAGCTTAAATTCAGGACAACTTAAGATTGATTCTGTTCTAAACAAAATTTTTCTCAATTCATCGTAATCAGGAATTTTTCTTGCTCCATAATTAGCTTTTGTTTGAATATCTGCTGGTGCATTCAATAAAATATTGCTAATTTTTTTTCTATCACTTCTAGATAATTTAGGAGATAAATAAACTCCCGCACCAGGAATTGCTTTACTAAGATGAATTATTCTTAGCTGGGGGTCATCTTTAATTGCGTCATACCTAGAAGATGCAATATCAACTTGTCCTGATTTAACTAATTCTCTAGTTTCTGTAGGACTATAACCTGTACCTATACGTAAGGACTTGCCATACAAAGTATAAATCGGCAAATGAAAGGTTGGGGCAGATTCTGCGCTTCCTAAAGCAATAGTTGAAGTTGAATTTATATCGGCAATAGATTTAATTTCACTGTCAGCGCGGACATATAAAGCGGCTCGATAATAAAGCGGTCTATCGGGATACATTGTCGCAATTCCAAAGTACCTATTGTCTTCAGCTAAAATAGAAAATATAGGCGATCGCGTAAAGGCAATATCCCACTCTTGAGTAGCAATACGCTGAGAATTTTGTCCGTAAGGTGTGTCTCTATCAGTTTCAACTTTAATATTAAGTTGTTTTTGCAAATAATTAGCTATATTGCTGTAATCTTCAGTTTTGGGCGGACTGGCTACACCAATAACTAATGGCTCAACTGCCAAATTTTTATAACAAGTACCCCAAATTCTTTTTTCACTTCTACTGGGACAAGGTTCATTTAATTGCCAAACCCTAAAAATACTTCCACCAATAACTAACGCGATCGCGCTGGCAATTGCAGACAAAACTAATACTTTATTTTTATTTTTAGAAAGTAATTCCATTTTGAAGAAGGGCAAAATCCTGTTAAGGCGGTAGTTTATTAAGTTTTAATTTCGTTTACCTATCTATTGTATAAACTCAAATCAACTTTGCCGTCTCTATAGTGATCGCACTAAAGTAGTATTTTAGGCAGTTGATAATTTAGCAATGCACGTAACAAACAATTTGTCAACCAAAAGGACCTGGGCAAAAGCGATCGACCATCCGGCTACAGAATTTGCTATGACGAAGTTACCGATTATTTCTGGCAGCATTCCTCAAAGCTTGCGGGGTACGCTGTACCGCAATGGGCCGGCAAGGCTAGAGCGTGGGGGTATTCGAGTGGGACATTGGTTTGATGGCGATGGGGCGATTTTAGGCGTAAATTTCAGCGATGAGGGGGCAACGGGAACTTATCGCTACGTGCAAACGGCGGGATACGAGGAAGAAGCGGCGGCGGGCAAATTGCTTTACGGCAACTATGGCATGACTGCGCCCGGTGCAATTTGGAATCAATGGCGTAAACCATTCAAAAATGCTGCTAATACTTCCGTTTTGGCATTACCGGACAAACTTTTGGCATTGTGGGAAGGTGGCAAACCTCACGCCTTAGACTTGCAGACGTTGGCAACTATTGGCATGGATAGTTTAGCTGGACTGGAAGATAATTTACCTTATTCGGCTCATCCTAAAAGAGACTCAAAAACTGGAGAAATATTTAATTTTGGTATTAGTGCTGGCAAAGATGCCATTTTAAATATTTATAAAAGCGATCGCACGGGCAAAATTCTTAAAAAATCTGCAACAAAGCTTGATGGCTTACCTCTAATTCACGATTTTGTTTTAGCGGGGCAATATTTAGTATTTTTTGTGCCACCAGTACGAGTAAAGCCTTTACCAATGTTAGTCGGATTGAGTAGTTATAGCGAGGCTTTGCAATGGCAGCCAAAATTAGGGACGCAGTGGCTAGTTTTTGACCGCGATAGCTTGTCGCTAGTGAATCGAGGCGAAACTGGGGCATGGTATCAATGGCACTTTAGCAACGGTTATGTGGATGATAGCGGTGCGATCGTTGCCGGGATGGTGCGCTACGAAGACTTTGCCACAAATCAGTATCTCAAAGAAGTTGCAACGGGCAAAACTCATCACTTGGCTAAAAGTACGTTATGGCAAATACATCTCAATCCCCATACTGGCATCGAAGCCAACGAACAAATTTTAGATAATCATTGCGAATTCCCTGTAGTACCACCGCAGCAAGTAGGACAAAGCTCTAGTTCAACCTATTTATCGGTACATCGTCAAGGGATAGATTCTAGCAAAGAAATATTTGGAGCGATCGCTCGTTTTGATCATAAAACTAATACGCTCACCGTTGCTGATATGGGAGAAAACCGCTACCCCAGCGAACCAATATTTGCGCCAAACCCTGAAAAACCCGATACTGGCTGGATAATAACTGTTGTATACGATGGAAATACAGATAAGAGTGAAGTTTTAGTATTAGATAGCGAAGGCTTGGATCGAGAACCTATTTGCAAACTCAGCTTACTTAGCGTGATTCCGCCAGGTTTTCATGGTACATGGCAACCTGGGTAAAGTTTGATGATGATTTCACCTCCTAAGGTCGCGCCAGAGCGCTGCACTCGGTAAAAATATATTTGCGTCAAGACGCACGTAATATTACTAAATGAAAATTTTTTATGGCTTACTACTGGTTTAAAGCATTTCATATTGTCGGTTTTGTCGTTTGGTTTGCGGGATTATTTTACTTGGTACGTCTTTTTATCTATCACGTAGAAGCTAACGCCGAACCCGAACCCGCACAAACTATTCTCAAAAATCAATATCAATTAATGGAGAAAAGGCTATATAGCATTATTACTACTCCAGGAATGCTAGTTACAATTGCGATGGCGATTGGACTTGTAACCACTGAGCCGGATGTTCTCAAACAAGGTTGGCTGCATATCAAGCTGGGGTTTGTGGTGCTTTTGCTTGGCTATCATCATTACTGCAAACGGCTAATGAAGCAGCTAGAAAAAAATGAATGCACTTGGAACGGTCAACAATTGCGGGCATTTAATGAAGCGCCTACTATATTGCTAGTGGCGATCGTGATGTTAGCGATTTTTAAAGATAACTTACCTACCGATCTAACTGCTTGGGTAATTTTTGCCATGATTATAGCTATGGCAGCAACGATTCAACTTTACGCCAGAAAGCGCCGCTTAGATAAAGAAAGAGTTTTAGCAGAAATACCCCAAGAATAAGCAATAAGAGAGTAGGTTATTACTCCCCTATTTACTTAATCGATTGTCCTAGCTAGGAGAAGGGTTTTCTGGCACTTCCGGATCTGGCGGCGATACGGGTTGATGCTTCTCCTCTGCATCTTTAATGGCAGCTTCTATAAGCTCCGGATCGGGCGGGTGGGGAGGAATTGCTACCACTGGGGATTCTTCCTCTACTTGGCTTGAAGCAGCTTCTACAGCCTGAGAAAGTGCTTCTTCTTCTGTTAAGGGTGGTGCAGTTTCGGTAGTTGTTTCTACCGTTCTCGTTACTGGTGGTGCAGTTTCTACGACTACTGTGGGTTCTGGTGGTGCAGTTTCTGCACTTGTTTCTACTACGACTACTGTGGGTTCTGGTACAGGAGTGCGATTGTCAATTACTTCAACTTTTGCCTCTACCTGCGGCTTAGGAGTCGATACAGGTTTAGTTACAACGGGATTCGGTTGAGTAGGTTTATTTGATGACTGCTGAAATTGGTTTTTTAAGCCATTAAAAATGCCGCCAATCCCAGAAGTTACCGCCGGAACAGATTTTGATACTTGCTCTTTGACTGTACTTGTAACGGCGGCGGTGCTTGGTGCATCGGTTTGCTGGGTTTTGGGCGTAAGCTGGCGACGCAACTGCAAAGTTTGACTGATAGACCAACCTAATAAAGCAACACTGGCTGCTTGACCGAGCAATAATCCGCCATTAATGCGATCGCCATATACCCATAATACTAAAGCGTAAAACAGCCCTACCCCACTCCAAATAAAATCATTTTTGCGATGTACTTCTGGAAAAAAGAAGGCAGCCATGTATAATCCAAAGCTACCAAGACCGACTGCTAATGCCAGAATGTAGGACAGCATAATTGTAGGTACTCCTTACTATAGAAACTAGATATCTCAATTTTGCAAGAGAACTGTTGAACTAGATACAAATAAAAATTATTTTGGTGTTTACAAATAGAGAGCAGAAGTCAAAATCTTTCTTTTTTGACTATTTCTAGGCTTTTGTTCTAGATTTTAATTTTTTCAGTGGTAAAGAACTGATAAAATCCGGCTACCCTAAAAAGGAATCAACCCTTACTGAACGCATAGTGCATTAACCCAATAAATTTATGGCACAACAAAGTTTTGGCGTAATTGGTCTAGCAGTTATGGGTGAAAACCTAGCGCTAAATGTCGAGCGTAATGGCTTCCCAATCTCCGTTTACAATCGGACTCCCGAAAAAACCGATGCTTTTATGCACACGAGAGCGGAAGGGAAAAATGTCCACGCGGCTTACTCTATCCCGGATTTTGTCGCTTCTTTAGAGCGTCCGCGCAAAATCTTGATTATGGTTAAAGCGGGTGAGCCAGTAGATAAGGTTATCAACGAGCTTAAACCTCTGCTTGAGGAAGGTGACATCATTATTGACGGTGGCAACTCTTTGTATGATGACACTGCCCGCCGTACCCGCGAACTCGAATCAATGAGCTTTCGGTTTATTGGCATGGGCGTTAGTGGTGGCGAAGAAGGAGCTTTAAACGGCCCTAGCATGATGCCTGGCGGCACAAAAAGCTCTTACGAGTTCTTAGAGCCAATTTTGATCAAAATTGCCGCTCAGGTAGAAGATGGTCCTTGTGTAACTTATATCGGTCCTGGTGGCGCTGGTCACTATGTCAAAATGGTTCACAATGGCATTGAGTACGGCGATATGCAGCTAATCGCTGAAGCTTACGACCTGTTAAAAAATACTTTAGGTCTAAATCATCAGCAATTACACGAAATTTTTGCGGAGTGGAATAAAACCGACGAACTCAATTCATTTTTGATTGAAATTACCGCCGATATTTTTAGATATATCGATACCGATACAAATCAACCTTTGGTAGATTTGATTATGGATGCCGCCGGACAAAAAGGCACGGGACGCTGGACGGTTCAAAGTGCTTTAGAACTTGGGGTATGTATTCCCACAATGACGGCGGCAGTTAATGCCCGAATCATGTCTTCTTACAAAAAAGAGCGGGTATCAGCTTCGCAAATTTTGACTGGTCCTACAGGTAAGTATGAGGGAGACTCAAAAGCTTTTATTGATGCCATCCGCGATGCTCTCTACTGTTCCAAAATCTGTTCTTACGCTCAAGGAATGGCGCTACTAAGTACAGCATCTAAAGAGTATTCCTACAGCCTCAATTTAAGCGAAATGGCGCGGATTTGGAAGGGTGGCTGTATTATTCGGGCGGGATTTTTGGGTAAGATTCAAAGCGCTTTTATCGAAAACCCGGCGTTGCCTAACCTGCTGCTAGCGCCAGAATTTAGACAGACAATTTTAGATAGACAAACTTCTTGGCGAGAAGTTTTATCATCGGCGGCAAAATTGGGGATTCCTGTCCCGGCTTTTAGCGCCTCTTTAGACTACTTTGATAGTTATAGACGCGATCTCTTACCTCAAAATCTTACTCAAGCTCAACGCGACTATTTTGGCGCTCATACCTACGAGCGGATCGATAAAGAAGGCTTTTTCCATACAGAATGGACGCAGATTTCTGAAGAATCGGTACAAACTTCGACCCCAGAACCGATGCAAGCCAATCAGCCGACGACTCCCCCAACTTCTACCTCTGTGTAATTAATCTAGAGACGTTGCGCCGCAACGTCTCTACAATTTAGGCATACCAAATAGATTCAACCCGTTGAGCGAGTTTCTCTGCATCTTTTTTACTAGCTAACAATACTGTGACATGACCTAACTTTCTGCCGGGACGGGATGCTTTTTTGTCGTACCAATATATGTTTGCTTGAGGTAAAGCTGCTAGTTGCTGGCGTTTGACTAAATAATCACTGTTCGCTTCTTCATAACCTAATAAGTTCACCATTACCGCCGCCGGAGCGCGTAAAGCAGTGTTACCTAAAGGCAAGTCGCAAATCGCGCGTAAATGCTGCTCAAATTGAGAGCATTCGCAAGCATCTAGGGTAAAATGCCCGGAATTGTGAGTACGGGGGGCAACTTCATTTACTAATACTTGGCGATCGCTTTTCAAAAATAATTCAATGCCAAATATACCCACTGCTTGCAAACTACTTAGTAATTTATCAGCAATTTCCCCAATTTGGGCAGCAACTTCTGTGCCAATATCCGCCGGAGCGATAACACTGTGGCAAACTTGGTTTTTTTGTTGAGTTTCTACCACTGGATAGGTGACTATTTCACCATTAGGCGACCGCGCGGCAATTATTGCTAATTCTTTTTCAAAGGGTACAAATTCCTCAATTAAAAAAGTTTCTTTACCTGTACTAGCTAGATGCTGCAAAGCCTCCGCATTTTTAACAATAAACGTACCTTGCCCATCGTAGCCGTGACGACGAGATTTTAAAACTAAGGGAAATTGCCAAGCATCAGAAATATCTTCTAAAGTGGCAAACTTGGGTACAGGTAAGCCGATTTGCTGTAAATAACAACGCTGGTGATATTTGTCTAATAAAGGCGACAAAGCTTGTAAGCTGGGACGAAAGCATACACCTTGCTCGGCTAAGGGTGCTAAAGCTGCTAAATTGACAAACTCATTTTCAAAAGTAACGACATCGCAGCGTGTCGCCAAGGTAGCTGTAGCGGCGGCATCATCTACAGGGGCAAAAATGGTATTTTGGGCGATCGCAACGGCTGGATCGTCTTTGTTTGGCGTTTGTACGCATAGTTCTATATCTAGCTTCTTGGCAGCGCTTGCCATCATCCAAGCTAGTTGTCCGCCACCAATTACACCAACGCGCTTTATCGACATCCTAAAGAGTAACGAGTTTCAATACCAGTTTTTGAATTTACACCACTTGCTTTGGCGCACAATTCTTTGATTTGCGCCCGATCTAAAATTGCATCGGTAAAATCAGCGTTAGCAATACTAACATCATCAAAAATTGCTCTTAGTAACAGCGCTTCGGTTAAAACCGCATCGCTAAGATCGGCTTTAGTTAAATTTACTTGATCGACCATTGCATTACTCAAATCTGCTCCGTGCAAAGAAGCGCCCGTCATTACTGAAGCGCTGAAAACCGCCCCGCGCAAGTCTGCGTTAGAAAAATTAGCTAATTCCATATTGGCATTAGAAAACTCTGCCGCTCTTAAAGTTTGCCCTGAAAAGTCACGCCCCTTCAATTCGGCGTTACTAAAAGACAATGGTGGCGGATAATCTTTTGCTTGCGCTGGCATTGCCCCGAAAAAAAGCACTAATATCAAAATAAAGCCTGTAATTTGCCGCCACATATAAAATTTCAACTATTGAGGTGGGAATGCTGCTTTTAAGCTTACAAGACTTTTCGACGCAATTTTTGAGAGAACGAATAGATGCCAGAATTTTTGATTACTTGGTTAATTGCTGCCGTAGCTTTGATGATTACAGCTTATATAGTTCCAGGCTTTTTTGTCGCCAATATTATTAGTGCGGCGATCGCCTCGGTTGTTCTTGGGCTAGTAAACGCTATCATCAAGCCGTTATTAGTGATTTTAACTCTACCGTTAACTTTGCTTACCTTTGGCTTGTTTTTATTTGTTATCAATGCGATCGTAATTTGGCTTGCAGGAACGCTAACGCCGGGTTTTGTCGTTAGCGGGTTTTTCCCAGCTTTGATTGGTTCAATTGTTTTAACCTTAATTACAAGCGGGTTAACAATGTTAGTTGGTAAAAGAAATTGAATCGTCGAATCTAAATTAACGCAGGGGGGCGAAAGCTTAGGATTGTTACAGCAGACTGTCTTATTCATCTAAGCTTTCTCAACCCTCTTTCTAAAAAACACCCCCAAAGTTTTCTCAACAAAAGTAGAGTTTTCTTTATTTGCTCTATCCAAGTTATTTTTGCAAATTTATTAATAGATAGGGCAAAAATAGCTATAATCATACAAATTTTCTGATTTAACTTTTACTTTAGAGTAATACATAGTCCTTCTAACCCCACTAAGGATCAAGGATTAAATAAGGTGTAATTCTCCACTGCTCTGTGTAAGCTAGAGAAGCAGACTAAACATGAGGTGGAGTGATGCAAACGTACCCTACTTTAATAGAAACCCAGATGTAACGATATTATCAGTCGTTGTCCGAGAAGGATCGTCGTCGCTATGCGGCGATTGAAGCCGTGAAATTAGGATACGGCGGACAGGCTTATATTCGGCAATTATTCGGGTGTCATCACGAAACCTTACAGTTGGGATTGCAGGAGCTTCAGGGTCAAGCCAGTCTTGAGGATGAACGCATTCGCCAACCTGGGGGTGGGCGTAAATCGGCATTTGAGACGATTGCTGGATTAGACGAGGCTTTTTTGCGAGTGTTAGAGCGGCATACAGCGGGTTCACCAATGGATGAAACGGTGAAGTGGACAAATCTCAAGCGGCACGAG
>JAHHGY010000023.1 GCA_019359635.1 Chroococcus sp. CMT-3BRIN-NPC107
AATATTCAGGATATTATCAGAAAAATATCGCAATCGGCGCAGAAGATTTGGCTTGAGATTCAACTTAATAGCTGGACTCTATAACTACGAACTTATGAGAGCTAATGCCATCCCTAGTTAACTTTTGGCAAGAGGTCTAATGTAATTTAACCATAACCAGAAAGCTCTTTTCTTCTTTATTAAGAGGAATCGTTTGCGCGATCGCATATCATAATCCTCTATAGTTCGGCTTTTAAATCTCGCAACATTTTACTTGTTCCTTCATCAATCGCTTTAAGTACCAGTTGAGGAATAAGTTGAGTTATGGGTAAATCAGGAAAAACAAGGCTACTAGAGGACGGAACATAGCTATTCTCGCTAAGAATATTGATTGTAAGTTGCCCATCTTTGTAAATCCACACTTCAGGAACACCGATAGCGATGTAAGCATTTAAAGTAGTTTTTGAAGTTACGTCAGCCTCAATCGCTAAATCAGGCGGTGGATAGATAGATAGATTCATATTCGTACATCCTTTGACGCTACTAGCATTTTGGATGTAAAAACAAGTATCGGGTTCAATCTCTGCAATTGGCGGACGTTTAAAAGTAGTTGAACCAAAGTCATCCCAATCGCGCCCCTGGGAATCTAAAATTGCTGTAACGATGTAAGCAATAATGCGATGAGGTCTTTCGTGAATTGCTAACGGAGACATAATATCTAAAGTGCTTTGGTAGTAAGCCACGCGAGTATTACGCTTTTCACCCAAATTATCCAAGATAGTTTCAAAATCCTGCCAAGATAAGTTATGGATGCTAATGTGGCTACCAGGAGTAAGTTCGATGGCTTGGATGGGAATTGTTACGCTCATTGGATCGCCTCTATAGGTATTATTGGGCGCGACTTAAAAATGGGACTTCTACTACTTCGCCTATAGTTTCGCCTATTTGGACTTTTAAACCCGCACCACCTGCTTTAGTCCGAATATAGCCTAAGCCAAAATATCCGCGATCGCTTTCTACAATACTTGTAAGTTTTCCAACTTTTTCCTCTCCTACCATAATTACACTGCCAACTTCAGCTATGGCATCAAGATTAATACCCCACAAAGATTGTTTTACGCCTTTGTAAGTATTCAATCGCGCGATCGTTTCTTGTCCGATATAGCAACCTTTATCAAAAGATATTGTCTGCAATAAGCCTGCTTCTAAAGGGTTGTAATCTTCTGTTAGTTCTTTATCTGGAAACGGACGACCTTGTTGGATTCTTAGCTGTTCCCACACCAAGTCACCCATTGGTACAGCACCCGCTTCTACTAACATTTGCCATACCTTTGCAGCATTTTCGGCGGAAACTATTAAAGTATAGCCAGGGATTGCAAGTCCGCTACCTACTGCTATTCGGACATCATCGATTAACAGATGATTGCCTAAAGGTTGCCCAATTATTGCCTCCAAACCTCTTTTTGAAACTAAATCGCTACTTTTTGAACCTATTAAGCTAAATATTGCTGTTTTTTGGGTAATATCTATTAACTCCACTTTGTCGGCAAAAAAGATATAACGATCTAACCATTCGAGCAAATACTTGTAGCGATTGGGAGAAGTTATTAACAGTACCCAATCGTCGGTAAGGTAGGCGGTGGCTAAATCGATAGTTCTAGCGGTAGAAGTCACAAAAACAGTATCGCAACCTTCCCCCGGTTTTAAACGCTCAAAATTGTTGGTACTTTGATTGTGTAAAAAACGAATGCGATCGCCTCCTGTAACTTTAATTATTCCCCAATGAGTGCGATCGCAAATTGCTACCCCGTTTTTTGCCGCCTCTAATGCCTCAGAATCGTTACCAAAACTGACGGGGATATGAGAAACGTCAAACGTTGCTCCAGAGGATGCCTGGATGTCCTGTAACTGTTGAATCATAATATTTTGATTATTTTTTAAGTAGTGGGCAATTGGGCAAATACGCGACTGACTAAATAAGAAGCTTTATCATTTAATAATTGCCAATCAATATCGCCCGTTTCATCAATTAAGCTAGTGTCAATCGTTACGATATAATTAGGCGACTCGGCAAGGCTAGGACTATAGTTTTGAAAACAAACTTGATAGCATAAGTCCCATAAATCGACCTTAACCGTTTCTAAGCCTTCTTGCTGCAAACACAAATGATAGCCCGGTGTTGGCGTGGGTAGTTTCATCAAAGCTTGTTCGATTTCCTCTACTTGTTCCGATTTGGCCGCTTCTAGTTGTTTGACTAAATTAGCTACGTCAGCCTTTTGTTCTTCGGTAGTTCCTGGCTGCCAAATTAAGACGTTTTCGTAAGTTTCCTTCCAAGCACTGCTATCAAGTTGCTTGCGGATACAATCGAGAATGCGAATAAAAGCAGGCTGCATAAGTAATTCTGCCTGCTGCCATGCGGTGTTATTGGCAAATTTCGGCGGCATGAATAATCTACTTTTTGGGAGTTGGAGTTGTGGCTACAAGAGGGTCGAGAACGGTGTTGAAGAAATAAACGCGACCGCAATACTTGTCTGAACTAGAACAAACGGCTTCAATAGTTACATTTGTTGCTTTACTTACATCTATCGCTAATAACTCTTTGGTTCCGGGAGCAATAGTTTTAGTTTCGGCTTTGTCGCCATCTACATAAAAATTGACCGTCACCGGGGGACTATTGGGATTATTGTCGCGCATTCCCAAACCTAAACGTAAAGTTTGAAACAATGGGCGATCGTCACTATTTCTAATTTTACAAGTTACTGCCGCCGATACCGTACCCGCACCCAAGTAAAATGGACTTGTATAAACAGCTTTAGAAATGGCTACATCTACAGGAGTTTGGCGAAAACTTCCTTGTCCGCTACTCACGCATTTTGCTCTAACTAGAGATACCGGAGTTTGTGCTAGTACGGAGTTTGCACCGATAGTTACTAGGCTAATAGTTAGAATTGCTGCTTGAAGTTTTTGCATGACTATACTTGTAAATTTAAACTTGGCATCAGTGAATTTTTATTGCTGCCACAGGTGGCAATAATAAACCGTATTCCAACCCTTCAACTACAGCTTGGTAAGAAGCATTGAGAATATTGGTTGATACACCTACTGTAGTCCAGCGTTGAAAGTCATTACGCCATTCTACAAGTACCCGTGTATTAGCGGCCGTACCGCTATACTCATCCAAAATACGGACTTTGTAATCGGTTAATTCAAAGTCGGCAACTTGAGGATAAAAATTAACTAAAGCTTTGCGTAATGCCGCATCTAATGCCGCAACGGGCCCGTTTCCTTCGGCGGCTTCTAAAATATCTTGGTTATTTACCGCTAGTTTTACCGTTGCCATGGCGCTACTGTTGCAACTATCCACGTTTTGAGATAAATCGCAATGAACTTGAAAGCCTTTAATTGTAAATAAATGCTGGCGTTTGCCCAAAGCTTCGCGCATTAATAATTCAAAACTTGCCTCCGCCGCTTCAAATTGATAGCCTTGACTTTCCAATTCTTTCAAGTGGCGCAATATTTGCCTAGCTGCGGGGTTATTTTTATCTAATTCAATGCCAAAGGTCCGCGCTTTTGCTAAAACGTTGCTAAGTCCTGCTTGTTCGGAAATAACTATTCGGCGATTATTACCAATTTTTTCTGGTTCGATATGTTCATAAGTTAAGGGATTTTTCTCTACCGCCGAGACGTGAATCCCGCCTTTATGGGCAAAAGCTGAACGTCCGACAAATGGCGCGTGTTCGTTGGGTGCAAGGTTAACAACTTCGCTAACAAATCTACTTGCTTGGGTCAGTTGAATAAGTTTATCTTCAGGCAGACAGTCATAGCCTAACTTTAATTGCAAATTGGGAATTACCGAGCAAAGGTTAGCATTGCCGCAACGTTCGCCATAACCGTTAATTGTGCCTTGTACCATTGTTGCGCCTTCGAGTACCGCCGCGATCGCATTTGCAACAGCAGTATCAGCATCATTGTGCGTATGAATACCAATTTGAGCATTGGGAGGCAAAGATTGCTTGACATCGCGGACAATAAGGCTAATTTCGTGGGGTAATGTTCCCCCATTGGTATCGCACAAAGCCACCCACTGGGCCCCCGCAGTTACGGCGGTTAGTAAGCTTTTTAGGGCATAATCTCTATTTTGTTTATAGCCATCAAACCAATGTTCGGCATCGTAAATTACTTTACGTCCAGAAGAGCGCAAATAGGCGATCGTATCCCGTATCATCTCTAAGTTTTCTTCTAAGCTAGTTTTTAGCCCCTCGGTAACGTGCAAATCCCAAGATTTACCGAAAATAGTTACCCAACGAGTTCCGGCGGCTAGAATCGCTTGCAGCATCGGGTCTTCTGCTGCCGATATATTTGGGCGACGAGTAGAACAAAAAGCGACAATTTCCGCCTGGGTTAAAGGTTCTTCTTGGAGTTGCCAAAAAAATTGTACATCTTTGGGATTTGCCCCCGGCCATCCACCTTCAATAAAAGGAATGCCCAACCCGTCTAACTGTCTAGCGATCCGAAGTTTGTCTTCTATAGATACGGATATTCCTTCTCTTTGCGTCCCATCTCGTAAAGTGGTGTCATAAATCCAAAGCTGTTTTTTCATAAATACTCATTAGACTAAGAGGGATATCAAAATAGGAAAATACAATAAAATGCCCCAAGTTTTTGCTCAGGGTAAAGTAATAGTTTGCAATGCTGGCGACAATCTCCGTCAGATATTACTCAATAATGATATCAATCTCTACAATGGCAATGCTTCCATAATCAATTGTCACGGTCTGGGTACTTGCGGTACTTGCGCTGTTATGGTGGAAGGCAATGTTTCGGAAGTTACTTGGCTTGGCAAAACTCGGCGCAGTCTTCCCCCCCATTCTCTCTCTAAAAATCTTCGCTTGGCTTGTCAGACCAATGTTTTAGGCGATGTTAACGTGACAAAGTTTGATGGTTTTTGGGGACAGGGTGAAAAAGTCGTTTGGACGAAAAATTAGCTGCTAAGAAAGAATTGGGGTAGTTAATTAAGCGATCGCGGTCACAATCTTCGCAAAAGATTACTGCATAATGGTAATAATTAATACTTCTGTGCATTAGGTTGTTATTTTTGCCAAACTATGAAGTCTTCACAGCCTTATCAACCGCTTTTACTCCGCATTTTGCATGGCTTAACAGGTTTATTTCTAGTTGCTGCAATTTTGACAGCTTTCTGGACTTACAACACTTTCGATGGGCGTTGGGGCAAAATTTCCCTTCCTGACTATCCTGAAATTGAAAGTTTGCACGGAACGTTCGGATTGTATACGTTACTTATTTTTCCCTTATTTGTAGTTTATGCCTTCCATCGGGGACAAAAACGACTACTCCAGCCCGATTCTTTAGCCAAACTGAATCAATTTGGTAAACCTATTTGGTGGTACACCTTAAACCGATTTTCCAACACTTTAATAATTTTAGCTCTCTCTTTTGCTGTTTTTAGTGGCAAGATGATGGACGACCAATGGTTGCCCAAGGGAGAACTTGATCGCTTTTGGTACTATGCCCACCTAGTATCATGGGTAATTATCGTAGCCTGTATTGCTCTCCATCTGCTCTTAAATGCCAAAGTGGGAGGGTTTCCATTACTTCTGTCAATGCTAAACTGGCGATTTTGTGACCGAGATAGCCCCAAACTATGGCCTACTCATATCGCTGCATGGTGGTCTTGGCGGCGGAGTACGCAATTAAGCTTAAAATCTATTTCTTTACTTACCGCCTTAGAAATATTTGTACTGATAAGTATTGTGGCTGGGTGGATAATTCCACTGTTTAAAGAGGTTTAAACTTTTACTAATTAGCAAAAGGAACAAAGATTAATCGCTAGGCTAGAAAGGGGGAAATAGGAGAATCTTTTAGCATGACAACAGATGTTTTGGTTATTGGGGGTGGAGTAATTGGTTTAGCGACTGCTATTGAATTAAAATTGCGATCGCATTGCGTAACTATACTTGTCCGCGATTTCAACTCCGGCGCAAGTCACGCCGCCGCCGGAATGTTAGCGCCCGAAGCCGAACAAATTTCCCCCGGTGCAATGTTAGACCTTTGTATGCGGTCGCGGCAACTATACCCTGATTGGACAAGCAAAATTGAACAACTTAGCGGTTTAAGTACGGGTTATTGGAATTGCGGCATTTTAGCCCCAGTTTACGAGCAAACTAACCGAAACAATGCTCAATGGTTAGATAAAAGTGCAACTTCTAAGCATCAGCCTAATTTAAGTGCCGATGTAGTTGGTAGTTGGTGGTATCCCGAAGATGGACAGGTAGATAATCGGGCTTTAACTTTAGCACTTTGCGCCTGTGCGATCGCATTGGGTGTAATTCTCCAAGATGAAGTAACGGTAAAAAACTTTATTTATCAGCAAAATCGAGTTATAGGGGTTTGCACGACAAATAACGAAGTTATCCATGCCGAACATTATCTATTAGCTACGGGCGCTTGGTCGCAGGAATTATTACCCATCCCCGTACAGCCCAAAAAAGGACAAATGCTATCAGTGCGGGCAACAGAGAAAGAATTGCCCTTAAAGCAGGTTTTATTTGCCCCTGATATATACATAGTTCCTCGTGCTGATGGAAGAATTGTTATTGGTGCAACTATGGAAGATGTAGGCTTTACTCCTTACAACACTCCCGCAGGTATGCAATTGCTTTTACAACGGGCTATCCGACTTTTTCCACCATTACAGCATTATCCAATTGAGGAATTTTGGTGGGGTTTTCGTCCCGCAACGCCGGATGAGTTGCCAATTTTGGGTGCAAGTCCTTACTCTAATCTTACTCTTGCCACTGGTCATTATCGTAATGGCATACTTCTTGCCCCAGTAACCGCTAATCTAATTGCAGATGTAATCGAAGGGCAAGCCGCCGCCGATTCTCTCCTAAAACACTTTCACTATTCCCGATTTACAAATTCGTAGTAAGTTTTATTTCTTAAAATGCAGACACTCAATCCTTCTATAGAACAAGTTTTAGATCGTCCCCTAACTATTGCGGGTAAAACTTTTCAATCGCGCTTAATGACGGGTACGGGCAAGTACCGTAGTATAGAAGAAATGCAACAAAGCATTATTCAAAGCGGCTGCCAAATTGTCACCGTTGCCGTGCGGAGAGTGCAAACTAAAGCCCGAGGACATGAGGGATTAGCAGAAGCAATAGATTGGACAAAAATTTGGATGTTGCCCAATACCGCAGGCTGTCAGACGGCGGAGGAAGCGATCCGCGTGGCACGTCTGGGGCGAGAAATGGCAAAGTTATTAGGGCAAGAAGATAATAACTTTGTCAAATTAGAAGTCATCCCCGATCCGAAATACTTATTGCCCGACCCGATTGGAACTTTAGAAGCTGCCGAAAAGCTTGTCAAGGAAGGCTTTGCGGTACTACCTTACATTAATGCCGATCCAATACTGGCTAAACGTTTAGAAGATGTTGGTTGTGCGACAGTAATGCCTCTAGCTTCCCCGATTGGATCGGGACAAGGTTTAAAAAATGCGGCAAATATTGCCATAATTATTGAAAACTCTGGTATACCTGTAGTGGTAGATGCTGGTATTGGTACGCCTAGCGAAGCCGCGCAAGCAATGGAAATGGGCGCAGATGCCTTACTAATTAATAGCGCGATCGCCCTTGCCCAAAATGCCCCAATTATGGCGCGGGCAATGAATCTAGCAGCACTTGCTGGACGGATGGCACACCTTGCCGGACGTATCCCCATTAAAGACTATGCGATCGCAAGTTCTCCCCTAAGCGGCACTATTACGAGCTAATAATTAACTCTCCACTCTTTTTATGGGCTGGAGGGTTATCCAAAAATTTTTTCTCAAGTTTGTAAGTCAGTTTACAAACCTTATGTTACGATTGGTAAACAAACTAGCAAAAGGATGGAAAATATGCCATACACAACAGAAGAAGGCGGTCGTCTAAACAATTTCGCTAAAGAGCCAGTAGTTTATCAAGCAGAAGATCCTACGGGTGTAGAAAAGCGCAACTATGTTGTATTAGGAATAGTCGCCGCCGCTTTAGTTGGCGGGTTAGTATTTGTAGCTTTCTCTGTCTCTTCCGTAAGTTAAGAGATATCCCGTGCGATCGCACTAAATAGTGATGAGTAGTCAGCATCCGCAAACCCGCTAGTTATCGCTATTTCTAAAATTTTTTTCACACCTTCAATACTGCTAATATTCATCCCTTCCCCTTGGGCTGCATTGATAAATAACTCTGTATCTTTCAATAAGTGTTTAGTGGGGAAATTAGGATGGGAATAATTGCGATCGCGCATTCGTGGTAATTTCTTGTCAAAGGTAGGCGCGTATAAAGCGCTTTGACGGAGAATTTGCATAAAAATGTCTACACTTGCACCTTGACGCTCTAAAAAACCTAGACTGAGAGCAAAAGCTGTGCTTAAAGAAGCAATTAATTGATTTAAAGCAAGTTTAATTGCTGAAGCACTGCCCACTTCTCCAATTAATAGGATTTCAGTGCCAAAATTTTGCAATAAATCTCGCCAACGTTCAAAGTGCGCCTCTGTACCGCCTACCATAACGATTAGCTTGCCAGATTGGGCTTCGGGAATACTACCTAAAACGGGCGCTTCTAAATATTCACCCCCCGCCGCAATAACTTCTTGAGCAATCGCCATACTTTCATTAGGTGCGATCGTACTCATCTGGATAACAGTCTTTCCTGCTAAATGCGGCTTGGCATCCTCTGATAACAACAAACTGCAAATAGCTGAAGCATTGGTAAGCATGAGCATAATACAATCGCTACCAATAATTGCATCGGCGGGTTGTTGGGCAATTTTCACCCCCCCGAGCGGCTCTAGCTTCTCTGGAGTGCGGTTGTAAGCTACCAATTCAATCCCAGCCTCTACAAGCTTTTGAGCCATTGGTAGCCCCATTAACCCTATACCAATAAAACCTACTCTCATAAATTTAAACAGTTGCGAGAAACTCTCGAATATACTGGTTGACTAACTGCGGTTGTTCTTGCTGCACCAAATGCCCAGCATTGGCGATGTACTTAATTTGCAAGTTTCTAACGTAGGCTTGGGTATTGTAAGTCAACTCCTTACCCAAAGCTACATCTCCTTCACCCCAAATCATCAATGTCGGCATTTCCAAAATACTCCAGTCAGAACTAAGCATTCTTTGCTGGGTAATATTGCGATAATAGTTCAACATCGCCGTCAAAGCACCGCGTTTTGAGGCAGCATTTTTGTAAGCTTCAATATCTGTTCGAGTCAAAGCATTTTTGTTGACTGGTATTTGTTGCAGCGCATTTTCTATTAATTGATAATCCCCAGCTTGAATTACAGCTTCGGGAATCTCCGGTAATTGAAAAAAGAACATATACCAACTACGCAGTAATTGCTGAGGAGTGCTTAACCCTTCTGCCATCTTCGCAGGATGAGGAATATTTAAGGCAATTAGCTTCTCTACCATTTGCGGGCGAGAATAAGCAAAATTCCAGGCGATCGCACCTCCCCAATCATGCCCTACTAATATGCACTTGTCGTAACCTAAACCTGTAATTACTCCTTCAATATCTTTAATAAATTCATCCATCACGTAAGCCGATTGTGCTTTTGGCTTATCGCTATCGTTGTAACCGCGTAAATCGAGCGCCACAACTTGATAATCGGTTGCAAAGGCTGGAATTTGATGCCGCCATGAGTACCAAAACTCAGGAAACCCGTGCAGCATTAGCATTAAAGCGCCGTTTCCCTGAGTTACATAATGCAGTTTTACGCCATTTGTTGTGATGTATTCGTGTTGCCAAGAATCTGTAAATGCAGTCATTATTAATACTCCTAAAAATTGGCGAATAAATTATTATCTCTTAGGTTGATTAAATTAAAATTAACAACTCTTGTTAAAATTTATACACTTAGACAGATGTATTTATTAATTATTTTCTGATAGATATCATTTGTATAAGTATATTTTTAATCATGACACCACAATTAATACAGCAACGTTCTTTATGGGTAGAGAGGCTAGCCCGATTTGGCTACGCAGCTAAAGGCGTTGTCTATGCCATCGTGGGAATATTAGCGGCTCAAGCAGCCTTTAGTATCGGTGGTTTTTCCGCCGATACTAAAGGCGCTTTGAGTGCGATTGTAACGCAACCATTTGGAAAAATTTTACTAAGTTTAGTTGCCATTGGTTTAATTGGCTATGTACTTTGGCGTTTTATTCAAGCAATAAAAGATCCAGAACATGAAGGTACAGATACTAAAGGTTTAGCGAAACGTCTTAGCTACGCTGCTAATGGTTTTGTTTATGGAAGTTTAGCCCTAAGTGCCATTAGTATTGTTATCGGTTCGGGGAGTGGAGGTAATAGTAATTCTACTCAAGATTGGACGGGAACATTACTTTCTCAACCTTTTGGACAATGGCTAGTCGGAACAATTGGCGCTGGAGTAATTGGCTTAGGTTTCTATCAGTTTTATACAGCTTATAAAGCAAAGTTTTGTAAAAAAATGGATTTGAGCGAAGTCAGCGATAGTCAACAAAATTGGATAATTGCGATCGGTAGGTTTGGTTTAGCAGCGCGAGGCGTAGTATTTTGTATTATTGGCTTTTTTCTAATTCAAGCAGCGCGACAGTAGGATGCGCGCGAAGTCAGAGGATTAGGTGAAGCTTTGCAGGTACTACAACAACAACCTTATGGGTCTTGGATTTTGGGTATAGTAGCCTTGGGTTTGATTGCTTACGGCATTTATATGATAATTCAAGGGCGCTATCGTCGTTTAAATACACGAGAAGTTTAAAAAATCGCATTTCTGTTTAAATAATACGTGACTCCTATCTAATCGCTAAAATATGGCTGGACAAAAGAGGCTAAATTAAATGTTTTTAGTTACAGGCGCAACTGGAGATATAGGACAAAGAGTTGTAAGAATACTGAGAAAAAGAGAGACACCTGTTCGCTCTTTTGTACGTCTAAACTCTCGCTACGGCGAACTAGAACATCAAGGTAGTGAAATATTTATCGGTGACTTGGTTGAGCAAAGAGATATTCATAAAGCCTGTAATGGAGTGCAATATATCATCAGCGCTCATGGTAGCGGCGGCAATGCCATAGACTTAGACTATCGCGCCAATATTGAACTAATCGATCGCGCTAAAGAGATTGGTGTAGAACATTTCGTATTTATTTCCGTACTGGGAGCCGATCGCGGTTACGAAGATGCGCCAGTATTTAAAGCCAAGCGAGAGGTAGAAAAATATTTACAATCTAGCGGTTTAAATTACACTATTTTGCGTCCCGCAGGTTTGGCATCAAACTTACTGCCTTTAGCTGAAAGATTCAAGCAAACAGGAATATATTTACTAATAGGAGATCGCTATAGTCGCACTTCAATTATTAGCACCGATGACCTAGCAATCATGGCGGTAGATTCGATCACCAATAGCGCCGCTTGCAACCAAACTTTAGCTATCGGCGGCCCAGAAGTTTTGCAACGAGAAGATATCCCCCAAATTTTTAGCCGCATCTATCAGCGCGAAGCCTTTATATTAAACCCGCCGTTGGCTATAGTAGATGGTTTACGCTCGGTGATTGGCTTATTTAACCAAGAATCGCAAAAAGCTTTTGGTACTTTCCGAACATTGCTCAACAATGAATTTTTTTGTACCCCAGCCGAAATTGAGCGTTTGGAAGCGATTTACAAGCTCAAATTAGAGACTTTAGAAAGTTTTTTGCGGCGAAATTAATTTTTATGCAGGCAATCACCGGGATTGTTTTAGCAGGTGGCAAAAGCTCCCGTATGGGTAGCGATAAAGCTTTGCTGCCAATTAACGGCGTGCCAATGTTAAGCCTTGTATGCGATCGCGCTTTATCCGTATGCGATCGCGTTTATGTCGTCACACCTTGGCAAGAGCGCTATCAGCACTTACTTCCGGCAAACTGTGAATTTATTGACGAAGTGCAGCCATTAGAAGCAGATAACGCGCCTATACTTGGCTTTGCTCAAGGGCTTGCTACAGTTAAAACCGATTGGGTACTACTCCTTGCCTGTGATTTACCTCTGCTGCAAGTAGCAGTGCTGCAACAATGGGTAAAACAACTAAATAACTGTAATGCGATCGCGCTATTGCCTCGTCATGCCAAAGGTTGGGAACCATTATGCGGTTTTTATCACAGCCACAGTTTAACTACGCTTACAGAGTTTATTAATACTGGTGGGCGATCATTTCAAAACTGGCTCAAGCAGCAACCTGTTCAAGCTTTGAGCGTAGTAGATGCTCAAATGTTTTTTAATTGCAATACGCCCGACGATCTAGCCGCAATAGATAAAAAAATAATGTCTGCTGGTGCTTGAAGGCTATTTGTACCTAAAACTTAAATTTTGGGAAGATAAAAATTTTTAAAACCTTGATTTTTTAGCTATAAAACTTGTTCTTTTGGCTGCTGATATCTAAGAAACATGGTTTGGCAATGGCGTAGCCTTGGGCATAATCTACTCCCACAGCTTGAAGTTTTTGGAAGATTTTATCGTTTTCTACAAATTCAGCAATTGTTTGGATGCCCATCACCCCAGCAATGCGTTTAATTGCTTCTACCATTTCTAATGCGATCGCATTTTCCAAAATTTCTTTAATAAAAGACCCGTCAATTTTTACATAGTCTACAGGCAAAGCTTTGAGATAAGCAAAAGATGACATTCCACTCCCAAAATCATCTAAAGCGAAGCGACAGCCAATTAACTTTAGCTTGTTAATAAGTTCTGCTGCTTTATGTAAATTAGTAATAGCAATTGTTTCAGTAATTTCAAAACAAATAATCTCTGGAGGAATGTGCGTAGTTGCAAATTGTTGTTGCACAAATTCAAAAAACTGCGGGTCATTAATACTAGCCCCTGATAAATTAACAGCATACAAGCTTGGTAAAGTTTGAATAGGGCAAGATGCCCAAACTGTTTGATATTGCTGTTCTAAATGAGCAAAAAGTGTAGAAATTACCCAGCGATCGATTTGCTGCATCAAATTGTATCTTTCGGCAGATGGTAAAAACTCTGTGGGTAATATTATGTTACCACTTCGATCTTCTAGGCGTAATAAAACTTCGTAGTGTTCCTGCTTAATACTGCTGTTGTCAATCGGGACAATTTTTTGATAGCAAAGCCGAAAGTAATTATTGGCAATTGCTTGGGGAATAATTAAACCCCATTTTGTTTCCGTCGATCTTTGCGCTACTTCGCCTTCATTATTGTTATAAATATGTACTTGATTTCTACCTTTATTTTTAGCCGTATAGCAAGCAGCATCGGCGGCACTTAAAGCCATATCTAAAGTTGTAAAATTGGCATTAATATCAACTATTCCAATACTTACACCAATAGAAAATGTTTGATTGCGCCAGGAAAAAGTAAATCCAGCAACTCGCTCTCGTAAAGTATTAGCAATTTGTAATCCACGCTCGATCGGACAGTGATAAAGTAAAATTCCAAACTCATCGCCTCCTAAACGTGCTAGGGTATCAGTTTTACGCAAACTGCTTTGAAATAAACTGCTAACTTGTTTTAACAATTCATCTCCTGCTATATGACCGCAATTATCATTAACAACTTTAAAACGATCGAGATCCAAATAGCATAAAATATGCGGTTGCTGAGAGTTTTTAACAGTCGATAAAGCTTTAGCTAAACTTTGCTCAAAAGCACGTCTATTTAATAATTCTGTTAATGGATCGTGGGTAGCTTGCCAAAATAAACGTTTTTCGCTTTCTCGCAGAGCAATCTCGGCTTGTTTGCGAGTTCTAATATCTCGAAGCACAATACATAAAGCAGCTTTTTCTTCGTAGGCGATCGCATTAGCACTAAATTCGACATCAATAGGTAGAGCGTACTTAGGATAACACTGCCATTCTCCTACCAACGGGGCATTTGTACCGACAATATTATCAATAGCATCATCAACTTGTTGGCGATCGCCAACAATAATATCGTAAAGCGTCATTGCTTTAAGTTCTTGCTCGGAATAACTCAGCAAATTAAGAAAAGCATTATTAGCTTCAATAAAACTCTTGCTATCGCTGTCAACTAATATGATTCCTTCAGAAGCTTGGGTAACAACGGCACGATAACGTTGTTCTTTCTCTTGTCGTTCGTAGTTAAACAATAATAGACGTTCTAAAAGTGGTAAAGCGATCGCGCCAAATAATAAGCCGATAACGCATAAAGATATTAATAAGTAGCTTAAGCTTTTTTTGCTTAGAATATTATAGCTATCTCTAGAACTATCTACTTGTAATAATGCGGCTGGTTGATTATAAATATCATTTAATAAAATATATCCAGTAATAATTTCTTCGCTTAACGATTTAACAAAAATCGGATTTTTGGCTGATATATTAGCACGGGCAGTTTGTAATTCTGGAGATAAATTTTTATTTAGCGGGTGTATTGTTAATTTCAGCCGTGTTGCTTTAGCTAATTTTTCAGTAAATGTAGTCTCTATATACCGCCCCAAAATCAATCTTCCACGTGCTACACCTTTGCCTTGACTGTTTAAAATTGGCAAAGAAGAAACGAGGGACAAACCTTTTGGAGTTGCTAATATTCCAGTTAAAGTATTAGAAGTAGAGGGCTGCAATAAAATGTTGCTTTGCTTAATACTTTTACTGATTGTTTTAGGTATTTTAATTGCTTTTTTGCTATTTGTGTCAAACCCTCTACTAAAAACTATTTTACCGTTTGAATTGACGTAAAGTATCAAATTGACATTTAAAGAGGCAATTTGTTCGTTAGTTAAATTCGATTTAATATATTGTTGGTTGCCATCTTGAATAAAAGAATAGGTGTCATCCCAAGCTGACCAATCAGTATAACGATTGCTAAAGTCTGCAATATTTTGAGCTAAGATACCCTTAATTCCCACGATCGCTTGTTTAGCGTCTTGTGTTTCTACTTTTGCTAAACTGCGAGATAATATTGTAGAGGATGCAGCATAAAAAACGCTAATCAAACTCATCAATGCTACAGAAAAAATGATTCGTGTTTGATAGCGTAGTTTTTTAAAATTAACTTTTTGATTGGGAGTTGTTAAATTCACCTCAGACACTGTTAGTAGCGATAGCTTTTTAAGGGTCTGCAAAATACTATACCGATTATAATTGAGCTACGACAGAATAAACTAATAATTTTAGACAAAATTTACTGTATATCTAAAATTTTTGGATTGATATTAGTATCTGTTAAAATATCGAAAAATAGAATAATCTTAAGTATAGCCTTGAGAATTGTTGATGATTGTCAAGTATTAGCTAAAGGTTGGCTCTCAAAGGCGATAGACTAAGTGATCGCTCTTACCTGAAAGAGGACAAATTGATTGAAGAACAAGCCTTTTGGATAGCGTGGACGCAAATTAACGGTGTCGGTTCAATTTCGATCAAACGCTTGCAGCAGCATTTTGGGACTTTAGCCGCCGCTTGGACAGCAAATAGAGAGCAGCTATTGCAAGTAGAAGGAATAGGATTGCAAACTGTTGATGCGATCGTTCAACAAAAGTCGCGCCTCGAACCAAAAAAATATTCCAACAGCACAAAGAGCAAAACTCTAACTTTTGGACTCCAAACCAAACCGATATTTACCCGCGTTTGCTATTAGAAACCGCAAGCCCACCGCCAGTTTTGTATTATCGAGGCAAAGTAGTAGTAGCTGAAAATCAAGGTACTACCCCGCTAGTAGGAATTGTTGGGACTCGCCATGCTTCAGAATACGGCAAACGCTGGACGCGAAACATTAGCACTGCCCTAGCTAAAAGCGGCTTTACGGTAGTTTCGGGGATGGCTGAAGGCATTGATACCGAAGCCCACTTGGGTTGTTTAGAAGCTGGAGGAAGAACAATCGCTGTATTAGGTACGGGCGTAGATGTTGTATATCCGCCGCGCAATAAAGAACTTTATCAGCAAATTTTGTCTCAAGGTTTGGTTGTCAGCGAGTACAGTACCAAAACACCTCCAGATCGCCCCCATTTTCCCCAACGCAACCGAATTATTGCCGGAATGAGCCGGGCGGTAATTGTTATGGAAGCACCAACTAGATCGGGGGCTTTGATTACTGCTAGGTTTGCCAATGATTTTTGTCGCGATGTGTATGTTTTGCCGGGAAGCTTAGATAACGAGCGATCGCTAGGCTGTTTGGAATTAATTAGCAACGGCGCTACGATAATTTTAGGGATTGAGCATTTACTAGAAATGTTAGGCGCTATGCCTCAACTTGACGATAGTCCACCGCCCCGGCAATTAGAGCTATTACAAGCAGACTTAGCACCAGAACTCAAACAAGTATGGGATGCGATTAGTTTTAATGTTCTGTCAATGGATGCGATCGTTCAACAAACTAATAAGTCTGTAGGTGAAGTTTCCAGTGCTTTATTGCAGTTAGAACTTATGGGATTAGTTGTACAGCTACCAGGTATGCGTTACCAAAGGTCTTGATATTAAGGTAGGCTTGTACAGATTTATTTCTCAGCCTTTATCTGATGAAATAAAGGGGCAATTAATTATTTATTTCCCGCATGGGAAACTTTCACGCGCTCAATTCTGTTAACAATACCAACTTAAAATATTGGCAAGTATACTTTTTCTCTACTTTGCAATTTCTTTTAGCTTGCTTGATTCAAACTATTACAGTTTGGCTCGATAATTATTAGGTGATTTTTAGAATCTAGTTTGATTGCCCCTTGTTTTTGTAGCTTACCTATTAATCTAGTAATTGTAACTCTGGTAGTAGAACAAGCATCGGCAAAATCTTGATGAGTAAAACGCACGTTCAAACGAGTTCCTAATTCTACCTCTTGCCCAATTTCTTGTTTTAATAATTGTAGAAGCTGAAAAAAACGGTCTTTTACTCGGCGCTGCCCAGAAATTGCTAAAAGCGCTTCTGTTTGGCGCAATCGCTGACTGACACAATCGAGCATATTCTGAGAAAAATTAGGCTTACTGGTTATTTCTACTGGAGAAACATTTACTAATTGAACTTCCGATAATGCGGTAGCTTGATAAGTTTGCAAGCTGGTCAAATCTGACCCAAAAATCATCTTAGAACCTACCAAACCTACTAATATTTCTTCTCCACTTTCACATACAGTAGAAAGTTTAACTACACCTTGACAAACTTGCCAAAGAGTTTGAGGTTTAATTGGGATAATTTCACCTTTTAAGTAAGTTTGTTGCAGAGGCTTAACAAAAGGTTTTGGGCTGTTTTCTTGAGTTTCTACTGGTGTTTTGGGCAACAGTCGCAACTTTTCTTCGGTGTTATGTATACATATCCGCAAACCGACTAAGTTTCCTTGCCAATCGCTAATTTTTGATACTATTAATTCGGCATTAAATGGTTGGAGGTTGCGAGGCAATAAACGCAAGTTCCATTTCACTGTATTGTCACCTTGCTGTAAATCAGTAAGCCTGACGTGAAATAATTGTCTTTTTTCTTCAGCAACAAACAAAACTAATGGTTTGCCAATCAAAAAGCGCTGGGGAACGTTGAATACATTGGCTGCTGTACAGTTTGCTTCTTGAACTATACCTTGCTCATCGGTTACTAAATAGGCATTTGGAGCAAATTCAAAAAGTTCTTGATATCTTTGGCGTTGTACTTCTATGGCAATTTGTGCTAGACGTAATTCTTCGTTTTGCTGCTGCAATTCTTCTAAAGCCACTTGCAATTCTTCGGAAACTAAGCCAAGCTCTTTAAAAGCTGTAGGTATTAGTTCTAAGGGAATTTGCGGGCTAACTGATACTCCTTTATACAAATCTACTAAACGGATGTTTATTCCTTCTACTTGTTTTGTAAAATTGTCTAAATTCAAATTTCACCTCTAACTATTTACACGAATTATTTTGTTAAAAAACTTAGGCTTTCATTCTACAAATACTACTTGTTCTACTCAGTAGGTAATTTTACAAATACCGTTTGAGCGAAATAAATTTTAGAAATTCTTTCACCAAATCCGAGAACGATAGCTTGCCTAACTAATAGGGGGTATTTAATTTTAATTACTAAGTAATTGTAATTTAAAAATAAGTATTAGCATACAGTTTAAACTACTTAAATATTGAAGGCTGATATTTAACCCGATCGCTTTCGTTTAGGAGTTGCTAAAGTAGGTACACTAGAAGAAGCTGGCGGCAGATAAGTTTGAGCTAGAGGCTGGCTGGGTTGTATGGGACGTTGTTGCAGCCACCAACGCAAAGCGAGCGCACTCCCTACTGTAACAATACCAAAGGAAAACAAACCAACGCGATTGCCTAATCCACCAATTGCTGCGTCAACTAAACCAATAGTGACTAAAAAGCTAGGAATAGGTTCTTTTCGGTACATTGAACTCAAAAATTTTGGATTTATAGGGTTCATTAATATATTTATTCTTTTAGTGCTTTTCTTAAAAAAAGAGAAAGTAAAAGTTTTCTTTTTTTGCCAAGTTTTAGGGATAACTTTACCCCCTACCCTCGATTCTAGCTATAAAAGCCTGAAGCTGCCTTTTATTTAAAATTTAAATGGCACTGCTTAGTTTGAAGTTTTTAATCTATAACTACCCACTTTATTTCAAGCCTAGCCAAGCTAGTACGCCTTGATTGGTAACGTACTCTATGATTACCATAATGCTAAAGCCGATCATGGCTGCTCTGCCGTTCAATCGTTCTGCATAGTCGTTAAAGCCAAACTTGGGTTGTTGTAACTTGGGGGTAACGGTAGGTTGAGGTTGGGCGTTCATACTAAAATTTGCCATTTTAAATAGATATAGAAACTGTTATTTTATTTACACTGCTTTAAGTAACTATTCCATGCGCCTAGCTTGCTTTAAGTGATAGTTACAAGTGCGATCGCCTTTGCTCAATCTCTATTAATAATCTACATAGATAACTGTAACATTTATTTATATTTACAGTTATAGATAATTTAAATCTGACAATTAAATATAAACTACTTGATATAGCGGAAAAATATCTGTTATGATAAGTAACCGTACGGCGGGCGTAGCCAAGTGGTTAAGGCAGTGGATTGTGATTCCACCATTCGGGGGTTCAAGTCCCCTCGTTCGCCCTAAAACAAACAGATAAGATAATGCCGCTAATCTTAGAATGATTGGCGGCATTTGCTTTAGAAAAGCACAGGTATTATTTGAACGAGACAGCATCAACATCAACGGTACTAGCTGTAGTAGTATCAGTCGAATTTGTAGTTTCAGAGTAGTTTTTACGAGCTTTTACGCCTTCGATTACCATTTGGGACACTTCAGAAACTAAAAGTGTCAGTAAGAAGACATCATCTAATTGTCCAACAATGGGCAAAAAGTCAGGAGCAATATCAATAGGACTGACAAAATAAAGTGCAGTACCAATAATTACCCACCAACGGTATTTTGGATTGCGAAGTAAGTTGCGATACCAAGTGTAAACTGATTGAATCGAAAAGTTCATGTATTCAACCTCCAGTTACCTATGATTGTGACAAATCCTTATAGAAAATTACGGTGTGAATAACCGTCCTTTTATAGTGCGGACGTTAGCACTGTTTGCGATTACAGAAGCATCAAAGTAACGTCAATCAAAAAATTTTAGCTGTAGTAGGTGATAATCTCTACAATTAAAGTGCCTTAAGCAGCATTGTGGTTAATTATGCTTAAATATTGGGCTGAGGAATGGACGGAGGAGATTAAAAATTGTGGATATAGTACAGATTTTTCGTGATGGCGGCCCAGCGATGTGGCCCTTACTTGCTTTATCGATTTTATCGTTGAGCGTAATTATCGAACGCTTGTGGTTTTGGGTGAGAATTCTTACTCAAGAAAGTGAAATTGTCAATCGAATTTTGAATACAGCTAGTGCCAATTGGGTATCGGCAACCGAACTTGCTAAACGCGCCACCAACCAACCTATTGGGCGATTTCTGTACGCGCCCCTGCGCCTGATTAAGCCCGATCCTGAGCTTTTTCGATTGGCATTAGAGGCAAGCGCCGAAGATGAATTGTCATCTATGCGCCAAGGGGAAAAAGTGCTAGAAGCAGTAATTGCTTTAGCGCCCCTATTGGGCTTGCTAGGAACGGTATTAGGATTGATTCAGTCTTTGAGTAATATTCGCTTGGGAGACTTGGGAACGGCGGCGGCGGCAGGTGTAACTACAGGAATCGGACAATCATTAATTAGTACCGCCGCCGGGCTAATTGTCGCTATTAGTAGTTTAGTTTTTTATCGCTTGTTTCAAGGATTTGTTGTAAACCAAGTAAAAGTTTTTCGTCGGGCAGGAAGCGATTTAGAGTTGCTTTATCGGCAATACTGGCAAAATATCCCTGAAAGCCGAGTAACTTCCTCCCCAAGCCAAAATATCGAACTAGCTAGTGCGGGAGAAAATATAACTCCTGACCAATATACTCAGTTGCAACAGCAAACAACTTTTCAGCCTCATACTAGCGATGGAGAAGAAATAGATAGCAATTTGACAGATAACGCAAATCCAAATCTTGCTCCAACAGAAATAGGTCATCCCTTTGCTACTGACGAAGAAACACCACCAAATCGCTAAGATAGTTCGTAATTTTGAGATATTGCTTTTAAATAAATATCATGAAAATCAATTTGCACTCCCCTATTGAAGAAGTCCAAATTCAAATTATTCCGTTGATTGACGTAATTTTTTGTATTTTGACGTTCTTTTTATTAGCAGCTTTACAATTTACTAGGCAGCAGGCAATTAATGTCGATTTGCCCAAAGCCAGCACCAGCACTACACCCCAGTCTCAACAAAGATTGATCGTAACCATAGATCCGGTGGGGCAAATTTATGTAGAACAGCAAGCAATTAATTTAGACCAATTACCAGGAACTTTACAGGCTTATTTTCAGGCTAATCCCAACGCTTTGATGGTATTAAATGCCTCAAGAACATCTAGCTATGACGATGTGGTGCAAGTATTAGATACAATGCGTCAAGTAGGAGGCGATCGCGTTGCTTTGGCGACTCTACCCCCAGCTTCGACTCAAACCCCTGGTACGGTTGCGCCTAATTCTACTATTCCCGTTAATCCTGTACCAACTACTAGCCCTTTGCCAGGAAATGCTCCCTTGCCTGTACCGCCCTCTAGTCCTCAGGTAGTTAATCCCAGCCCCACTATTCCAGTTTTTCCTAGCGCTCCTTCTAGCCCGCAGCCAAGTCCAAGCTCACCCTAAAGACAAGCTCAAATTCTGCCAATGTACAGATGAATAGTTGCATCCCAAATTAGTCTACTGGTATTAGAAATCAGTCCAAAACTAGGAGAATAGAATATGCACTTCGATCTTATTGGTTTATTGATTGCCTGGTTAGTTAGTGCTTCGAGCTTGCTGATTGTGACTAAATTGCCTGTAGGTGTAGAAATTGATAGCCCAGCTAAAGCTTATATCTCTGCCGCAGTTTTGGGAGTTGTTGCCGCCGTTGTCAATCCAATTTTAAAGGCATTCTTTTTTATTCCCAATCTGTTGACTTTTGGCTTAATTTCTGGAGTGGTGACTTTTATTGTTTCTGCGGTAGCTTTGGCAATTACTGCCGGAGCAGTAAGCGGTTTCCGCTTGCGTCAGGGTATTTGGAGCGCTTTAATTGGTGCTTTGGCGCTGTCTGTTGTCACTAATTTAATTTATGGTTTTGTAGGTGTTTAAGGCTGATAACCTCTTTTCCAACTATTCCCCCCTTTTTTAAGGGGGGAATATAATATCTGCTCTTTTTAATCAAAATCTGAAATAGAGACTTTTAACAGAACAATTTTTAAGCTGGCACTAAATAGCGATCGCTACCTTCAAGCCCAAAAGCTGCATGAATGGCTTGTAAGGCTCTAATGCCGTCTTCTTGGGGAACAACACAACTAATTTTTATTTCAGAAGTCGCAATCATTTGAATATTGATTTGCTGCTGGGCGAGAGACTGAAACATTTTAGCGGCAATCCCTGGCTGTCCGAGCATTCCCGCACCCACAATACTTACTTTGGCGATCGCGCTATCGATGACTATTTCACCCCAACTAAATTCTACTGCCGCTTTTTCTAAGGTTTTTTTAGCAAATTCTGCGTCTAGCTGCGCTACCGTACAAGCAATATCTCGCTTGGGTACGCCGTCAACGATCCGACAGCGTTGAGATTGAATAATTGTATCGACGCTAATATTATTTTCTGCTAGTAAACCAAACAATCGGGCTGCCGTTCCTGGGCGATCGGGTACTTGACGAATAGCAAGCCTTGCTTGATTTTGGTCTAAAGCGACCCCCCGCACTGGTGGAAGGTCAGTATTAACAATTTTATTGCTGATATCTTGTTTAGTGACTTCAAAAGCTACGCAAAGGGCATTTATGGCGCGATCGCCATCTTTGGCATCAATTACGCAACTAACTTTTACTTCTGACGTAGAAATCATTTGAATATTTATCTTTGCCGCCGATAAAGTAGCAAACATTTTCGCCGCAACTCCCGGACGACCAATCATTCCCGCGCCAGCAATACTAACTTTAGCGATTTGTTGCTGGATCATAACTTCGGCTTCTTGCAGCGCCGCATCGTCATGAAAACGTAATGCAGGAGCGATCGCGCTTGCTACAGCCTCCGCCCGTTTCAGCATGGGAGTTGTTACCGTAAAAGCAATATCGTTACTATTGCCTTCGTGGATAGATTGAATAATTAAATCTACATCCAAGTTTTGTTTAGCAATTTCGCCAAATAGTCGCGCTGCAACTCCTGGGCGATCGGGTACGCGAAGTATTGCGACCCGTGCTTGGTCGGTGTCTAATTCTACCCCATCTACGGGACGCGCAATTTCTAAGTCTACAAGGCTTCTTTCGCTAGGTTTGGGAGAAATTACCCGCGTTCCAGGTTCGTTACTCCAGCTAGAACGAACTACAAGCTCTACCCCATAATTTCGGGCAATTTCTACAGCGCGAGGATGCAATACTTTTGCACCCAAACTAGCTAGTTCTAGCATTTCATCGCAGGTGATTTCTGCCATCAACTGCGCTTGGGGAACCAAACGCGGATCTGTAGTCAAAATTCCCGGTACATCGGTATAAATTTCGCAATAATCAGCCTTTAAAGCGGCGGCTAAGGCTACGGCGGAGGTGTCGCTGCCGCCGCGTCCTAAGGTTGTAATCTCTAAGTCTGAGGTGTTGCTAATGCCTTGAAAGCCTGCAACTACGACAACTTTACCCTCTTTGAGTTGGCGGTTAATTCTTTCGGGCTTAATCTGTAAAATTCGGGCGCGGCTATGTTCGGCTTCAGTGATAATGCGTACTTGTGCGCCAGTTAGGGAAATTGCTGGCTGTCCTAATTCTTGTAATGCCATTGACAGCAAGGCAATTGTTACCTGTTCTCCGGTGGAAAGCAACATATCCATTTCCCTACGGCTAGGACTTGTAGAAATTTCTTGAGCTAATTTTACCAATCCATCAGTGGTTTTTCCCATTGCTGAAACTACCACAACTAAAGAGTTTCCGGCATTGCAAAGTGCGATCGCCCGTTTGGCAACTGCCATAATGCGTTCTACTGAACCAACCGATGTTCCACCGTACTTTTGAACTACTAGCGCCATAACCTTTACTCAAATCTGCTCAAATCCGCTCTTGATTACAAAGTTAGAGGGATGAAGATGTTTATTTAATCACTATAAGTTTAATAAAAAAGTAAGCAGCTACAAAGATTTATTTCTCGGCTTTGCGCGTATAACGATGTTTAACGCCAAGGGGGAAATATTCTGGATCTGCTGTTAGTTTTAAGGTAACTTGCGGCATCTGGTAGGGTTGGGGAACGTAGTTAGCAAACTCGCTATTAAGACGTAGTAGTTGAGATTTAATTGAAAGGGCGATCGCATTTTCTTTTTCTAAACTACCTTCAATTCCCGGCGCTAACTCCACAACTATTGATAAATATCGGTTTTTGTCCGCATCTTCCAGCGATTGCAAAACAAACTTTCCTGTTACCCATTCTTTAATTTTTCCTTGTTCTAATCCTACGGTGACGTTTTCCGGGTAGATATTTGCGCCAAAGTAAGAGACTGTAAAGTTAGAACGCCCAAAGACATAAACAAATGGTAGTTGATGGTACTCTTTACCCTCTAATTGAGGATTAAAGCCCCATTTTGATAAAAATTCTAGCATCGCTTCATAAGTAATAATTCCGCCTGTATCTGCAATGTGATACCGCAGCAAAGGAATACCATTATCCCCAGAAAAAAACAGCGTTCCGTCTATAGTTTCAAAAAAGCGATGGAGCGGATCGTATTGTACCAATGTCGGTAAACGGGATTCGCCAAATAGTTCCTTAGCTGCATCAGGATGACTTGCCAAAAAGCGCCGAATACAAATACTTATTGGCGTTTCATTGCCAAGCACCCCCGCATCCGCCGTACCGTAAAGGGATGCGGAATCGTAACAAATATTTTTTCCGCCAACTCTTTCTCCTACTAAAGCGCGCCATTCTTCGCTAAAAACTTCTCCAGCCATGAGAAGTTTAATTGCATACTTTTGCCATTCCATCCCTTGACGAATGCCATTATCGATCGCATCTTTCAAAAATGGCGGATAGCCAAGCAACACAACTTGCTCGTACATACCGCCTAGTTCTTTAACTACTCGAAATATCTCTGTTTGATTGTTTCCAGGGGTGACAACAGTTATGGGATAGCCTTTACTCGCCAGATAGCGACAGCAATTTGTCGTATAAATTCCTCCCACCCAAGTGCCTAAAGTAAAACAAATTACCGCTAAAGTAGTTTTATTGTCTGCCTCAAAACTATCCTTAAATATCTGCTCAAAACGGGTGGCAACTTGCAATTCATCCGCAATAAAGCGCGACCAAAAGGTAGGTTTACCCGTAGAACCCGATGAAACTGCGATCGCATCGCACATTGATAATTGTCCGTAACGGCACAAATCGGTTAAAGAATGTTGCTGTAAATAATTTTCTTTATTTATCAAGGGTAGCTTTTGAAAATCTGCGTAAGTTTGAATAGAAGCAGGATTAATATTATTTGCTGCTAAAAAAGCTTTGTAAGCGGGAACTGTCGCCGCTACCTCTTGAAATAACTCTAAAACCTTTGCTTGAGGCGATGCGTGCAAATGCTGCTCTAGCTTCGTCTCTAGAGAGATAGTTAAAAAGTCTTGAAACGCTTTGAGCGATTTTTGGCGCTGTTCTAGTTTCATGATGCGATCGCTTATTCTGGCACTTTAGGGGATTTTATAGCTTTTTTCCATAAAAAAGGACAGGCTTTACAACCTGTCCTCTAAAAAGAATGATAGCTAGGAGTTAAAAATTCATCTCCGCAGCTTGGACTTTCTCTACTTGCTTCTTCTTCAATACCAACATGACTTGAGATAGCATGATGCCAGCTACGAAAACTAACAACCATCCCATCCGCGTTGCGCTTTGTAGCACTATTTCGCCGTCGTCTTGACCAAAGCCACCCACATTTGGGTTATTAGTCAAAGCATCACCTATAGCTACAGTTTGACCTTGAGCTACTAGCAATTCTGGGCCGGCAGGAATTGCCTCTACAGTATCGCCATTATCGCCAGAAATTGTAACTTGATAGCCACCTTCTTCAACCGGGCTAATTTTGCTAATAGTTCCCGCAGCCGAAGCATTGTAAACGGTATTATTGCTCTTTTCACCTGTAGGATAAACCTGTCCGCGTCCGCGATTTGCACCTAAGTGAACGGCATATTTACCAAAGTGAATGCTTTTGTCGGTAGCTGGGTTAGGAGAAAGTACGGGGAAAACAATTTCTTGATACTGTTCGCCAGGTAGTGGCCCAACTAAAACAATATTTTCTTGAGTTTCACTGTAGGGTTGGAAATAAAGATCCCCTACTTTTTCCTTCATTTCCTCTGGGATTCTGTCGGCGGGAGCAATTTTGAAACCTTCCGGTAACATTAATACAGCCCCAACTTGCAAGCCTCCTTTTGTGCCATCGCTAACTACCTGCTGGACGCTGGTATTGTAAGGAATTTTGACCACCGCTTCAAATACTGTATCGGGTAGCACCGATTGAGGAATTTCTACTTCTGATGGTTTTGCTGCTAAGTGGCAATTGGCGCAAACAATACGTCCTGTAGGTTCGCGGGGACTTTCAGGATAAGTTTGTTGCGCCCAAAATGGATAAGCGGCGGCCGATTGAGGAACTGCTACGTCGCTAACTAAAAAGAAAGTAACCGTTACCAAGGCTAGAATCGCCGTTTTAAAGATTGCCTCTAATTTCAGAAGCGATTTTGCTGCAAATAATGCTTTTTTCATCTGTAACAATTTCTGTGACAAGGATTCAATAAGGAAAGTATGAGTTATTATTTGCAACTCACAATGTGTAAAACATTCAAAACTTTTAATTACGCCCACCAAGGCTCTTCACCTGTACGGAAATCTGTCTCAGTCCACTGAGTTAAGGTGATTTTGTCGTCTTCTGCTTTGGCGTGAGCTAAAGCTAAAGATCGAGGCGCAGGCCCGCGTACTACTTTACCCGTGTTGTCGTACTGGGAGCCATGACAGGGACACATAAATTTATTTTCGTTACCATTCCAAGGCACAACACAACCTAAGTGGGTGCAAACAGCATTGATGCCGTAATCGGCGATCGCACTAGAGCTTTCTGCCACAATATAAGTTGGATCGCCTTTGAGTCCTTGGGCTAAAGTACGATCGCCTGCACTGCGATTTTCTAAAAACTTACTGACACTAAAATCATTGCCTAACGCATCTTTTGCTGTGGTTCCACCACTTGCACCGCCGCTAGCGGGAGGAATAAAAAACTTGACAACGGGATACAATGCCCCGGCGGCTGTACCTGTGACTGTCCCAAAAGCCAGCAAATTCATAAATTGACGACGACCCATATTTGGGACATCCATTGATTCTGACATCTGCGCCATAGTGTTCTCTCTTAGACCAACGTTAACTTCTTTGAGCTTATTTCAAGAGTGCGATCGCGCTATAGTTTGCGTCGGACTACATTAAAAAATATAAAAATCCCGCTTGCTGCGAAGGTTCTCATCAGTGGGAGATATATTACATTTCTTTATATTGGTATCATACTTGAGTTACCTATTTCTAATTTGTAAAGAAATGTAAAAACTGGTAAAAGTCATGACAGGACAAGAGTTACACCAGCTACTGCTAAATAAATGGGGACGCTCTTATGATGTGCAGTTGCGACGCACTCAAGGGAAGGTATTTTTACAGATAATGTGGAAATACTTAGAACAAGCTTCGTTTCCGTTGAGTGAAGCAGAGTATGAGGAGCATATGAACGCGATCGCTACTTACTTAAATGGGCTAGGTGGAACTTTACAAGTACAAAGGCATATTTTAGAAACAAAAGAACGTCCCCGTTTGGGTAAAGCGGTGAGTATTCCCTTAGATTTAGGAATTCGATCTTCGGAATGGATGTTGTAATATTTATTTGCCTAATAACTTAACTAAACCAATTCCCCCAAAATATAGTCCTAATACCGCACCCGCTAATAAGCTTTGAGTTAAAGGATCGGTTGAAGGGGTCAAAACCGCGCCTAAAACTACAGCAGCCACAATTACAAACCGCCAACCCGCTAACATTTGATTTGAAGATACAATCCCTAAAAAGCCAAGTAAAACTTGAATAATCGGAATTTGGAAGGCGAGTCCAGTACTAAATAAGAGTAATAATACAAACTCAAAATACTTATCAATTGACCATATTTGTTCAACTACACCCTCGCCATAATTGATAAAGAAATTGAGCGCCGCCGGAATTAAAAGAAAATAAGCAAATACCAAACCCGTCGCAAATAGAAAAGTAGAGCCGATAATGACAGGTCCAATTAAACGGCGTTCGCGGCGAGTTAAACCAGGGAGAACAAATTGAATGATTTGATAAAGTACAAAGGGGCTTGCTACAACGAGTCCACTATAGCCAGCAACTTTAAAGGAGACAAAAAAGAACTCTCCCGGTGCAAGTTGCAAAAATTTTACACCTTGGGCAGGTACTTCTAATAGTTGAACAATAGGCTTAACGGCTATAAAACAGCCAACTATACCCAATACAACAGCAATTAACGCATAAAAAATTCGCCATCTCAACTCCTCTAAATGGTCGAATAATGACATCTCCGCTTCATCGGGAAGTTCGTTGAGAAATCCCTCTGGTGTTGGCGGTTCAAAATTTGGCTCGGTTAAGGTTTCAACTTCTACTGGAGGTGTCATTATTCAAGCTATACGGGGGTTTATTGACTATTGTATCGATCGCAGCAGCAGAAAAAAAGAGGCAATAGTGGGTTTATGGTAAAGATGTAGTTTTAGGATGAGTAGTGGAATAACTCGCTACTAACTTTGATACTTCCCGATTGTAAAGACGGAGATAATTCCAGTAATTGCCAAAAACTTGTCTAACGTAGCCTTTTGTTTCTTCGTAGGGTATGGCTTCCACAAATTCATCAGGATCGCTAATATCAAAGCGATCGCGCCATTTAGAGACGGCGTTGGGGCCAGCATTGTAACTTGCGATCGCGAATAGAGAATTATTATTGTATTGTTCGTGGGTGTAGTTTAAAAACCAAGTTCCTAACAAAATATTGTCTTTAGGCAATTGCGCGTTGTATTGCTCTAATTTAATTTTCTCAGCAATCCAGTCTCCCGTAGCAGGCATTACTTGCATTAAGCCAATAGCACCCGCAACAGAGCGAATTTTTGGTTCAAACCGCGATTCTTGGCGAATTAAAGCCGTTACCAATAAAGGGTTGATTTGACGCTGACTTGACCAGTATTTTATCTCTTGCAGAAACGGGAAAGGATAACGAGCTTGCCAGTAAGTAAGTTTTTGGCTCAGTGCTTGATATTCTGCTCTTTCTGGGGGCGTTTCGCGGTCTTCTAAGGTGGCAATTTTGTTAATACCAAGGAGGTTGTCGCCTTTAGCCAAACTCATCACCCCGTCGGTAAATTGTTCGGCTACGGTGGGTTGAGTTTTATTTGTAAATTCTACTTGCCAAAGCGCCAACGCATCTTTATCTTGTCCTAGCTGGTAGAGTTCCTTTAAAGTTGCCGATCCCGCAGGTAAACTTACTCGCTCTGGAGGGATCACTTGAGGATTTACTTGTCTAACTGTCGTAAAATTTCCTACATTTAAACCCAAATTAACCGCCGATCGCCAAGCATAATAAGACTGCGGAAACTGGCTTAATACATATTCGTAAGCTGCCTTAGATTCGGGCTTTTTCCCTAACTTCTCTGCCCATTTACCTACCCAAAAACCTGCTCTAGGAGCCAATATACTTTTAGGGTTGCGCGTTGGAATAGTTTGCGCCCATTGCCAAGCTTGCTGATAATTTTGCGCCTCAGCTTTTTCTAAAGCTATTTTCCAGCGATATTCCGCCGCCGCTTCTGAGTCGCCATACTTTCTTAGCATCACGTTACGGACTTGAGTAGCAGCTTTTTTGTTTTGGGAGTCTAAAATTTCTGCTTTAGCGGCTAAGGCGGCTCCTGCTTGAGTTGGAAACCCAGCGATTACTCGATCGTAGTAAGCGATCGCCCTCTCATTTTTTGCCATTGCAGCTAATTGAGTTAAAGCTAAACCGCTTTCTTTTGCAGTGGGAAAGTAACCAATTAATTGCTGATACGTGGCGATCGCTTGCGGTCTTTTCGCGCTTACTTGCAAACTCCGCCCTTGACGGTAAAGATTTAGGGCAGTACGAGGTGCTTTGTTATAGGCTAAAGCAGCTTTACCATAATTTTTTGTCGTCCAATAAGCTGTAGAAATCGCTTCCCAATCGGCGGGGGTTAATTTAGCGCCCAATTTTACTAATCGATCGGCGATCGCCATATCTGCGGGGATCGAGTTTTTGACTACCAAAAGCATTAAATCCGAGCGATTGGGATTCTCTCTTAATAAATTCCGGGCAATTTCCAAACTGCGGGGATGATTCGGATATTTGGCGATCGCCCTTTCCCAATATTGTTTATCCGTTTTACCTAAAGCAAATAAAGCTTCAGTAGATAGCGGACTATCAGCATGGTTTTTTAGCAACTCTTGCCATTGAGTAGAATTATTAGCAGCTTGAGCGCGTCTTAAGGCTATAGGGGCGGCAAGAACTGGGTAAGATTTTTCTAAGTTTTCTAATAGTAATAAGGCTTTCTCTCCTTGCTGTTGGGCAATTAAGTCGCCAGCTAAAAGGTAACGGGCGCGATCGCGATCGATTGATTGGGGTAGCTTGGTGATCGCGCTAAGTTGCAAAACTCGTTCTTTTGCTGAATGCCCTACTAAAGGGAGGACTTGCGATTTTGGATTAGCTAGGGCAACTTGCGGTTTTGTCTCTGGAGTACCACTAGACTTGATAGCAAATACTGCGGCTCCGCCTATTGTTAAGCAGAGGGCAGTAGTAGTAGCTATGGAAATTAAATTTTGCCTCTGCACCATTCGTTCGTACTTAATAGGTGAATTTTCTGCAACTTTAGCATTATTAATTTAGAATTAGCTGCCCAGAATTGGGGCTAAGGTAAAAATCGATCCAAAGCCGCTTTTAACTCTTGAATTTCTACTTCAATATTTCCCGCTTGGGCGGCTCTACCAATACATTCAGTTAAATGTTCGTCCAAAATCAACCGCGCTACTCGATCTAAAGCACCCCGCACGGCGGCAATTTGCACCAGAACATCAGGACAAGGGCGACTTTCTTGCACCATTGTTTTAATTCCACGAATATGTCCTTCTAGGCGCGACAGCCGATTAATAATACCGCGTAAGGATTCTTCGCTGTGGACGTGGGGATGAGGAGCTTGTTCGTCTTCGTGGGTGTGAGTCGCTGGCAAATCTTCGTATTGCCTAGAAATATTGTCTGCTAATTTTTTAGATTGATTCATGGATGGTGAGAGGCTAGGCGATAGATAAGATCCTAGCTTAGAGGAGCAATTGACGCTCTTAAAGGCATTTAAACTTACTAATTTTCACGCGCTGTAGGTTTTCTAGGCGCGATCGCCCTTAATAATAAAAAATATGCCTAATTTTTTTCTATGAGCCAAACTACCCTGAATTTAGTAGCAATTTCGATCTTTCTAGTTACAGTTTCGACTGTAGCTGGCCCGTTATTTAACTTATCTCCCACCATTCCCGCGATCGCCACCTTTACACTGCTAGGATTTGCAACCCTTGATAGCTTTGGTTTACAAGGCAAAGCAGGAGCCGTAATTGGCGATTTATTAGCCGGGACTTCGCCTCAAAACCGCGATCGCATTCTCCACCACGAAGCCGGACACTTTTTAGTTGCTCATTTTTTAGATATTCCCGTTACAGGCTACACTCTCAGCCCTTGGGAAGCTTTAAAGCAAAAACAGCCCGGACTTGGGGGCGTAACCTTTGCCGATCGCGAATTAGCATCCCAATTGCAACAAGGAGCTTTAAAAGCCCAGTTATTAGACCGCTATTGTACGCTTTGGATGGCAGGCATAGCCGCCGAAACCATACTTTATAACAATGCTATTGGCGGAGGGGACGACATAAATAAATTAAAAAAGGTGCTTACACCTATAGGTTTTTCTGCTGCCGCGCAAGAGCAAAAAAAGCGCTTTAGCGTGTTGCAAGCTAAAACTATTATTGAAGAAAATTGGACAGCTTACGAAGCCTTAGTTAATGCCATGCAGCAGCGAGTTTCAGTGGCGGAATGTGTTGCGGTAATTGCTAGCAATAGCGACTCGCTTAATTAGCTTCGTTAGGTGTAGGTACAGGTACAGGTGAGGGTGTGGGAGGATTTAAAAACCTCTCCCATGTAGCAATTTGATCTTGAGCGCCGGGATAAGCTTCTGTACCTAAAGGCACGAGTTTAGCGATTTCAATTGCACCAGGAATATCCGACTGACCCCGATCTTGAGCAATACTTAATATACGGTTGCTCCACTCGGCGATCGCTAAGTTGGCATCGTAGCGTAATGGGCTGCTGTTGGGAATGCGATTAGCAACGCGAATTGCTTTTACTAGCGACTGTGGAGTTCCTTGGATCGCTATTTGCCTCGCTTCTCGCCAATTTACCCGCGCGTTAATTTGTCCTTCCCAATCATTAATTGCTGCTCGCGCTTCGCCAGAAAGACTCCGCCCAGGCTGAATCTGCCCCGCCGTTCTAATTGCCGATGGTAAATTCCCGATACTAGCTAGGCTGCGAGCTTCATCTAATAACGGACGATCCTCAATTTGCTCAATAAGCTGCTGCCAAGAGCGAATTTTGCGCCGTGCTTCTGAGTATAGAGCGCGTCCCTTGCTAATTTGACTTGCTTCATTAATTGCCGCTTGTAAAGAACCCACATCTTCGGTTAATGCCAATTCTTCCGCCCGCTTTAAATAAGGACGATCTTCAATAGTTTCTACTTTCGTGCGCCAGCGATTTACTTCGTTTCGGGCTTCAATGGCGCGGGGATTATTATCGGGTACAACTTCCGCTTGGGCAATGGCGGCAGTTAAGTCACCTATTGTTCCACCTTGTGCAAGTTCTCGCGCTCGTTGCAAGTGAGCTACATCTTCAATTTCTAGCTGCCAACGAGCAATTAATTCTTGGGCTTCGTTATATAAAGGACGATTTTGAGCAACTTTTTGGGCGATCGCGATCGCGCCTTCAAGTCCCAAAACTGTATCTAACCAAGCACTCTGCCAAGCTTCGGCAATGATAACAAAGTCTTTTGCTTCTGAAAGCAACTTTGTACTTGCAGGAATTTGATTAGCAATCTTGATTGCTTCATTAGCATCTTTTCGATCTAATGCTGATTGAGCAAGAGCGAGCATTTCTTTTCCTAGTTTAGGAATCAATTCTTGAGCGTCTTTGTAACTGTAGCTACTTGCACCAATTTCTTGAGCTAGTTTGATGGCTTCAAGTATATTATTTAAACCACCGCGATCGCCCAAAGCTGCGGCTTTATCAAAACTCCTCGCGTCTTCTTTCGCCGTTTCAATTAATCGATTTAATTGCTCGTACTTAGTTGTCGCCCAATAATCGTTGCCCACGTTCAATAAACGTACCGCCGCCATAAACGCTTCGTGCCAGTTTCTTTTTGGTAGCTGCGCCTCGGCTTTTGAGTAGGTGTCTTCAGCTTTTTGCCACGTAGAGTTCCAACTACTTATCCGTTGCTCTACTACTTGATACGCTGGCACGTCTTGGGGAATTTTTTTAGCAATAGAAATCGCATCTTGCAATTTTCCTGCTTGAAAATCGCGATCGCCCAAGTCTAAAATATCTAGCGTCCATTGCTGGAGCGATTTATTTATTTCTGCTCGTAATGGATGATTTTTTGGCAAAGCTTGGACTAAAGAAATTGCTTCTAATAAGTCTTTTAGTGTTTGCTTGTTTGCTGCTACTTCCGCGCAGTGAATTCTCACAGTGGCAGTAGCCAAAGGCCAAAAAATTGCTGGGCAATTAGGAGCGGCGGGCAGTTTCAACAGCATAGAAATTGCGACTATGCCTACTCCACTGCTAATTAAACCAGCTATGCCCCACCACAACATCCAATTAGTTAACCATTTTGGTAACTTGCTTGGAGCCGGAGGCGTAGTATTTGGCGGTAGTGGTAAGGTGCGAGCTTTTGTTCTTCGATGGGGAGATAGCGACTGTAATTTTAATGAAGGTGGTTGTGATAACAACTCTCCCGATTCTGGGCTGGGATTATTTGGCAATGAAGAGCCAGCCGACGAAGCAGAATTTGCAGCATTGGGTAATCTCGAACGATCTCCCTGGGCAAATTTTCCCATAGACCAATTTTCAGGAATTCCTGGCTCTCTCATTGTTTGTCCCCAAATTGTCTTACCGATCTAACCACCTTTAAGTTTGCTTAATTACAGCCTTGTGATTTAAAGGCTGCTTTAGCTAGTGGCTGTAATTTTCATTATTAATGCTCGTTGTCATCGTACCCTTCCAGTTCCCAAAAAGCTATATTTTCCGTCAAACTTTCTTTCGCGAGCAGTCAAGTTTTTTACCCTGAAGATTCTGCTTGCAAGTCTAGAATTAATTGAGCTAGTTCGTCGCTGCTGGCTTGATATACTTCCGAGCAAAAGTGACAAGTTGCTTCAGCGCCGCGATCTTTTTCAATCATATCAAGCAACTCTGCCTCTCCCAACATTTTCAATGCTCCCAAAACGCGATCGCTAGAGCAGCCGCAGTGAAACCGCACCAACTGAGTTTCTGGTAATATTTCTAATTCCATATCTCCCAGCAATTGCTCAAATATTTCTGGTAAAGTCAATCCTGCTTGCAATAGCGGGGTAAAGCCAGAAAGGGCAGCAACGCGCGATTCTAAAACTTCTACTAACGCTTCGTCTCTAGCAGCTTTGGGCAATACTTGAATTAGTATCCCCCCCGACGCTGTAACGCCCTCAGCACCCACAAATACCCCCACAACTAAAGCCGAAGGGGTTTGTTCGGAGGTAACTAGATAATGGGCCACATCTTCGCCAATTTCTCCAGAAACTAATTCCACCGTACTCGCGTAGGGGTAGCCGTAGCCCACATCTCGCACTACATACAAGTAGCCTTCTTTACCTACTGCACCCCCAACATCTAATTTACCTTTGCTATTTGGTGGTAGTTCGATTTCAGGATTATCTACATAGCCGCGCACGGTTCCATCTAAACCCGCGTCTACTAAAATTCCCCCTAATAGTCCATTACCTTTAACCCGAATATTCACTCGCGAACCGGAACGCTTCATGTTAGAGGCAAGCAATAGCCCCGCAGACATGGTACGACCCAAAGCTGCCGTAGCTACATAAGAAAGCTTGTGCCGTCCTCTAGCTTCTTCTGTGAGGCGAGTTGTAATTACGCCTACGGCTCTAATTCCACCATTGGCGGCGGTGGCACGAATTAATTGATCTGCCATGAAAACCCTTACATTTCTTTACATCTTTATTCTAGGATGGAGATTAAGGTCAATGTGTTAGAGCAGAAAAATTCAACTCTGCCATACTGGAAAGTACAAGTTAAGACACCCCGCCAGAATCTAAAGCCATGTTAGGTACTTTTCAACAAAGCCAACTCCGAATAGAAGTTACAGCTTCATTCAATAGCATTCGAGATAGCTTGCTTTGCCCCAAACAGTTGCAACAATGGCTGTGGTTTGAACGCTTCAATTCAGGAATGCCAGAACAATTACACCCAGGTCTTACTTTTACTAATTGGACTGGATTTGTGCCGATTCATCATCAAGTAGAAGTAGCTACGCCTCAGTGTTTGCGCCTTATTCTCAGTCAAGGAATCGATGGCTTTCACGAATGGTATTGGGGAGAAGGTTGGGTACAGTCTCGAATTGAAGGTATTTCTTTACTACCGCTAAATATTGGGCAGACTTTGAGCTTGTTAAATTTGCGTCAGTTTTTAACTCAAAAAACTGGTAATGGGTAATAGTTTACTAAAACCTTACTCCTACTTGTCCGTTAATGCCCCGGACAGTGTTGTAACCAACACCAACAAAAATATTATCCGTTGCCCCTACTTGTATGCCACCAGAAACAGCTACTCCTTTGTCGGCAGAATACAGTCCTAGTCCCACATAAGGGGAAACGATGGAAACGCGAATAAATTTCAGCACATCTATCCCAGTAGCGCCATCTGCTCCCGTACCTAGCTCAACGCCCCAATTTATTGCCCTTGCACCCAAAGCAAAAGTAGGATCGCTATCGTTAACTCCTACCGATACCCAAGGTTGAGGGATTAATTGACTATTAACCCGACTTGGAGCAAGCAACGTTACCAAACCTACAGCCACAACTAAGATTTTTTGCATTTTATCTAACTAGCTACTATCCAAAAATATAGCGATTATTTATTAGGCGATCGCCTTTCTAGAAAACCTTTACCCCACAGGCTTCACTACTAGCACCGAACAACTAGCATCTTCCACTACTTGGCTGCTAACTGAACCTTGCAAGATTCGGTCTACACCTGTTAATCCACGACTGCCGATCGCAATTAAATCAGCTTGGTAGATATTTGCCAAACGGATAATTTCTTCGGCGGGATCTCCGTTGGCAATTTCTAATTGGCTATCAAAGGGTAAACTCCCTTGGTAAGCTTGCAACTGCTTTTCAATATGGCGATAGGGAAGTGTCTCGGCTTCGCTTTGAGGACGATCGGCGGCAATTTCTAAGTCAGAGTCGGAAGTGGGAATCACGTGAGCTAGAATAATTTTTGCCGCAGGCGACAGTTGCAAGTGTTGAATTGTCTTGATCACTCGGTCGGAAAGTTCCGAGCTATCTAGAGCTACTATAATTGTATTAAACACGCCTACATCGTCTCCTCAAGAGTTAGTGCGCAAACCTATGATTGTTATTTCCAATCTTTAGGATCGTTATCTTCTATTCGTAGCTTTACTGACTGCGCGTGGGAGGACAATCCTTCAGCATTTGCCAATAGGTCAATTGCTCCTGCTACTTGCTGCAATGCTGCTGGGGAATATTGAATTATACTGGAATGCTTGAGGAAAGTTTCTACTTCTAAAGCTGAAGCATAACGGGCAGCCCCCGAAGTCGGTAAAGTATGATTAGGCCCAGCTAAATAGTCTCCTACCGCTTCTGGGGTGGAATAACCAAGAAAAATTGCACCCGCGTGACGGATATTTGGCAGTAGTTCCCAAGGTTCGGCAACTTCAAGCTCTAAGTGTTCGGGAGCAAATTCGTTAGATAGCTGTACCGCTACTTCCAAAGAATCTACGATCGCAATTAATCCATAATGAGCGATCGCTTTTTCCGTAAGCGTCCGGCGCGGATGGTCTAATAGCTGCCTCTCGACGGCGGCTTGCACCTTTAGAGCTACTCTGCTATCGGTGGTAAGTAAGATTGCCGCCGCCATCGGATCGTGTTCTGCTTGCGCTAGTAAGTCGGCGGCTACGTGTTCGGGGTTAGCTCCGGTATCGGCAATTACCAGCACTTCCGATGGGCCGGCTAACGAATCAATACCTACAGTGCCATAAACTAATTTTTTGGCTAGGGTAACGTAAATGTTACCAGGACCTGTAATTACATTTACCTTGGGAATTGTCTCCGTCCCGTAAGCTAAAGCGGCGATCGCTTGCGCTCCACCCACGCGATAAATTTCTTCTACTCCCGCTTCTTGTGCTGCTACTAGCACGGCGGGATTAATGGTTTTATCCATTCCTGGCGGCGTAACTATTATCCGCCGGGGTACGCCGGCAACTTTTGCGGGAATCGCGTTCATAAGTACCGTACTTGGATAGGCTGCTCTACCTCCAGGAACGTACAATCCCGCTCGCTCTACAGGGGTATAACGTTTACCTAATACTACTTCCAAGTCGCCAAATTCTACCCACGACTTAGGGACGCGCTGGCGATGAAATGCTTCTATATTTTGACAAGCTAGGCGAATGGCACTTAGCAACTCTTTTGATACTTGCTGGTAAGCCGCATCTAGTTCCGAGCCACTGACCCGCAAGTCTTCTACCGTCAGATTTTGGTTGTCAAATTCTGCTGTATAGTGCAGTATGGCCTTATCCCCCTGACGCTTCACCGCCTGAAGAACTTCTCGTACTGTTGCTTCTTTATGTTGCACCTGGTCGTCCTGGGTGCGATCGCAGATCCTTTGTAGTTCTGCTTGTACCTCGCCTTGCTGAGTAATAATTCGCAGCATGAAGTTCGCAATACAATCAATTTTGGAGTTAATGCTAGTCTATGACGAATGCTCTAGTCTTGCTTTTATTCGTCCCTAAAGACGAGTCAAGTTCACGGGTATTCGCTACTTATATAGCTTAACGCGGATTTTTCTTTTCCATCGCTACCAATTATGCCAATATTAGTGTTATATTAGTACATCTAGTATTTTGTCTATATAACAGTAGTTTTTCTGAATTAATTGTGGCAAATATCAAATCTGCTATCAAGCGCATCCAAGTCGCGGAAAGAAATCGTTTGCGTAATAAAGCTTACAAGTCAGCCGTCAAAACGCTGACAAAGAAGTACCTCACCGCCGTAGATACCTACGCAGCAAATCCTACACCTGAAGCAAAGCAGGAAGTAGATAAGCATATGTCGGCAGCTTTTAGCAAAATTGATAAAGCCGTAAAATGTAAAGTGCTGCACCGAAACAACGGCGCTAGGAAAAAATCTAACTTGGCTAACAGTCTGAAAAGAAAAGAAGCCAGTATTAGCGCTCAATAAACTCATTGTTAGCGTTAGAATGCCCTAGCAACTAAGGACTAACAGCTTAAAAAAATCATGAAGCTGATAGACTCTCACGTTCATCTAAACTTTGATGTGTTTGAGCCAGATATAGAAGCAGTGCGATCGCGTTGGCAAGAAAATGGTGTAGTCAAGCTCGTACACTCTTGTGTAGAGCCTGGAGAATTTACCCGGATTCAACAGTTAGCTAACACCTATCCCGAAATTAGTTTTGCTATAGGTTTGCATCCCTTAGATGCAGACAAATGGACAAACCAAATGGCTGGGGAAATAAAGGCGTTAGCTAGTTCTGAACCTAAAGTAGTAGCGATCGGCGAAACGGGATTAGATTTTTACAAGGCAGACAATGAAGCACAGCAGCGCCTAGTTTTAGAATCCCAATTAGAAATTGCGGCTTGCTTAAATCTGCCAGTAATTATCCACTGCCGCGACGCTGCGGTGCAGCTAAAAGAAATATTACACTCTTTTCAAGCCAACAACTCCCGTCAAATTCGGGGTGTGATGCACTGCTGGGGAGGAACGCCCGAAGAAACTCAATGGTTTTTAGACTTGGGTTTTTATATTAGCTTTAGCGGTACGGTGACATTTAAAAATGCCCAACAAATACATCAAAGCGCCCAAATTGTCAGCAAAGATCGGTTATTAATTGAAACTGACTGCCCTTTTTTAGCTCCAGTTCCCAAAAGAGGAACTAAACGCAACGAACCCGCCTTTGTTCTGCACGTAGCTCAAGCTATTGCTCAGTTACGCGGCGAAACGGTAGCAGAAATTGCTCAAACAACAACCGCTAATGCTTGTCAGCTTTTCAATTTCTCGGTTTAAGGCAACGTCTAAAAGGGAAAAAAGTCATAATAGTTAAAGGTCAGGCAACTAAACAAAATTTTGCTAAAAAACTTTAAGTCGCGATCGCGTCTAAACCCTTAAAGCTCTACACAGAAGGGATAAAAGAGCAAAACAGCAATGGCAAAGATTTAGGGCGATCACGTATAACATCTGAAACCATGCCGCAAAAGTCAAACCCTAAAATGACAATACTATGAATCAGTGCCGAAGTATAGAGCTTCAGAACTTGCCCATTCCTAACTCAAGGGAACCAAAAACTAACCAAAGTTCTCGTTGGCAACGGCTTACCTATTGAAAAGCAAAAAGCCAGCAGCAAAAAAGAATTTCAGTCCGTTGAGTAACTACCAGCAGCAATAAGTATAAAAACGCATGACCACCGATAACTACATTGAACCTGCCTTTTTGCTACCCGATTTAATTGATATTCAGCGTTCTAGTTTCCGTTGGTTTTTAGAAGAAGGACTAATTGAAGAACTCAATAGCTTCTCACCAATAACAGACTACACGGGCAAATTAGAATTACATTTTTTAGGTCACAATTACAAACTCAAGCAGCCGAAGTACGATGTAGACGAAGCCAAACGGCGCGATAGCAGCTACGCCGTACAAATGTACGTACCAACTCGATTAATCAATAAAGAAACTGGGGAAATAAAAGAGCAAGAGGTATTTATTGGCGACTTGCCGCTCATGACCGATCGCGGCACATTTATTATTAACGGCGCGGAACGAGTAATAGTCAACCAAATCGTCCGTAGCCCCGGAGTTTATTACAAGTCCGAAGTAGACAAAAACGGTCGCCGTACCTACTCCGCTAGCTTAATTCCCAACCGGGGAGCATGGTTAAAATTTGAAACCGATCGCAATGGTTTAGTTTGGGTAAGAATTGATAAAACCCGCAAGTTGTCGGCGCAGGTACTATTAAAGGCTTTGGGACTATCAGACAATGAGATTTTTGAATCTTTGCGTCACCCAGAGTATTTTCAAAAAACCATTGAAAAAGAAGGGCAGTTTACCGAAGACGATGCCCTAATGGAGTTGTACCGCAAGCTAAGACCCGGCGAACCTCCCACCGTATCAGGAGGTAATCAGCTATTAGAATCGCGCTTTTTTGACCCCAAACGCTACGATTTAGGGCGAGTAGGACGTTACAAAATCAATAAAAAGCTGCGGCTTTCGATTCCCGATACAACTAGAGTATTGACACCCATTGACATTTTGGCTGCCGTTGACTACCTAATTAACTTAGAGTTTGATATGGGTAGCATCGACGATATCGATCACTTGGGCAACCGACGAGTTAGAAGTGTCGGTGAATTATTGCAAAACCAAGTCAGAGTTGGGTTAAATCGTTTAGAGCGAATCATCCGCGAACGCATGACCGTATCTGACCCCGACACCTTAACGCCAGCGTCTTTAGTTAATCCCAAACCTTTAGTAGCGGCAATTAAAGAGTTTTTTGGTTCTAGCCAATTAAGTCAGTTTATGGATCAAACCAATCCTTTAGCTGAACTTACCCACAAACGCCGCTTGTCAGCCTTGGGACCTGGAGGATTGACCCGTGAACGTGCTGGTTTCGCGGTGCGAGATATTCATCCTTCTCACTACGGACGAATTTGCCCCGTAGAAACTCCTGAAGGTCCAAATGCGGGTTTGATTGGCTCTTTGGCAACTCACGCTAAAGTTAATCAATACGGCTTTTTGGAAACGCCTTTTAGACCTGTAGAAAACGGCATCGTTCAGTTTGATAAACCGCCTGTATACATGACGGCGGACGAAGAAGACGACCTGCGGGTAGCACCGGGAGACTTGCCTATTGATGAAAACGGACAAATTTTAGGCAAAAAAGTTACCGTTCGCTATCGTCAAGAATTTGCCAGCACTACTCCCGATCAAGTGGATTATGTAGCCGTGTCTCCGGTACAAATTGTTTCGGTAGCTACTAGCTTAATTCCCTTTTTGGAACATGACGACGCTAACCGGGCGTTGATGGGATCGAATATGCAACGGCAAGCTGTACCGTTACTTAAACCAGAGCGTCCTTTGGTAGGAACGGGTTTAGAAGCCCAAGCAGCGCGAGACTCTGGGATGGTGATTGTTAGCCGGACTGACGGAGAAGTTGTGTATGTAGATGCTACTAAAATTCGCATCCGGGTAAAAAGCAAAGAGATTACAGGAAACGCTCAAACTACTGCCCAACCGCAAGAAATTGAGTATTCAATATCTAAATATCAGCGCTCGAACCAAGACACTTGTTTAAATCAACGACCTTTAGTTAGATTTGGCGATCGCGTAGTTGCCGGGCAAGTTTTGGCCGATGGTTCCTCAACGGAAGGCGGAGAATTAGCTTTAGGGCAGAATATCACCGTCGCTTATATGCCTTGGGAAGGCTACAACTACGAAGATGCGATCTTAATTTGCGAGAAACTCGTTCAAGACGATGTTTATACTTCAATTCACGTTGAAAAATACGAAATTGAGGCTAGGCAAACCAAACTAGGCCCAGAGGAAATTACTAGAGAAATTCCTAACGTCGGCGAAGATGCTTTGCGCCAACTTGACGAACAAGGAATTATCGGTATTGGTGCTTGGGTAGAATCGGGAGACATTTTAGTTGGCAAAGTTACCCCCAAAGGCGAATCAGATCAACCCCCCGAAGAAAAACTATTACGGGCAATTTTTGGCGAAAAAGCGCGAGATGTCCGGGATAACTCCTTGCGCGTACCAAACGGTGAAAAAGGACGAGTTGTAGACGTGCGCGTGTTTACCCGCGAACAAGGCGACGAATTGCCCCCCGGCGCTAACATGGTAGTCCGGGTGTATGTAGCTCAAAAGCGCAAAATTCAAGTCGGCGACAAAATGGCAGGAAGACACGGCAATAAAGGAATTATTTCCCGAATCTTGCCTGTAGAAGATATGCCCTATTTGCCCGATGGTTCCCCGGTTGACATTGTTCTCAATCCCTTGGGCGTACCATCGCGGATGAACGTCGGACAGGTATTTGAATGCTTGCTAGGCTGGGCTGGCGAAAACCTCGGTCTGCGATTTAAGATTACTCCCTTTGATGAAATGTATGGGGAAGAATCATCAAGAACAATCGTGCATGGAAAGCTTACTGAAGCGCGAGAAGAAACCGGGAAAGATTGGTTGTATGACCCCGAACAACCAGGAAAAATTCAGTTGTACGACGGTCGCACGGGAGAACCCTTCGATCGCCCGGTAACGGTGGGTATTGCTTATATGCTGAAATTGGTGCATTTAGTCGATGACAAAATTCACGCTCGTTCTACTGGTCCTTACTCCTTAGTTACGCAGCAGCCCCTAGGTGGTAAAGCGCAACAAGGCGGTCAGAGATTTGGAGAAATGGAAGTGTGGGCGCTAGAAGCTTTTGGCGCGGCTTACACCTTGCAAGAATTGCTAACAGTAAAGTCAGACGATATGCAGGGACGCAATGAAGCCTTAAATGCGATCGTTAAGGGTAAAGCAATTCCTCGTCCCGGTACGCCCGAATCGTTTAAAGTGCTGATGCGAGAATTGCAATCGCTGGGCTTAGATATTGCCGTCCATAAAGTAGAACTTCAATCTGACGGTAGTTCTTTAGACGTGGAAATTGATTTGATGGCAGATACCGGAGGTCGTCGGACTCCTAATCGTCCTACCTACGAATCTCTCAGCCGCGAAGCACTTGAAGAAGAAGTATAGCCAAAAAAGCTAAAAGTAGATTTTTTTACTTCTAGCTTTCCTCCCGGCTTTTAGTGCGATCTATTCCCTTTCTCCCCATCCTTATTTAACTTATGAGAACGCCACAAGTTACGCAATTTGATTACGTCAAAATTGGCATTGCCTCCCCAGAAAGAATTCGGCAGTGGGGAGAACGAACCCTACCCAATGGTCAAGTGGTAGGAGAAGTTACTAAGCCAGAAACTATTAACTACCGGACTCTTAAGCCAGAAATGGACGGCTTATTTTGCGAACGGATTTTTGGTCCAGCTAAAGACTGGGAATGTCATTGCGGGAAGTATAAGAGAGTTAGACATCGCGGTATTGTTTGCGAACGTTGTGGTGTGGAAGTAACCGAGGCTAGAGTCCGCCGCCATCGCATGGGTTTTATCAAACTTGCTGCACCCGTGGCTCACGTTTGGTATCTAAAAGGAATACCTAGCTATATTGCTATCTTGCTAGATATGCCGTTAAGGGATGTGGAGCAAATTGTCTACTTCAATGCTTATGTGGTATTAGCACCAGGTACCGCCGATACCCTCACTTACAAGCAGTTACTAACTGAAGATCAGTGGTTAGAAATAGAAGACCAGCTTTATAGCGAAGAATCGGAACTTAGTGGTGTAGAAGTAGGCATTGGTGCGGAGGCATTGGCGCGGCTACTGCAAGACATTAAACTTGAAGCTGAGGCAGAAAGCTTACGCGAAGAAATTGCTGGTGCTAAAGGACAAAAACGCGCCAAGTTGATTAAACGGCTGCGGGTAATTGACAACTTTGTAGCTACAGGCTCGTTGCCCGAATCGATGGTGATGAAGGTAATTCCCGTGATCCCGCCCGATTTGCGTCCTATGGTGCAGCTAGACGGCGGACGTTTTGCAACTAGCGACTTGAACGATCTTTATCGTCGCGTGATTAACCGCAATAATCGTTTGGCTAGATTGCAAGAAATCTTAGCGCCAGAAATTATTGTGCGTAACGAAAAACGGATGTTACAAGAAGCGGTGGATGCTTTAATTGACAACGGTAGACGCGGACGGACAGTAGTAGGTGCAAATAACCGCCCCTTGAAGTCTTTATCAGACATCATTGAAGGTAAACAAGGTCGTTTCCGGCAAAACTTGCTAGGAAAACGGGTAGATTATTCTGGGCGATCGGTAATTGTCGTCGGACCAAAACTAAAAATTCATCAGTGCGGTTTGCCAAGAGAAATGGCAATTGAGCTATTTCAACCTTTTGTCATTCATCGGTTGATTCGCAGCAATGTGGTTAATAATATCAAAGCTGCCAAAAAATTGATTTCTCGTGGCGATCCGAGCGTCTGGGGGGTTTTAGAAGAAGTAATTGAAGGACATCCCGTACTGCTTAACCGCGCTCCTACTTTGCATAGATTGGGAATTCAAGCTTTTGAACCAATTTTAGTAGAAGGTCGAGCAATTCAGTTGCACCCGCTAGTATGCCCAGCTTTTAACGCTGACTTTGACGGCGACCAAATGGCTGTACATATTCCCTTGTCTTTAGAAAGCCAAGCAGAAGCAAGGTTATTGATGTTGGCTTCTAATAATATATTGTCTCCCGCTACGGGAAGACCGATTGTTACGCCAAGTCAAGATATGGTATTGGGTTGCTATTACTTAACGGCAGAAAACCCAAATAGTAATAATGGGGAAACTCGCTATTTTGCTTCTTTAGATGATGCGATCGTCGCCTACGAACAAAAGCAGGTACACATCCATGCCAAAGTTTGGGTGCGTTTTGATGGCTTAGTAGATTCGGATGATGACGGCGTAGACAAGGTAGAAAAGTTTAGTGATGGGACGCGGGTAATTACAAACAATAATATCCGCCGACGCGAAGATGCGGACGGTAAGCTCATTTCTCAGTTTGTACGCACTACTCCCGGCAGGATTATCTACAACAAAACTATTCAAGAAATATTGCAGTAAATCTGACAGCTAATTTACTAACATAAGGGACGCAAAAATGGCAGACGGCAAAGAAATGATTTTCCGCAATCGCGTGGTAGATAAAGGTCAACTCAAAAAGTTGATTGCTTGGGCGTTTACGCATTATGGCACTGCCAAAACCGCCGCGATCGCCGACCGATTAAAAGATTTGGGTTTTCGCTACGCAACAGTAGCGGGAGTCTCGATTAGTGTGGATGACTTGAAGGTTCCCCCCACCAAAAAACTGCTTTTAGAAGCGGCGGAAACCGAGATTTTGGCGACGGAAGAACGCTACACGCGCGGCGAAATAACTGAAGTAGAACGCTTTCAAAAGGTAATTGATACTTGGAATAGTACGTCAGAATCTCTTAAAGATGAGGTGGTGGCGCATTTTAAAGCCACAGACCCCCTCAACTCCGTATACATGATGGCGTTTTCTGGAGCGCGGGGAAATATCTCTCAAGTCCGTCAGCTAGTAGGAATGCGCGGTTTGATGGCAGATCCTCAAGGGGAAATCATCGACCAGCCGATTAAAACCAACTTTAGAGAAGGTTTGACAGTAACAGAATATATTATTTCTTCCTATGGAGCGAGAAAAGGACTTGTAGATACTGCGTTAAGAACGGCGGATTCTGGTTATTTGACTCGCCGCTTGGTAGACGTATCTCAAGACGTGATCGTACGCGAAGTAGACTGCGGGACGACGCGGGGAATTATAGTGCGTCCGATGGTAGAAAACGATCGCATTATGATTCCTTTAAGTTCGCGTTTGCTGGGGCGGGTAGCTTTAGATGACGTAGTTCACCCGAAAACAAAAGAAGTAATTTCTCCCAAAAACCAGCCGATTTGCGACGATACGGCGATCGCAATTCAGAAATCTGGGGTAGAAGAAGTGATGGTACGCAGTCCCTTAACCTGCGAAGCGGCGCGATCAGTGTGTCAGCACTGCTACGGTTGGAGTTTAGCTCATGCCAAACTTGTAGACTTAGGGGAAGCAGTGGGAATTATTGCCGCTCAAAGTATCGGCGAACCTGGAACTCAGCTAACGATGCGGACTTTCCACACGGGAGGAGTATTTACAGGAGAAGTAGCGCGTCAAGTTCGTAGCGAAGAAGAAGGGACAATTCGGATTCCTAAAAAGTTGCGGACAAGACCCTTTAGAACTCGTCACGGTGAAGATGCGTTATTTGTAGAAGCTAATGGCGACTTGATGCTGGAAGTTGGGAGCGGAAAATCCGTTACTATTCCCGTTACTCAAGGATCGACTATCTATATTGTGGACGGTCAAAAAGTCAGCGCCGACCAATTACTTGCCGAAGTTGCGATCGGTAGCCGCACAAACCGCGCCCACACTGAAAAAGCAACTAAAGACGTTTCTTCAGATTTAGCGGGAGAAGTTAAGTTTGCCGATTTAGTACCGGAAGAAAAAACCGATAGACAAGGCAATACTACAACTACAGCGACTAGAGGCGGCTTGATTTGGGTATTGTCGGGAGAAGTTTATAACTTACCCCCTGGCGCAGAACCTAGCGTTGGAAATGGCGATCGCGTAGAGGCAAATAGCGTCCTTGCCGAAACAAAAATCCATACTATGCACGGCGGGATAGTGCGATCGGCGGCAGAAACTCCCGATTCCGGTCATAGCGCTCGTGAAATCGAAATTATCACGGCTTCAGTGGTTTTAGACACTGCCACCGTCCGCGTAGAACAATCTTCTCGCCAAGGCGACCACTACATCATTGAAACTAATCATGGGGCAATGTTCTCGCTCCTAGCTACTCCTGGGACAAAAGTTCAAACAGGTCAAGTAGTCGCTGAATTAATTTCTGACGAATACCGTACCAATACTGGCGGCTTGATTAAATATGCCGGAGTAGAAGTTGCTAAAAAAGGTAAGGGCAAACAAGGCTACGAAGTAGTTAAAGGCGGCACAATTCTTTGGATTCCCGAAGAAACTCACGAAGTTAATAAAGACATCTCTTTATTGTTAGTGGAAGATGCTCAGTATGTAGAAGCGGGAACAGAAGTTGTTAAAGACATTTTCTGCGAAACCAACGGCGTAGTGGAAGTAACTCAGAAAAATGACATTTTGCGCGAATTGGTAATCAAGCCCGGCGAACTACTAACGCTAGACGATCCAGAATCAGTGTTAAACCGCGATGGCACTTTTACTCAACCTGGAGAGGAGTTGATTCCAGGATACATTGCTTCAGAGTTGCGCTATATCGAATATGTAGAGTCCTCTTCTAATGGCCCAGCTTTGTTACTGCGACCGGTTACTGAATTTGCCGTTCCCGATTCTCCTTCAGTACCTAGTACAAAATCTAGCACCGGGGAAGGGAGATCGATTGAGTTACGAGCCGTTAGTCGCTTGCCTTACAAAGATTCCGAGCGCGTGAAATCTGTGGAGGGAGTGGAACTACTACGGACTCAGCTAGTCCTAGAAATGGATCAAACCCACTCAGCAGAATATACTGGCGGTTCGCCCATCGTGGCAGATATTGAGCTTGTAACCGATGCCCAAAACCCAGATATTAAACGCTTGCAATTAGTGATTTTAGAATCATTAATTATTCGCAAAGATATTCCCGCCGATGTTACCCAAGGCAGCACCAATACTAAATTTAATGTCGTAGAAGGTCAAGAAATTCTGCCGAAGGCTGTAGTTGCTCGGACGGAAGTTTTGTGTAAAGAAGCTGGGATTGTACGCGGGGTTAGAGAGGGCGCGGAGGCGATTCGCCGAATTTTGATTTTAAGAGAAAAGGATTGTTTCACCATAGTTACAAACGAAAAGCCCCGCTTTAAAGTGGGTAGTTTGTTAATTGCTGGTAGCGAAATCGCTCCGGGTGTGTTTACAGAAGAATCCGCTCAAGTAATCGAAATTACTAGCCAAGGTAAACAAGAAACGGCTCAGGCAAGTAACCAACTTTCTACAAACTCTTACAAAGTGACTCTCCGCATCGCCCGCCCTTACCGGGTTAGTCCTGGAGCGATGTTGCAAGTAGATGATGCGGGATTAGTGCAACGAGGCGACAACTTAGTATTGCTAGTATTCGAGCGGACTAAGACTGGGGATATTATTCAAGGATTGCCTAGAATTGAGGAACTTCTAGAAGCCCGCAAGCCTAAAGAAGCCTGTATTCTAGCTGTTAGACCCGGAACTGTAGAACTAACTAGAGTAGAAGACGAAACTATTGCCATTAAGGTAATTGAAGATAACGGTACGATTACTGATTATCCTTTAGGACCTGGGCAAAATCCTGTACTTTCTGATGGCTCGATAGTAGATGTAGGAATGCAGCTAACCGACGGACCGGCTAATCCTCATGAGATTTTGGAGGTATTCTTTAATTACTATTCTGCTCAAGAAGGTTCTTTGGCTTCTACCAAAGCATTGCAAAAAGTGCAAAACTTCTTGGTGAACGAGGTGCAGTTGGTTTATCAATCTCAAGGTATTGATATTGCCGACAAGCATATTGAAACTATTGTCCGCCAGATGACATCTAAAGTGCGAGTAGATGATGGTGGAGACACAACAATTCTACCTGGAGAGTTGATTGAGCTACGCCAAATTGAGCAGGTGAATGTAGCGATGAGTATTACGGGGGGTGCTTTAGCTCAGTACACGCCAATGTTATTGGGAATTACTAAAGCTTCGCTCAATACAGATAGCTTCATTTCTGCGGCATCTTTCCAAGAAACTACTAGGGTACTAACGGAAGCGGCTATTGAGGGCAAATCTGACTGGCTGCGTGGTTTGAAGGAAAACGTGATCATTGGGCGCTTAATTCCTGCAGGTACAGGATTCAATGCTTATGAGGAGCCATTAGCGGTTTCTGAAGATCCGACAATAGATCCAAGTAGTGTATTTGAAGAAAGCGACGATCCATTAGACGTAGTGCTAGACGATCGCACAGCCCGCGCTTATAGTTTTGAAAGCGGCTTGGGAGAAGGGTTTAGCTTTGATCGCGGTGTGGTTACTCCTGACGAGGAAGAACTGGTTGATGATGCAGTAGTTGATGATGATGATGATGACTTTGAAGAAGATGACGATGATGATGACTTTGAAGACGACGACGAATAAATTTTAAGTCATCATTTAATTTTAAAAAGCCTAGCGCTCGCTAGGCTTTTTTATTAATGATTAGTTATAGCGCTGATAAGCTGGCATATTGCCTACAATGTTTATAACTGTGTTAGTAATTCATTATCAAAATCTTTATGCAAAAAAATACTGTGGCAGTAATATTGAGCATAATTAGTACATTTATACTATCTACGCCTGTATTTGCTTTGGAGTTAATGCCTATAGACATTAAGCAAACTTCTCAAACTAGAGCTAAAAAAATTCAAGAAGCTCAAGCTTATAACGATCGCGGTGTCACTTTAGCAGAGCAAGGAAAAATCAAAAGTGCGATCGCAGCTTTCAATCAAGCTATCAAAATTTACCCAACTTTTGAAAATGCTCACAATAATTTAGGCTTGGCTTTAAGCCGTCAAAACCAATTTGCTGAAGCTGTTACAGCGTTTAAACAAGCCTTAACTATCAATCCCCAAAACTTAGAGACTTACAATAATTTGGGCATTGCTTTAGGGAGTCAAGGCAACTTTACCGAAGCAATTACGGTATTTAATCAAGCTGTTCAAATCGACCCTAATGAGCCAACCTCTCATCAAAACTTGGGTGTAGCGTTTTGGAGCCAAGGAAAAGTACCAGAAGCTGTGGCATCATTGCAAAGAGCAAAAAAATTGTACGCAGCGCAAAATAGAACGGAGGGAGTGCAACAGGTAGAAACGATCATCCAGCAAGTGCGATCGCGTTAACAAGTTATTTCCAACGCAAAATACTTTTTACTTCTCTCCACAATGGCATCGCCGAACTTGATTGCGGATAAGTCAAAATACCTTGGCTAGGACTAAATAATAATGCCAAAGTAAAAAAGCCCGATGCTACTAAAACGATCGCTGGCCCTGAAGGTAAATTAAAAAAGTAGCTAATATACATGCCGCTAATACTAGCTACAACTCCAATTGCTGCGCCTAACATCATCATTTGATTGAGTTGTTTTACGAGCAAATAAGCTGTTGCACCGGGGGTAATGAGTAATGCTAAAACTAAAATTACTCCCACAGCTTTCAAACTTGCAACAATAGTTAGAGCAATTAGTACCATTAAGCCGAAGTTGAGCAAATTTACAGGCAAACCCGCAGCCTGAGCGCCCAACGGATCGAAGGTGTAAAATAATAATTCTTTGTACAGCAACACTACTACGGCAATTACCACCGCCGAAATAATTGCTGTATTTCTGACTTCTTGGGCTGTAACTCCTAAAATATTACCAAATAAGAAATGATTGAGGTCAATTTTATTATCTTTTTGCACAATGGTAATTAAGGTGATGCCCAAGGCAAAAAATGCTGAGAAAACAATCCCCATAGCGGCATCTTCTTTAATTGGCGATCGCGTTCTAATTAAAGTAATAACTACCGTACTCAAAACCCCAGCAATAAACGCCCCCAAAAAGATATCAGCGCCAATAATAAACGCGATCACAAGTCCTGGTAATACAGAGTGACTAATCGCGTCTCCCAGCAACGCCAAGCGCTGCACCATCAGGTAACTACCAACTACAGCACAGATAATCCCCACTAAAACCGCAATAATAACTGATCGCTGCATGAAACCATATTGCAACGGTTCAATCAACGCCTCTAGCATTAAGCGGCTTCTCCGGTGAAAAACATTACCTGTCCTCGATAGGCACGATTCATATTTTCGGGTTTCAATACTGTTGCTCGATTTCCGTTAGCAATTAATTCAGTATTTAACAAAATTAAATCGTCGAAATGGGTAATTGCTTCGCCTAAGTCGTGATTGACAACCAAAACAATTTTGCCAGCCTCTGCTAGTTCGTGGAAAATATCAAAAATTACGGTTTCAGTTTTTTTATCAATTCCCGCTAAAGGTTCATCAAAGCAAAATATTTCGGCTTCTTCCGCCAACGCACGAGCAATAAATACGCGCTGCTGCTGTCCCCCAGATAATTGCCCAATGGATCTGTCGCGATATTCGCTCATACCTACGCGGTCGAGGGCGGCGGCCGCTACTTGACGACTAACGCTTGTAAAACGTCGAAACCAACCAGCCTTTCTTACACGTCCCATCATTACCACATCAGACACCGTTGCTGGGTAACTCCAATCAATTTGCGATCGCTGGGAGACGTAAGCTACTTGTTGCAATTGATTTATTAACGGACTACCTTTGTAGCGCACAATGCCGCTATTTACTGCCGTTAACCCCAACATTGCCTTTAATAACGTACTTTTACCAGCGCCATTAGGTCCAATAATGCCTGTTAACTTTCCTGGGTGGATTGTTAAATTTACATCTTGCAAAGCTTGAACGCTACGATACTGTACGCTTAAATGACTAACTGTAATTGCTTCGGTATTCATAAGAGGGGATTGTTTGGAATTGCGATCGCTAAGAGTTACCATTTTGTTTATAAATTTAAAAATAATGAAAGAAATATGAGAATAGTATAGGCTAAAAAATGAAAGGAATATGAAAACTAATGTATCAAGGCTATGAAAGCGAGTTCTCAGTCTCAAGACATAAAATCTAACTTGACAAAAGTTGTTGGGGTATTATTGGGACTGTATTTGAGTGCCTGCGGTACATCGGAGAGAAGCGCTAATTTTAGCAACGATGGTAAGCCGAATGTAGTTACAACAAGCACGGTCATCAACGATTGGACACAAAGAGTTGGCGGCGATGAAATTGAACTAACGGGAATTTTATCTCCTGGCGCAGATCCTCATGTTTACGAACCCGTACCCAAAGACAGTATTGCCTTTGAGAAAGCCGATTTGATTATTTATAACGGTTATAACTTAGAGCCGGGACTAATTAAAATGATGAATGCGGCAGGTGTAAAGGCGCGTAAATTGCCTGTGGGAGAAGTCGTCAAACCCTTAGAATTAGACAAAGCTGGGGAAACAGTACCCGATCCTCACGTCTGGGGAAATGTCAAAAATGCGATCGTAATGGTAAATAGTATCAGAGATACATTGATAGAATTGTCCCCCGAAGATCAAGCAGAATTTACCCAGAATGCGGCGGAGTTTACAAGGCAATTACAACAGTTACATACTTGGACGCGATCGCAAGTTCAAACGATTCCAGCAAATAAGCGCCGACTTGTAACTACTCACGATGCTTTTCAATACTATTCTAAAGCCTACGGTTTAGAAGTTTTTGGCACTTTAATCGGCATTAGTACCGAGGAACAACCGAGCGCTCAGACTGTTAGAAAATTAGCTGATTCGATTAGAAATACTGGGGTTCCAGCAATTTTTGCCGAAACTACCATTAATCCAGCGTTGATTCAAACTGTAGCGCAAGAATCTGGAGCAAAATTAGCACCGAGAAGTCTGTATTCTGATTCTATAGGTGCGCCGGGTAGCGATGGCGATTCTTATATCAAAATGATTGTGGCAAATACGCGCACTATTGTGGAAGCTTTAGGAGGGAAATATACGCCTTTTGAGCCAAGTAGTAAGTGATGAAAAACTTTTGGTTTTTCGGGAACAGTGTAGCTTTGGCGGATTGATTGGGGAATACTAGGCTAGTGATTTTTACCCTATAGTTATGATCGTCAAAGAACTCGATTCGTTTATTCCTCAAGATAAATTTGCTAAAGCTGGTAAAGAAGCAGAAGAACAGATGAGTTTTTACCTGCGCCGAGCTTTTGCAGATAATAGAAACATTTATGTGTTTAACGACTTACGCTTAGAATACGAAGATGATGCCGCCCAAATCGATCATTTAATTGTTCATCAATACGGCATGATTATTATTGAAAGTAAAAGCGTCAGTAGCCGTGTCGAAATCAATGAACACCAAGAGTGGACTAGATGGTTTAAGAGGCTGTTTGAAAAGTTAGAGAAATGGTAAAAAAGCTCTCTCAGTATACGCTGTGAATAGATTCAGTAGACAGCACCGAGAAAGCAACATGAGCAAAGCATACCCCAGCAATCTGACCCGTG
>JAHHGY010000024.1 GCA_019359635.1 Chroococcus sp. CMT-3BRIN-NPC107
AAATGTGTCAAGGATGGGTGGAAGAACTTATGGGGTCTGTTCGCAATAAGCAGCCATTTTATCAACGAGGTTTGAGAGCTATGACTTTGATTCAGCAAGCACTTTAGCTATGTTGTCGCCCCCTGAAGCAGTGCCGCCAGAAGAACAACTGCAAAACCCACCAACGCCGCCCGAAACTGAACAAGCACAACCACCTATATCCGATCTGGTAATACCGCCAGAAGAATTAATAACAGCACCACCAAGGGTAGTATCTGCGGAAGAAGATGAAGCTGAACAAGAAAAACTTGTCCCTGTGTCGCCTTGGCTAGTAGTAGCTCTCAATCAGCGGGTTAACCGAGATTGGGAAGCATTGCTGTTGCGCGCGCCGGAAAATACTCGCCGATGTTATGAGGATTTGCGTACTGCTCCTATGATGAGAAAGCCAAGGAGAGTTTTTCCTTTGAAAGGCAAACGCTACCGTGGAGTATGGGAGTATGAAGTTACAGGTGGAGAGCGAGTGTTTTATGTACCCGACGATCCACAAAAGTGCAAAGTGCTTGTCTACTACGCCGGAAAACACCCCAAAGCAGCGCCAACTCCTCCTTGAATATTTTTCAATTGCATCCAAAGTAAAAAAGTGCGATCGCTTTTCATGGAGTGCGATCGCACTATAAACAAAACTAATAACTTTTTTATTCCCTGCTGGTACTGCTACTACCGTGCAACATTTGCTCTGGATTGACCAAAAATATAGTTAGCGGTGGTTCTTCATCGGGCAAATAACATACATGAGTAGCCATTTGAAGAATGTCGCCGCTACGGTAAGACTCAGGTAGCACGCGAATACTATCTAAAGGCAAATCTATCAATACCGGAACCGATGCCACCGGAATGCCGTACAATTCGCCGCTTTTGCTATGGAGAATCAGCAAATAACCTTTTTGCGATGTTTCGTTGATGATGCTCGATTGAAATAATTGCCGATGCAAGTCTATTACTGTAACTTCAAGGTCGCCTACATGAGCAACTCCTACTCCATTTAAACCACTGCCATAAACGGGCAATTGGTTCAAAACCTTGTAAACAATTTCAATTGGCAAAGCCAGATCGAAATTGCCTATAGTAAAAACAATCATTTTTACCGATGCAATGCGATCGCCCCTAGAAGCTTGCTGCATACTAACAGCCTTAGATTTGAGCAGAGTATTTTTCATAAATTAGTTGCCTTCCCTTTAATAAATAATTATCTTCCGCTCAGGGCAAGCACTCCCGTAGGCTTTTCCTGCTTGATAATAGTTGAAATCGCTGTCAAAAATTCTTGCTCGATGTAGGGCTTAGTAAAGTAGTCTCTAGCGCCTAACTGCTTTGCCAACATTCGGTGTTTGTCACTGCTGCGAGAAGTGAGCATCACTACTGGTGGCTTAGAAATTACTGGATCTTGACGGCGTTGGCTCAAAAATTCAAAGCCGTTCATGTTGGGCATTTCTACGTCACAAACTACCAAATTTATAGTTGCAGAATTTTTTTGCAACTGTTCAATCGCCTCGCGTCCATCTCGTGCTTGCAAAACTCGATAACCAGCTTTTTCAAAAGTTAAAGCCAAAGTTTGCCGCAGGGTAATCGAATCATCTACCACTAAAACCGTTTCCGTCATGATTCTTTGTGTAGGCACTGGGGAAGAAGTTGCTAATTCTCTATTTTCGCCAGCCGCAGGCAATTGAGCGTTACTAATAGTTACAGCTTTATGCTTGCCATGTCGTCCCACAAAAGATTCTAGCAGCGCCGCCCCATCAATAACCGGAATTAAGCTGCCATCCCCGACAATTGTACAGCCGTAGATGTAACTTGGAGATGCGATCGCTTCTCCCATCGGTTTAATTACAAGTTCTTGCTCGGTAACTAAGCGATCGATTTCGAGCGCCAAAATTTGACCATCTTGCTCTAGCAATAACATCGGCGCTGCCCAGTCATCGGGAGAAGGAACCGCCACTAAAGCTTGGCTGGGCATAGATTCTGATAGCGGACAAGCATAGCTTAGTAGTTCGGAGAGGTGGTAGGCAGGGGCAATGCGACCTTGCCAATGTAAAAATCTTTTGCCTCCAGAAAACTTTACTTGTTCTGGTTGAGGAATCAAAATTTCTTTAATGCTGTCGGAAGGCAAAGCAAAAGCACTATTACCCACAAAACAGACCAATAATTTCGCCAAAGTCAAGGTCAAAGGAATGCGTAATGTAAAGCAAGTACCCGTTCCTGATTCGGAAATTACGCTGACACTACCTTTAAGGCTTCTTAATTGACTGCGAACCACATCTAGCCCCACACCGCGCCCGGAAAGTTCGCTAACTTGGCTGGCAGTAGAAAATCCTGGCTCAAACATCAATTCTAATAAGGTAGATGTTGAGGCATTATCGGCTTTTTCTTCTGGCAATAAGCCCATTTCTACGGCTCGGCGGCGGATGCGGTCTAAATCTAACCCCCGCCCATCGTCTCTAACTTCTACAATGGTTTGGCTACCTTGGTGGTAGGCTCTAACTTCAATTTGTCCGCGTTCAGGTTTACCTTGCTCGCGGCGTACTTCCGGGCGTTCGATGCCATGATCGAAGGAGTTGCGAATTAGGTGTAGCAAGGGGTCGTAAAGCTTTTCTAAAGCTGCTTTATCTACTAATACTCCTGCACCGTTAATTTTTAGCTCCGCAGGCTTATCATAACTTGTAGACAAATCGCGCAACATTCGGGGGAAGCGGTTAAGCACTTCGCCAATGGGCAACATTCTTGCCCACATCAAATCGTCTCGTAGGTGTGAAAGCATTTGCCTTTGCTTGTCTACGCTTTGGCTAGATTGTCCTGATAGCAACACTACGTCCCCAACCGTTTCTTCTAGCTGCACAATTTCCTCAAAGGTTTTTTGCAGCAAAGAATGCAATTCTCCGTAACTGTCCATTTCTAACGAGTCAAAATCTACCGAACGGAAAGAAGCTCCATTTACGGAAGATACAGGCGATTCGCTATGAGTTTTATTAGTAGGAGGATTAGAGCTATAGCGCTCAGGAGACACTAGCATTCGGTCAGAGAGATTGCGTAACTGGTTGCCCATGCTCTGAAACTGACCAAATCGGCGCAGTAATTCTTGAACAGTAGCCTGCAATTGCTCGTTTTGCAGCGATAAGCTATTGCGGTTGATTGCAAGTTCACCGACGGTGTTATTCATCCGCTCTAGCCGTTCTAAGTCAACTCTGACCGAAAGCTGCTGTTGTGGTTGAGCATTTGCCGCCGTAGGAATTGCTTTTGGCTCGATTTTTTGGGGCGAACTAGATTTCGCCCGAGCGCTTGATTCAGCTTGCTTAGTAGCGGGTAGATTTGCCTTTGTAGGTACGATCGCGGCGGGTTTTTCTGGCTTTGGTAAATCTCCAACTTCCATTAGTGGTAAGTCACCAAATACCTGACCGATAGATTGAACAAACTGCTGAGAATCTAATGATTTGACTGTTTCTGCTTTAACTTCAACCGTTTGAGGTGGTGGCGCGAATAAGCTTGTACTCAAGTCGCCAAAAATGTCATCTACTGAGGCAGCATTTTCCTCGACTTCAGAAGTAGCCGGATTTAGCTCGTCGGCGGCAATGGGTAAATCTAGCTCGTCGGGGGTAATTTCAGCAACATCTAGGCTAGACCAACCGCCAAACATATCGTCAATGCTCATTACTCCAGGATCAGGATCGGAGTAGTCGAGAGTTGGGGTTACAAATTCCGGGGCAAAACTGAGTGGTGGCGTAGTAACTTCCCTGGGGGCGGCAATTTCTTCCATACTAGACGAGTCGCCAAACATTTCATCTAACATCATGCTATTGTCTTCAGTTTCGACAAAGAAATGAGTGTCAGCAGTTAGTAGGGATTCGCTAAATAAATCGGCAGGCAGAAATTCTTGAATAGTAGTTGTTTGCTGTAATTTAGTGGGCTGCGAAGTTGAGAGCATTTCACCGCTTGCCAAAGCAATTAGTTGAGCCGAAGCCTCGCCTCCTCTAGTGCGATCGCCATTCATTACAGAGTTCCGTGCTGATTGAAAATCGGTAAAAGCGATTTGAGTAATTTCTAATGCTAGTTCGGGGTGAGCGTCCAAAGCGGCGATCGCCCTACGAGCAATGTCTCCAAACCCAGGCATACAAAGCAGTTCGGCAAGTCCAGAAAATACTTCAGCTTGCGCTCTTAGTTCTCCAGCAACTTCTTCGTCTTGAGGATGCTCTAATACTTTTGCTAACCGCTCTATTCCTTGAGCGACATCGACTTCAAAAATAGATAAAGCAATATCTACCCCTAAATCAATGGAGCTTGGCAAGTCCCCTTCTGCACCGATAAAATCGCCTAATTGCGCTTCAATTTGGGTAAATACAGGTTCGGCGGCACTCATTGCCTGTTCGGGATCGAAATACCCGGTTTCAAGCTGCTCGGTTAGAGGTACGCGCAGACAGTCGTAAGCTTGGAGCAACAAGCCTTCTATTTTGTCATCAACAATTAATTCTTGGTGATGGAGAGCTTTAAAAATATCTTCTAAGCTATGAGCTAAAGTTTTGATAGTATCTAGCCCGACACTAGCGGCTCCACCTTTAATAGAGTGCGCCGCCCGCATCATATTATGAACTTTAGAGATACTGCGATCGCTCTTTACCGTCAGTAACTCTGATTCAATTAGCTGTAGTAGCTCTGGAGCTTCTTGGATAAAAAATTGATAGGCGTGGTCGCGGATATCAGCATCGATTGCCATATTAAATACCAGATTTTATAGATATATTGGGCGAATAATTAGGGCAATTGCGGGATTGTAGCAATTGCCCGATGCCATTAACTGACCTTAAATTGACCTACACTAGCTTGCAATTGTTGAGCAACAACTAGGAGTTCATCAAAGGAAGCAGATACAGTGTTGACCTCTGTGGAGGTTTTGCCAGCGATCGCCGCTAGATCGGTCATCGTATGGGTTACTGATTCTGAGGCTTCCGACTGGAGGGTAGCTGCTGATGCGATCGCTGCTACTAATTGACTAATCTCGCTACTTACTGCGGTAATTTTGTTTAAGCTTTGGCGAGTCTCGTCTACTAGGCGCGTACCCGTAACTACCTGCTCTGTTCCGGTTGCCATCGCTGCTTCTACAGCGTTAGTTTCTGTTTGAATATCTTTTACCAACGCTTCAATGTCTCCAGTTGCGTCGGCTGATTGCCGTGCTAATACTCGAACTTCATCAGCTAGTACCGCAAATCCTCGTCCTTCTTCTCCGGCTCTAGCTGCTTCAATAGAAGCTTTGAGCGCCAGTAAGTTAGTTTGAGCAGCAAATCGACCAATCAAGTTAACTACTTGAGAAATTTTTTGTGAAGATTCACCCAAGCGTTTTACTTTTTTCGTGGTTTCCGCTACCGTTTCGCGAATTGCCAAGATCCCGTCTACCGTGCGATTCATTGCCAAATCCCCGGCTTGTACTGTAGCGGTGGCTCGTTGTACTGCCGCTTCTGCTTGAGAAGCGTTAGAAGCTACAACGCGAATGGAAGTAGACATTTTAGCAATTTGCTCTAGAGCCGAAGCAACTTCTTCGGCTTGGCGAATTGCTTCGGTTGATAATCCTTGTACCGAGCCTTGGTTATTAGTCGTAGTAGCAGCTACTTGAATAGCAGCTTGTTGTACTTGAGTTACAATTTTTCGCAAACTACTAATGGTGGAGTTGTAAGAGTCAGCTACCGTACCGATTTCATCTTCTGTCACGTTGGCACGGATTGTTAAATCTCCTCTACTCACGGGGTCTACTTCAATAAGTAGTTCTAGCGCTCGTTTTTGCAAAAATTCTTTACCTGCTCTTTGCTGTTCAAGCAAGTTAGCACGGTCGAGAGCAAAACCGATTTGGGTTGCTAGCTGGGAGAATAAGTCAATATCTCCTTGTTGCCAGTCGCGGGGTGCGGAGCATTGATGGGCAATTAGTAAGCCAAGCAATTGACCATTTTGTAAAATTGGCGCAACTAGGTTAGCTTGGACGGCAAAGATAGAGAGTTGTTTGAGGTAACACTCGGTCAATCCAGCTTTGTAGATGTTGTTGGTAGCTTGGACTCTACCACCCTTGTAACGTTGTACATATTTGTCAGCAAAGCAGGGGTCGTCGATTTTGGCTCCCATTGCTTTCGGGAAACTTGCGCCTACCGATTCGGCGGTGACAGTACCTTGCCATTTTTCATTGAAACTATAGATAACTACGCGATCGCTCTTTATGGCGTTACGAATTTCTGTTACTGCTGTATTAAAGATGTTGTCCGCTTGGGTAGCTTGAGATAATTTGACTGTAATATCTCTGGCTAAACCTGCGCGATCGGCGGCGGCTTGGGTTTGCTCTAAGGAGTTGACGCGATCTAAAATTAGTCCTAACTGGGCGGACATTTGGGTTAAAAAGTCAATTTCTAGCGGCTGCCATTGGTGGGTAGTTTCACAGTGGTGAGCAATCAGCAAACCAAATAATTCTTCTCCTTGAACAATGGGTGTAACTAAATTGGCTTTGATTTGCAACTTGTCCATCAGTTGCAAATGTTTGGGATGAAAACCTGCTTCATATACATTGCTAGTTGGCACAACCCGACCTTGCTTATAAGCTGCAATTAGCTCTTGACTAATACAAGCATCTTCAATTTTGTTGTTGAGAGCGCGCGGAAAACCAGGTAAAACTGATTCACTCAAGATGTAGCCGCTCCAGTCAGGGTTGAATCGATAGATAACTACACGATCTACTTGGAGAATTTCTCTAGCACCTGTAAGAGCTTGGTTAAAGATAGCTTTTTCATCAGCATTACGAGCGGTGGCAATTTCTGTAAAAAATCTGGCTCTTTCTGCTTCAAGGCGACGGCTATCTAAGTTAGTGTCAATACTAGCCGCCATGTGATTTAATTCTTGAGTAAGTACACCAATTTCATCAGAGCGCTCCGTTGTTTCTAATCGTAATCCTTGCTCTCCATCTCCTACCTTTTGGGCAAAACCAGCTAAACGCTTGAGCGATCGAGAGAAAGAACCAGCTACCGGAATCGAAATTAAACTAATCAATAGCAACAACCCTGCGCCAATACCGTAAGCCGTTAGTTGCTGATTTCTGGCTAAAGCCTCTACCTCAGCTAAAGAAGTTCCAATGAAAGCCATGCCTACAGGCTTTGCTTTGCTTGGATTGAGTGCTTTTTGATGATCGTATATTGGGGTATAAAACGTCAGGTAATTTTGACCAACAATATTAGTTTGTCCGTTAAAATCTTGCCCCTGATTGAGAACTTTCTCGGCAACTTCTCTAGCAGCGCGCGTTCCAATAGCTCTAGTTTTACCATCGCTGTAAGGAACGTCTGTAGTTACCCGCCAGTCTTGAGCAAACACTGTAGCTGTAGGTACGTTGTAGTTTTGGGAAAATTTATCGACTAAACCGTAGTTGCGGTTAAGCATTGAGCCAACGATCACTGTTCCTACTAACTTGTTATTAATTTTGACGGGATAAACCGCCATGCTAACTAAGCCTGTATTGCCACCATCAATATCATAAGTTCCTTGAGGAGATGGTTGCTTGGCAACGGGAATATTGGTGGTAGGTTGCGATCGCAAACCAATATTTGCTTGCTTGTCTAACCCTAATAGTTGCAGAGGTTCTTTTTTAATTAACTCTATGCCATCTAAGGGGCGACCCGTTTGCAGAGCATTTTTCACAATGGGAATATTTGCCAGATTAATTCCTGTTGGCAAAGATACTGAGCGATATTTTTGCGGAGTTAAAACTCCTGTCTTTACAAGTAGTGGAGTGTTATTAGAAGCATCTTCAATAACTTTGATATCTTGAGCAACCGTTCTACCTTGAGCATCAGTAAAAATTTGAAAGCTTTTGTTTGATTCGGGATCTTCACCATTTTCAAAGATTAAGGAGTCTTTCAGCAATTTTTGGTTAGCTAATACCTGCTGAGGATTACTTAAATCAATCCTGGTAGCCTGGATCAGACTAGCGAGATTTTGAGCTTTCGATTGACTTTCTACTTGCGTCCAGAGAACGTACTCTCCAGCAAAAGCTCGTCCATCCTTTTGCAAACTTTCTTTTAATTGCCCAAGTTCACGCTTTTGGTTGATAGAAGTGAGTCCTTGAGTGACTGCAATTACTGGCACAGCAGTGCTAACTATCAAAAGCAAAGCCAGCTTTGTTTGAAAGTTTAAGTTGTTCCAGGGTTGAATTAACCGCTCCCACAAAGAAGTAGAATTTACTTGTGGCAGTAACGGCAATGCACTTAATGCTTCGGCACTTTTTATTGATGCTTGGTTGCTGTTATTGATAGGTTTTTTAAGACGCTGCTCTAACATTGTGGTGACTCTAATTTTTTATGTATGAATGGAAAATAGTTAGAGGAGGAGAATCTTTCTACCTCCCCGTTTATTAGCTTTTTATTTGACTTTGAACTGACCCACACTAGACTGCAAGTCTTGAGCAACGGCTAATAATTGGGTAAATGATGCCGATACGTTCGATGCTTCAGTTGAGGTCGCCTCGGCGATCGCAGCTACGTCGGTCATTGTATGAGTTACTGAGTCTGATGCTTTAGACTGAGCAATGGCGGCAAGGGCGATCGCTGCTACCAATTGACTAATCTCGCTACTAACGGCGGTAATTTTGTTCAGGCTTTGGCGAGTTTCGTCTACTAGGCGGGTTCCAGTTACTACCTGCTCTGTACCAGCTTCCATCGCTGCTACTACTTCGTTGGTTTCTGTTTGAATGTCTTTTACCAGCGCTTCAATTTCTGCGGTCGCTGCGGCAGATTGCCGCGCCAATACTCGAACTTCATCCGCTACCACTGCAAATCCTCGTCCTTGTTCTCCAGCGTGAGCCGCTTCAATCGAAGCATTTAGCGCCAGCAAGTTTGTTTGGTCGGCAAAAGAACCAATTAGGTTTACTACCTTAGAAATTTTTTGCGAAGATTCACCTAAGCGTTTTACTTTTTTTGAGGTTTCAGCTACCGTTTCTCGAATTGCCAAGATCCCGTCTACCGTGCGGTTCATCGCTGCGTCACCTTCTTGTACCGTGTCGGTTGCTCGTTGTACGGCGGCTTCGGCTTGAGAAGCGTTGGCGGCTACCGCACGAATTGAAGTAGTCATCAGTGACAACTGCTCTAAAGCGCTGGCAATTTCCTCAATTTGACGCAACGATTCAAACGATAAACCTTGTACCGAGCCTTGGTTATCGGTAGTAGTTGCCGCTACTTGAATAGCCGCTTGTTGTACCTGGGTGACAATTTTCCGCAAGCTACTAATAGTGGAGTTGTAAGAGTCAGCGACCGTACCAATTTCATCTTCCGTTACGTTGGCGCGAATTGTTAAATCTCCTCGGCTCAAGGGGTCTACTTCAATAAGTAGTTCTAACGCTCGTCTTTGCAAAAATTCCTTAGCATCTTTTTGTTTGTCGAGTAAGTTGGTGCGGTCTAGAGCAAAACCGATTTGAGTTGCCAACTGAGAAAACAAGTCAATATCTGCTTGCTCCCAGTTGCGGGGCCCAGAACATTGGTGAGCAATCAGTAAACCAAGCAATTCATCGCCGCGCAAAATTGGCGCAACTAAGTTGGCTTGGACGGCAAAGATAGAGAGTTGGTTGAGGTAACAATCGGTTAATCCAGCTATGTAGATATTGTTGGTAGCTTGAACTCTGCCACCTTTGTAACGGTTGACATATTTGTCAGCAAAACAAGGATCGTCGATTTTGGCTCCCATTGCTTTGGGCCAGCCTTCCCCTACCGATTCGGCGGTGACAGTGCCTTGCCATATATCGTTAAAGCTGTAGATAACTACTCGGTCAGATTTGATAGCGCGACGGGTGAGTTCGACTGCTTGGCTGAAAATATCTTCAGAGCTAAGAGATTGACCAATGCTAACGGTGATATCTTTGAGCAATGCCGATCGCGTAGCCTCTGCTTCTTTTTGTTCTAGGAAGCTGACGCGGCTTAAAATTGCCCCTAATCGCTCGGACATCTGCTGCAAGAAGGTCATTTCTGTTTGCTGCCAATCGTGAGTTGCGGTGCAGTGGTGGGCAATTAGCAAGCCGTAGAGTTCGTTGTTGTTGATAATTGGCGTAACTAAATTTGCCATAATTTGCAGCCGTTTCATCAATGCCAAGTGGTCGGGGTGAAAACCTGCTTCAAATACATTATTTGTTGGCACAACTCGACCCTGTTTGTAAGCTTCAATTAGCTCATCACTGATACAAGGGTCTTCGATTTTGTCATTAAGGGCTTGAGGAAAGCCAGGGGATACCGATTCGTTGGCAATGTAGCCGCTAAAGTCAGGTTTGAAGCGATAGACAACTACACGGTCTGCGTTGAGAATATCTTTAGCACCTGCTAGTGCTTGGTCAAAGACGACATCTAAATCTTGGGCTTTATCAGCACGAGAACTTGCAATATCTGCAAATAATCGTGTTTGCTCGGTTTCAAGTTCTTGTTGTCTGAGTAGTTCTTGTACTGTATCTGCCATGTAGTTAATGTTTGACCCTAGTACCGCGATTTCGTCGCCACCGGATACTTGTATACGGTTGTCAAATTCTCCTCTACCCAGTTTTTCTACCGTATCGGTAGCCTCTAAGATTGGGCGGGTAGCACGTCTAGCTAAGTAAGCAGCGATCGCCCCTACCAGTAAGGCAGTCAAGCCAGTTCCAATCAGTAGTGTCAATAGTAGTCTGCGCTGTTCAGCAAATATAACACTTGTATCTTCAGCAAGTACAATACTCCAGTTTAGTTGCGGCAATCCCTCAGCTTGGTTAATCGGAGCGTAGGATATTAGTTGTTCAGCTTTGTCAATTTTATCAACGGTTATCGCACTCGTTACCTTCTTAGCCGCTTCCATTCCGGCAAAGGGAGGAAAATCTTCTCTAGCATCTCGACCGATTTGCTCTTTTTCCTTGGCGGCAAAGAACTTGCCATCGGGACCGATTACATGGTATTCCTCAAAAGCGAGGCTTTTAGTTCCTTCGCTTAACCGAGCTTCTTGTGCCTGTAAAATTTTATCTAGGTTTTCCACAGGTACGCGAGTCCGCACCATACCAATTACGTTGCCTGTATTTGTATCTACAATAGGCGCAGCTAGAAAGATAGAATACTTTCCGGTTAAGGCTGACTTTCTGGGAGGAGTGATGACCGGACGCTTGGTTTTTATGACCTCTTTAAAATAATCACGCTCACCAAGACCAGTAACAGGCTCCCCTGAGCTTTGCAAAATTGTATTTCCAGCAAGATCCGTAACAGCAATACTGTCGTAGACTCCGTAAATCTTTGAATAGCGATCTAGTACCTTTTGCTTTTCTTGGGAAGTCGTTACCGCTCGTACTTTGGGATTTGCAAGAGTGGGAAGATTAGCAAGTACCTGTACGTCTCCGTAGCGCGCAGACATAAAGCTACCAACTTGATCTCCAAGGGAGATGGCAATAGATTCTTGACCGTCCGTCGCATTTTGTCTGAGGTTTCTGCTAGATGTAGCATAATCGATCGCTCCAACTGCCAGCAACGGAATGATACCAAGAGCGATCGCGCCTAAAGTCACTTTGGTTCGGAGACTGGTACGCTGCCACCAAGACAGGTTCTTCATCTCTTGGGGCATTACCCTAACAGTAGATTTATTTGAGACTGTAGATTGAGAATTAAACTTTGTTGGTTGGGAAATTGTAGGAACAACCGCTGATTTAAAAAAACCACTAGCATCGCTACCATTATTAGCTTCATTGTGACCGTTAGTGATGTTGGGTTCGGTAGGTTTGGGAGAAATTTTAGTCATGGTATAAACCTTAAAATTTGGTTATGTAGTGGTAATTTACAGAAATTGGTCAATAGAAATACAAAAAGCTATAAAGCTAAAACATAGGCGATTTAACATTAGAGACGTAACATTGCTACGTCTCTACTCTATTTGGGCATTCCAGCAATGATTGAGTTTCCGTCTAAAACAACGACAATTTCACCGCTATTTTTTAACCAGTAGCCACGCAAAAATGGCACTAATGCCTCACTTACTGCCGATTCTGGAGGCGATTGAATTAAGTCGGAGTTGAACCATTCCATATCTTCTACGCGGTTGACGGCGAGTCCTAACATTTTTTTTCCCGCCGTACTGTTTCCTTGTCGCGCTCCAGATTGCTGGGAATTGACAACAATTGCCGTGTAAAGCGATCGGCTATCTGCTTGTTGGTACAAAGGCGTACCGCCTAGCAAGTAGCCCAAATCTACCAGCCACAAAATTTCTCCTCGCCAGTTGTACACGCCAATTACCCAAGCAGGCATATGAGGAATGGGAACAACTTTAGTAGTAGAAACGGTAAATACTTCCGTCATCTGCTCTACGGGCAAGGCGGCATTAAAATCGGGCGCTAGGTGAAAGCGCAAAAACTGCTCTTGAGATTTTGCTGCTTCTTCGGCAGTTGCCGATCCTAATGAAATGCCTTTAGACAAAAACTCAGATATCATCGCTGTCTCCTGCAATGCGCTTTTATAAACGCTTTATTTAATGAGTTGTTTGACTGTTTTTAGCAGTTCTTCTTGGTCTACAGGCTTAGTAATATAAGCATCGGCTCCTTGTTTTTTGCCCCAGAACTTATCCATATCTGTTGATTTGGTAGAGCAAATTACAACGGGGATGCTACTTGTGGTGCTTTCAGCTTTAAGATCGCGGCAGAGTTCAAACCCACTGCGATCGGGCAATACAACATCCAAAACAATCAAGTCTGGTTTTTGGTTGCGAATTTTGGTCATCGCTTCTTTGCCATCGGTAGCAGTAACTACGGTTAGTCCGCCTTTTTGCAGGCAGCTAGTAATTACGTCCATTTGGGTAGGAGAATCTTCAATCACTAAAACTGTACTCATGGTGTTGTCCTGTTAATAAAAAGTTGGATGTATTGAAATGAACTATTACAAAGGTATGAGACTAAGGCTAGTCTTCCACCAATTCACTAAGGTGCTGGCGGGTAGTTTCCAGTACAGTGTCGGCATTGGCTGGTTTGCTTAAAAAACCCGAAGCCCCGACAATTTTGGCGCGTACACGGTCGATAATACCGTCATTACCTGTCAAGATCACAATCGGCGTATCTCTAAAGGCTGATATTTTACGCAATTGAGTACAAATTTCATAGCCATTGGTATTAGGCATGATTAGATCCAAAAAAATTAGGTCGGGCTTGCGACTCAATAAAGTGGCGATCGCCCGCAAGGAGTCTTGCACCCCCAAAAATAGATAACCGCCGCTAGTGAGAATTTTCTCCATGCTTTGGCACACCAAAGGGCTGTCATCGACGCAAGCAATTAGTGGCATGTAGGTGCTTTCTGGGGCGGGCTTAGTTGCCGCAGGAACAACAGGAGCGGGAAAATCCGCAAGCTCAATAAGCTCTACTATTCCTGATTTTAAAAATGGTAGTAAAGAGCTAGTTACTTGCGCGGCATCTCGCTTCATAACTATGCCAAGTTCTCGCAAAGTTCGATGTCCGTCTAATAATTTGATCAAGTTTTGATAAACCGGAGCCGATACTTGTTGCTGTAGCTGCTCTTTTCGCGCGATCATCGGAGCAGAATTAGGTTTAATTTGGCTAACGTTAGTTTTTTGCCATAGCTGCCTTTGCTTTTGCACTTCGCCAAGCACTAGCCCTGGATCTAATAAAGCAAGTTGAACGGGGACTGCTATATGTTCTGGCTTAATTTGAAAACTAACTTGGGTTGCTTGAGCAACATCAAACAATACCTCGCTGACAACTGCGGCGATGGTTTTTGCGGCTTGTTCGCGGCTAATTTGGTGGCGTTCTACTCCTAAATGTAATAGTTGATATTCCCAGCTTGTCACCACAGACAGCGATGCCGGATTAGAGATATTGACTACCAATTGTTTTAATTGCCCAATATCCAGTTGCGGGCATTGAGTCAATAAATTTCTTTGCCAGCGTCTAACCGGATGATTTCCTCCAGTTGCGTACAAAATTCTCCCTAGAAATAAGCAAAAATTCCACTCATGTTCTAGCGTTCCTTCTCGGCTTGTGCTTTTTACTAACAAGTTGCCACTAAACTGCTCTTGTTTTAATCCAGCAAGCGTTTTAACTAAACCGTTAGCATTCATAGTTTCGGCAATCATAATTATTTTTGGTTCCAAATATAGGATTATTTTTGGTTAATTGGATTTATCTACTCCATATTTTTAGTGTGATATTTGCTCGTAAAACTTAGCAATGATAATTCTACTGAAAACGTTTATTACGATACCTGCTTGGCGCTTGAGCAAGGAAAAATCACAAATTTTAAATTTTAAATAAAATTTACTGACCTGCAAAAAAGCTGCTAACCTCCTAACTCAATGTTTTTTCGATCATGACATTCCTCTAAATAATCTAGATCCGTATCAACACTGAATTTACTTATGAAATCACGGTGTACGTAAGTATTACTAAGGATATTTCGGCTGCCAAAAAAGTGGCGTGAAGCAAGTGTTTGGGCTACTTTAGCTACAACTAGCGGAGAGAGCGGTGGTTTTGAGCGATCGCCAACTCCTGCGAAACCTTGCAAATATCTTTAAAAGTGACAGGCACGTAGCCGAGCTTTGAGGCGAAGCTTTTAGCGATCGCTACTTATCGACAAAAATTTCCTTTAGTTAAAATGCGATCGCCTCTGCCTAGCTTAAGCAAAATTATCTAGGAATCAAAACAAATTATTTGTAGAGTTAAGAACGATTTAGCCTAATTTTAATAACTGGTATTAATTACCCTAAGTTTGGGAATCCAATATCGCTTTTATTTATTAAAGCTACATTTCTTGCTTTGAGATCCGATTTGCCAACTGTTGAAATTCCTTTGCCAACTTTGATGGAGGGATTAGGAGCAAAAAAAGATTTAAGCAACTATTTTAATGATCGCCTCTAAATAAGGTTTTCTCTAGAAATATTTTTCGATAATTACAAAACGAGCAGTTATATAAATTTATTTTAAAATGATGAAGACCAGTACATCTACTATTAACTTATTCGTCCTTTACCAAAATTTTACATACACACAGTTTGATTTACTCGGACTTTACGGTTCTTCATAGACTACTGCTCTAAGATAGTTAGTCAGGAAGTCAAGAGTTTTTAGTTTAGGTTACTTGGCTTTCGCACACGTGCAGATTAGCTCTACCAAAAGTACAAAACGCCGTTCTTAGTAATTTGAGATGATGCAATGAAAGCAGTAATATTGGCTGGTGGACTGGGTACTCGACTCAGCGAAGAAACTACAATTAAGCCGAAGCCAATGGTAGAAATTGGCGGTCGCCCGATTTTGTGGCATATTATGAAAATTTATTCTGCTTATGGTATCAATGATTTCATTATTTGTTGCGGTTATAAAGGCTATGTAATTAAAGAGTATTTTGCTAACTATTTTTTACATATGTCTGATGTGACATTTGATATGCGCTTTAATCAAATGAACGTTCACTGCGGCTATGCCGAACCTTGGCGCGTGACGTTAGTAGATACTGGCGATGAAACAATGACTGGGGGACGGCTAAGGAGAGTAAGAGAGCATATTGGTAATGAAACTTTTTGTTTTACTTACGGTGATGGTGTCAGTAATGTAAATATTAAGAAATTGATTGCCTTTCACAAAGAACAAAAGACTTTAGCAACTCTAACCGCCAGTCAGCCACCAGGACGATTTGGGGCAATTTGTTTAGGAGAAGAACAAAATAAAATTACTAGCTTTAGAGAAAAGCCTGAAGGTGACGGTGCGTGGGTAAACAGTGGTTATTTTGTTCTCGAACCAGAAGTTATTGATTTAATAGCTGAGGATTCGACAGTTTGGGAGAAAGAACCCCTACAAAAACTAGCACAGATGGATCAGCTATCAGCATTTAAGCACGACGATTTTTGGCAGCCAATGGACACTTTGCGAGACAAAACCTATCTTGAAGAACAATGGCAAAGTGGTAAAGCTCCTTGGAAAATTTGGTAGCCAAAAGTAAAATAATTTTTATTTCACTTTATTTGGCAGCAAATAGCGATCGCTTTTAATGTTGGTTGGTTTTGTAAGAGCTATTAGCTTGTAATTTAAAGCAGGTTTTAGTTTGGGTTAATAATCTCTAAATTTATTAACCAATAGCTTCACACTTTGAATTTCAACTAATAGCTAACATTGGTTTTTGAGGCAAAAATATTCATGTACGATCTGGCGATTATTGGTGGTGGAATTATTGGTTTGTCTACAGCTATGGCTGCAAGCAAACGATTTCCCAAAGCGAAAATTGTAGTATTAGAAAAAGAAAGTACCTGGGCTTACCATCAAACGGGTAATAATAGCGGTGTTATTCATTCAGGGATTTATTACAAACCAGGAAGTTTTAAAGCAAAGTTTTGTCGTGATGGCAGCCGTTCAATGGTGGAATTTTGCCAAGCTCATGATATTCCTTACGAGGTATGCGGCAAAGTAATTGTAGCAACAGCAAACGATCAATTAGCTAGGCTAGAAAACCTTTACAATCGCGGTTTAGAAAACCAATTAAAAGTTACTAAGCTGACGAGAGAACAAGTAAAAGAAATTGAGCCTCATGTTAGCTGTGTAGCAGGGCTTAAAGTGTTTACGACTGGGATTGCTGACTACAAGCAAGTTTGCCAAAAATATGCAGATATAGTGCAATCAACAGGAGGCGAACTAAGACTCAATACCAAAGTCGAAAAAATTCGCCAGATGGGCGACAATCAAGTATTGGAAACGAATCAGGGAGCCTTTGAAACGCGCTTTGTAGTTAATTGTGCCGGATTGCATAGCGATCGCATAGCCAAACTTGCCCACGTCGATCCTCAAGCTCAAATTGTACCTTTTCGAGGAGAATACTACGAACTTACTCCAGAAAAGCGCTACCTTGTCAATACTTTAATTTATCCCGTACCTAACCCAGATTTTCCTTTTCTGGGGGTTCATTTTACTAAAATGATCGATGGTAGCGTCCACGCTGGGCCGAATGCAGTTTTGAGTTTTAAACGCGAAGGTTATAAAAAAACAGACTTTAACTTACGTGATTTTACGGAAGTAATGACTTATCCAGGATTTTGGAAATTAGCAGCAAAAAACGCTGACGAAGGCATCCAAGAGATAATTCGCTCTTTTAGCAAAGCCGCATTTTTACACAGCCTGCAAAAGTTAATTCCTGAAGTTCAAAGCCAAGACATTGTGCCTACTCACGCTGGAGTCCGCGCCCAAGCCTTGAAAAGCGATGGAGTTTTGGTAGATGACTTTTTGATCGTTCAAGGCAAAAACTCCGTTCACGTTTGCAACGCACCTTCTCCGGCGGCTACATCTTCCCTAGAAATTGGCAAAGCGATTGCTCAAGCAATCCCCGTACAACACTTACAAGTCAAAACTACAGTATAGGATTATTCAAAACATGAAAGTATTAGTAACAGGTACAGAAGGTTATCTTGGCTGCTTATTACCGCCTTTGCTGATCGAGCGCGGTCATGAAGTACTGGGAGTAGATACAGGATATTACAAAGTTGGTTGGCTGTACAACGGAACAACAGTAACGGCTAAAACCTTAAACAAAGACATTCGCCACATAACTTGCGAAGACTTAGCGGGAGTAGATGCGATCGTGCATATGGCAGAATTGTCTAACGATCCTACCGGGCAACTTTCGCCGACAATTACTTACGACATTAATCATAAAGGCTCGGTGCGTTTGGCAAATATAGCCAAAGCGGCGGGAATCCGGCGATTTGTATATATGTCTTCTTGTAGCGTATATGGCGTAGCTACTGAAGGCGATGTTACTGAAGAATCACCCGTAAATCCGCAAACAGCTTATGCCGAGTGTAAAACTTTGGTAGAAAGAGATTTGCAACTAATGGCTGATGACAACTTCTCGCCTACCTTTATGCGGAATTCTACAGCTTTCGGTGCTTCGCCAAGAATGCGCTTTGATATTGTATTAAACAATTTATCTGGTTTAGCTTGGACAACTAAAGAAATTAAAATGACCAGCGATGGTACACCTTGGCGGCCCCTAGTTCATGCTTTAGATATTTGTAAAGCGATTTGTTGTGCCTTAGAAGCACCCCGCGATATTATCCACAACCAAATCTTTAATGTCGGCGATACAGCAAACAATTATCGTGTTAAAGAAATTGCCGAAACTATTGCCAAAACTTTCACTGGTTGTCAGTTAACTTTTGGCGAAAATGGTTCAGATAATCGCAGTTATCGAGTTAATTTTGAAAAAATTAACAAAAATCTGCCAGGATTCAAGTGCGATTGGAATGCTACTCGCGGGGCAGAACAATTATTTAATTTATTTCAGCAAATCGATCTAACTTCAGAAACTTTCTTGTCTAGAGGGTTTACACGCTTAAAACAATTAGAACATCTAATTCGCACTCAGCAAATCGACAAAGATTTCTTTTGGAGTAAGTAACTTTTCTCTAATTACCAGCGATCGCCAATTACTAATCAACTAATAAACCTATGACCACCCAATGCCGTTTTTGCCATAATCCACTACATCACACTTTTGCCGATTTAGGACTTTCACCAATTGCCAACGACTACATCAGCAAAGAGCAGCTACATCGCGCTGAAAAATTTTATCCTTTGCATACATACGTCTGTGAGAAGTGTTTTTTAGTGCAGATAGAAGACTTTGAATCTCCCGAACATATTTTTGGAGATGGAGACTACGCTTACTTTTCTTCTTTTTCCGATAGTTGGTTAAAGCACGCCAAAGCTTACACCGACTTGATGGTAGAAAGATTTGGATTTGATGCTAGTAGCCAAGTAGTAGAAATTGCTAGTAATGACGGCTACTTGCTGCAATATTTTCATCAAAAGGGTATTCCGGTTTTAGGTATAGAACCTGCGGGAAATACAGCTAAAGTCGCTGAAGAAAAAGGTATACCTAGTTTAGTCAAATTCTTCGGCGTACAGACAGCAAAAGAATTAGTAGCCGACGGCAAACAGGCAGACTTATTACTCGGAAATAATGTTTTAGCTCACGTACCCGATTTGAACGATTTTGTAGGGGGAATGAAAATTGCCTTAAAGCCAAATGGCGTGATTACAATGGAATTTCCCCACTTGTTACAACTGATGGAGCAAAATCAATTTGATACCATTTATCACGAGCATTATTCTTACTACTCATTTTTGACAGTTAGCCAAATTTTTGCTTTTCACGGCATAATTTTATTTGATGTGGAAGAAGTACCAACTCATGGCGGCTCATTGCGGATTTATGGCAAGCATCAAGAGTGTGACGTAACAATAAGCAATCGCGCAATTAAGCTCAAAGAAAAGGAAATTGAAGCTGGGTTAGATAAGTTAGAGCCTTACTTAAGTTTTGGCGAAAAAGTCAAAGAAACAAAACGCAAGCTCTTGAGTTTTTTAATTGAAGCAAAATCTCAAGGAAAAGTAATCGCTGCTTACGGTGCGCCAGCTAAAGGTAATACGCTGCTAAACTACTGCGGTGTCAGAACAGATTTTATTGACTATACCGTCGATCGCAGTCCTTACAAACAAAACTTGCTTTTACCCGGTACGCATATTCCGATTATGCACCCCGATCGCATCAAAGAAACTAAGCCAGATTACTTACTAATTTTGCCTTGGAATCTCAAAGATGAAATTATCGCCCAAACTTCCTTTATTCGCGAGTGGGGGGGAAGCTTTCTCGTCCCAATTCCAGAGGTGCAGGTTTACTCATGATGTTCACAAAAACCGCTTTACCAGGTGCATTTATTATCGACATCGAGTCAAGAGCAGATAGTCGCGGTTTTTTTGCTAGAACCTTCTGCTCCCAAGAATTTGCCGAACATGGTTTAGAAGTAACCAACGTTCAGTGCAGCATTTGCTTTAATCACAAACAGGGAACTATTCGAGGGATGCATTACCAAGATCCTCCCCTCACCGAAGCCAAGTTAGTGCGCTGTACCACTGGTGCTATTTATGACGTAATCGTTGATATGCGTCCAGATTCTCCTACCTACTTAGCTCATATTAGTGTAGAGTTGAGCGCCGAAAATCGGCGGAGCCTGTATATTCCAGAAATGTTAGCTCACGGCTACCAAACCCTTACAGATGATACAGAAATCGTGTATCAAATGAATAAGTTATATACGCCGGGGTACGAGCGTGGGTTGCGTTACGACGATCCGTTACTGGGGATTGAATGGCCGTTGCTAGTTACCGAAATTGCCCAGAAAGATTGCAGTTGGGCTTTACTAGAATCGATGATGGTGGGAGTGGAAAAATAAGTTTTAGCAATTAGTTATTTAGTTGCAGAGCGATAATCAATAAATTATTTAGTTAACCTAGTTTTTAGTAGGGTGCTTAAATTGTTAGGAGATAGTCATAATGAGTTCAATTTTTTTTGATGCTAAATTGAGCGACGAAGATAGAAGAGAGAATCTGTACAAAGGACAGATATTTGTTTATTCTGCTTGTCCAAGTGCGATCGCAATGGTTGAATTTGTCCGCGAGATGATTAAAGAAGCTTTTGCACCTTTAGATCCGCAAACAGCACAATACAGCCTGCCAGTAGAGGAATACGTAGCAATTTTGGCGAAATTGAAGCCAGCTTTTATTCATCATCCTAAGTCAAAGCAATTTCTGCAAGAAATTTTGAGCGAACTAGGTTGCGACTTGAATAAAACTTATTTCGACGTACCGCGCATGAGAACTTCTACAAGCGACAACTACCTAACTTCTGGTATTGCTTACGCCTTCCACCCTCATCGCGATACTTGGTATTCTGCGCCTACTTGTCAGCTAAATTGGTGGTTTCCAATTTATGATGTAGAGCCAGATAATGTTATGGCTTTCCACCCCCGCTACTGGAGTCAACCTGTAAAAAATGGCTCTAGTGGTTACGACTATTATGAATGGAACAAGGAAAACCGCAAAAACGCCGCCCAACACATCAAAAAAGATACGCGCCAACAACCCCACGCCGAAGAACCAATGAAAATCGAGCCGCAGGTAAGAATTGTTCCCCAACCAGGGGGAGTGATGGTTTTTTCCGGCGCGCAGATGCACTCTACAGTACCTAATACCTCTGGTAAAACGCGCTTTAGCATCGATTTTCGTACTGTGCATTTTGACGATGTAGTAGCCAAGCGAGGCGCGCCAAACGTTGATTCTGCTTGTACCGGAACGACAATGAGAGACTACTTGCGCGGTGATGACTTTGCCCGTATACCTGAAAATATAGTTGCTCTCTACGACATCAAAACACCCAGCGCTGACGATGTACTAATTTTTCAGCCTACGGTTTTAAATCGTTAGGTGGGCAAAATAGGCGATCGCATTTTACTTTCTGGTAACTCATGACAATTAAAAACTACAATATTCAAAGCGCGATCGGGTTGATTCCAGCCGCCGGAGAAGGAAAGCGCATTTCGCCTTTACCGGGGAGCAAAGAATTGTATCCCATTGGCTTTCGGGTAGCAAAAGATGGTAGCTTGCGCCCTAAAGTAGTTTGCCATTACTTACTAGAAAGTATGCGTTTAGCCGGAATTCGCAAGGCTTACGCGCTGTTACGAGCCAATAAGTGGGATATTCCAGCTTATTTTGGTGATGGGTCGCTAGTAGATATGAATTTGGGCTACTTAGTTGTAAGTTCGCTGTATGGCGTTCCCTATACCTTAGATAGAGCTTATGAGTTTGTCCAAGATGCAGTAGTCACTTTAGGTTTTCCAGATATTATTTTTCAACCCCAAGATGCTTTTGTGCGATTGTTAGCACACCTTAGTGATAGCGAGGCAGATTTGGTTTTGGGGGTCGTCCCCTTTAACCAACCTCATAAAGGCGGAATGGTTGATTTTGATGCTAATGGCTGCGTTAGCAAAGTATTGGATAAGCCGTTACAAAGCACTTTGCGCTATAGCTGGTTTACGGCAGTCTGGACACCAAGCTTTACAGAGTTTTTGCATCAATATTTAGCCGATAAGCCAATTGTGCCATCTCAAGAAGTTTTGATTAACGATGCGATTCAATCAGCTATTGATAATGGGTTAAAGGTAGAAGTGGAAGTGTTTGAAAATGGGAGTTTTCTTGATATTGGTACTCCTGAAGATTTAGTTCGTGCTGTGGGCGATGGATTGAAACAAGTATAGAAAATTAACAGTAAAACTAGATAAATAGTAACTCTTGAATTAATTGGGAAAAACAATGATTATAGATAGCATAAAAACTCTAGATATTGAACGCAACCAAACTGAAAATGTTGGACAGAATATGTATCAATTGATAACAAAACTGTACCCAATTTGTCGCAGCATTACAGGAGATGGGGTTAGAGAAACCTTAAATATTATTAAAAGTTTTATTCCCCTTGAGGTACATGAAGTGCCTAGCGGCATAGAAGTATACGATTGGACTGTACCGAAAGAATGGAACATTAGAGATGCTTATATTAAAAACGATCGCGGCGAGAAGATTGTTGATTTTCGTAATTCTAATCTCCACGTCATCAATTACAGCATTCCTGTCAACCAAAAAATGTCTTTAGCTCAGTTGAAAGAACACTTATTTACGTTACCCGACTACCCAGATTGGATTCCTTATCGGACTACTTATTATAAAGAAAGTTGGGGGTTTTGTTTAACTCATAACCAATACTTAGAATTGGCTGATGGAGAATACGAGGTGGTTATCGATTCTTCTTTAGAAGCTGGCTATTTAACTTATGGAGAATATTTTATTGCTGGCGAAACTACTGAAGAAGTTTTGATTTCTTGCCATACCTGTCATCCTTCTTTAGGTAATGATAATTTATCGGGAATCTCGGTGGCGGTGTTTTTAGCTCAACACTTAAGCAAGCTACAAAATCGTTATTCTTACCGATTTTTGTTTATTCCTGGAACGATTGGTTCTGTAACTTGGCTCTGTCAAAATGAAGCCAAAGTTACTAATATCAAACATGGTTTGGTGCTAACTTGCGTGGGCGATGGGGGTAAATTTACCTATAAAAAAAGTCGTCAAGGCAAGGCAGAAATTGACAAGATTGCGCAATACGTACTAGCAAACTCTGGTAAAGAATACGAAGTTATCGATTTCTTTCCCTATGGCTATGACGAAAGACAATACTGTTCGCCAGGGTTTAATTTGGCAGTGGGTTGTTTTATGAGATCGCCTCATGGTAGCTTTCCCGAATATCACACCTCGGCAGATAACTTAGACTTTGTGCAACCAGAATATGTAGCCGATTCTTATCATCAATGCTTGTCAATTTTACAAATTCTGGAAAATAATAAAACTTACTTAAACCAAAACCCTAAGTGCGAACCAAGATTAGGGAAAAGAGGCTTGTATCGTGCTATTGGCGGACAAGCGGAGGAAGCTTTAAATGAATTAGCTATACTATGGGTGCTAAATTTAGCTGATGGCGAACATACTTTATTAGATATGGCGCAAAGATCGGGTATGGCAATTAATGTAATTAATAAAGCAGCGATCGCTTTATTAAAACACGATTTATTGAAGGAAATATCAGCTTAATGGCGGCAAAAATGGGGTTAAAAAATGCAATTGCAATTGTTACCGGAGCAAGTAGCGGCATTGGCACAGCGATCGCTCTAGAATTAGCCGCCCAAGGCGCAAAGTTAGGATTAGTAGGACGCAATCAGGCAAAATTGGCAGAAACTGCTGCTATTGCCCAAAAAACTAGCGCGTTAGTTGTCAGCTACAGCATCGACTTGACAGTAGACTCGGAAATATCGCAGCTAAAAACTCGCATTGAGGCTGATTTTGGTAAGGCTGTGGATATTTTGGTTCACTGTGCAGGCGTGTATATTCGGGGGAACCTGCAAACTGCAAATATTGGCGATCTCGATTTGCAATACCGAGCTAACGTCCGCGCACCTTACTTATTAACTCAAACTTTATTACCGATGGTACTATCTGTACAAGGACAGATAGTATTTGTTAATTCTAGCGTGATTATGCGTCCGGCAGGCAATGTAGGACAATTTGCTGCAACTCAGCACGCCTTAAAAGCGATCGCCGATAGTCTTAGAGACGAAGTAAATGCCCAAGAGGTAAGAGTTTTAAGTGTATATCCCGGACGCACTGCTACCCCAAGACAAGCCAATATTCATGCACTGGAGGGTAAGATATATCAAAGCGAACGTTTGCTTCAACCCCAAGATGTAGCAGCAGTAGTAGTGAATGCTCTAAATATGCCCAGAAGTGCGGAAGTAACCGATATTAATATTAGACCGTTTCAAAAAACTTAAACCGATTGATAGCAATTAACTATCGTCTATAAATATCTCTTAAATAAAACTGTAGATAATATGAGTGTCAGTAGTTCTTCTGTTAGCGCCAATCCAAGTGCGCCTCAGTTATACGCTTGGATAGCTATTTCGGGGCTAATAATCTTTTCTGCTGTAGCTATTTTAGCCGGAGCAGGTAGTATTTTACGCTTGCTCTTTCCTTTGGGATCGTTACTTGTCGGCTTGCTTTTGTATGGTAAGTATCCCACCCTTTATCTAGGTTTTACATGGTGGCTGTGGTTTGTTACCCCTTGGCTGCGTCGCGTTATCGATTATCGCAGTGGTTGGGATGGTAGCGGGATAATTTTGACTGCGCCATTTTTAGTTACATTAATTACTATAATTACCTTTGTTCGATACCTCCCTCGATCTTACCGCTTGGGAGCATTACCGCTTGCGATCGCTGTTGCTGGTGTAATTTATGGTTTTTTGATAGGTATAGTCAAAAATCCCCTCGTAGTATCTCTAAGATCGCTTTTAGACTGGTTAACCCCAATTGTCTTTGCTTTTCATTTATTTGTAAGCTGGCGAAACTATCCTAAATATCGACAGACTTTACAATCTACTTTTGTATGGGGACTACTAATTACAGGCACCTATGGAATTGTGCAATATTTAATCGCGCCAGAATGGGATAGGTTTTGGATCGTTCAAACTAAGTTGCTGACTAATGGTATTCCCGAACCATTAGGCATTAGAGTATTTAGTACAATGAATTCTCCTAACCCTTTTGCTAACGTGCTATTGGCAGGGTTATTAATACTACTTACTAGCGATAGTTTTTTGAACATTCCAGCGTCGGCTGTAGCCTATTTATCTTTTTTATTATCTTTAGTCCGTTCGGTTTGGCTCGGTTGGTTTATTGGCTTATTGAGCTTGTTAAGTTCGTTAAAGCCGCGATTGCAGATGCAGTTGTTTATAACTATCTTGATTATGGCTTTATGCGTAGTGCCATTAACAACTATTGAGCCTTTTGCAGAAATTATTAATTCGCGCCTAGAATCTTTTACTAATCTTAAAAGAGATACTAGCTTTAACGAGCGATCGCAACTGTATCAAGAAAATATTAACCTTGCCTTGTCTAGTGGTTTGGGTAATGGGATTGGTAGTAAATATTTTGTGAATGAAAAAGGGTTGCTGCAAGAAGTGACGCTAGATAGTGGCATTCTCGATGTATTTTTTACCTTGGGTTGGTTTGGCGCAATTCCTTACCTTGGCAGCGTGATTATGGCGATGTTTAATTTGCTGACAAATACTGAAGGACGTGCTGATGGCTTCTCTAGGGCGGCTCGTGCTATTAGTGTGGGAGTTATAGTTCAGATGCTATTTGGTAATGTTGTGCTGGCACTACCTGGCATGGTCTTTTGGAGTTTTTTGGGTATAGGGATGGCAGCTAATAAATATCATCAGCACGAGCGGTTGCTGAACAAAAAATCGGTTGCTTGAAAAGTCAACTCGCCCAAACTACCGCTTGCTCCCATCCTAAGCCTCGACGGGTAATTTCTGGAGTATTGCCTGTTAGATCGATAATTGTGGAAACGCGATCGCCTGTTGTTTCTAAGCCATTATCGATAATTACATCTACTAGCTTTTCTAAACGGTCAAATAGTTCAAAACGGGAAAAATTTATTTCTGCTACAGAGTTAATTTCTTCGTCTTCAGTAGTTAGATGAGCAGAAGTAGAAATAATCGGATTTTCTAATTCTTGCAACAAAGCTAAACATACTTGATTGTCGGGTACGCGAATGCCTGTAGTTTTGCGTTTGGGATTGAGAACCAAGCGCGGGACTAATTTGGTGGCGGGTAGCAAAAATGTGTAGGGGCCGGGAATTAAGTGTTTCATAATTCGATAAGCACTATCGCTAACTACCGCGTAAGTTGCGACTTGAGAAAGAGAGGGACACAGAAAAGTTAGGGGTTTATCGTTTGATAGCTGCTTAATTTGTCGTACTCTTTCAACGGCAGATTTGGCATTAAGATCGCAACCGATCGCATAGACGGTATCGCTAGGATAAAGCATGACAGCACCCGATCGCAGTTGACTAACGATTTGTTCGATGCTGCGGCTTTGAGGATTATGAGAATGAAGATTGTAGAAAGTCGCCATAATAAATGTGGTGAGTGTTAAAAATGCCCCTTGCTATGATGAAATTAGCTTATTTAGAATGTCCTACAGGTATTGCTGGCGATATGTGCTTGGGGGCGATCGCTCACTTGGGGGTTCCTGTAGACTACTTAAGTACCAAGCTTAATGGGTTGGGCATTGCCCAAGATTACCAGTTACGGGTTGAAAGCGTCCATCGCCAAGGACAAAGGGCAACTAAAGTTTATGTAGATTTAACTTCTCACCAGCATCACGAGCGGCATTTGCCAGAAATTGAAAAGCAAATTATTGATGCCAATTTGCCCCCCCAAGCCGAAGCTTGGAGTTTGGCAGTATTTCGCCGTTTGGCAGAAGCGGAAGGGGCAGTACATGGCATAGAGCGCGATCGCGTTCATTTTCATGAAGTGGGGGCAATTGATGCCATTGTCGATATTGTCGGGACTTGCTTGGGTTTAGATTGGCTGGGGATTGAAAAACTATATTGTTCGCCCTTCCCTACTGGAGGCGGCAGCGTCCGCGCTGCTCACGGACAGCTAAAAGTCCCCGTACCTGCGGTTCTAAAGCTCTGGGAGATGCGCCAATGTCCTATTTATAGTAATGGGATTGATAAAGAATTAGTTACACCTACAGGGGCAGCGATCGCTACCACTTTAGCGACAGACTTTGGTTCGCCTCCTACTATGAATTTGCAACAGGTAGGACTAGGTGCAGGTTCTCAAGATTTAGCTATTCCTAATATTTTGCGTTTGTGGGTAGGAGAAACAGATTTAGATGTTAATTCTAATCGTGAAGTTGCGGTATTAGAAACTCAAATTGACGATCTTAGCCCTCAAGTGATCGGTTATGTGTTTGAGGCTTTGTTCAAAGTGGGTGCGGTTGATGTTTTCACTCAGCCTATAGGGATGAAAAAGTCGCGTTTAGGAACTTTGCTTACAGTTATTTGCCACCCGGAAACAGAGCCAGCTTGTCAAGAGATTATTTTTAGAGAAACTACTACTTTAGGCATTCGTCGCTTTCGGCAGCAACGCACAGTTTTAGAGCGAGAAATTCAACAAGTTAATACTGATTATGGTGTCGTGGGCGTTAAAGTTGCTTGGGCAGAAAAAGGGATAATTTCTAACGTCCAACCAGAGTATGAAGATTGCGCCGAATTAGCGAGAAAGCATCAAATTTCTTGGCGAGAAATTCATCGGATAGCTTTGCAAGCTTGGCATACACAAAAACTATCTAAAAATAACAAAAGCCAGGAAAATTCCTGACTTTTATTGTTTAGTGACTAATTAAATTAATCAACGGCATCTTTAACCGCATTGCCTGTTTTGTCCAAAGCCTGCTTGGTATTTCTAGCAGCTTCATTTAATTTGTTTTGAACGAAGTTACCAGTTTTTTCTACATTTGTCTGGGTGTCGTCAACCAAGTTTTTGCCTGCGGATTTAGTATTGTCAGCAGCTTTATCAAGGTTTCTTCTTGCGTCTCTAGTTAATTCTCTAGTACCGGGAGTATTTGCCTTGATATTTTCTTTGGCGTTTTCCGCCGCTCTATTGACCCCTTTAGTTGCATCTAAAGTATTGTCTTTAACATTTTCCGAACCGCGCTTTGTGCCTCTAGCTAAATCATCAGCCGTACCTTGAATTTTGTCTTTAGCACCTTCAGCGTTATCCCTTAGATTTTTACCAAAATCTTCAGCATTTTCGCCTTTTTTGTCTAGAATGCGCTTAGTATTACCTGCAAGGCTTCCAGTTTGATCGATTACGTTGCGTTCGGCATTTTCTTTCAAAGCTGCGGCTTTATCTGCTATAGCAGATTCAGCTTTTTCGGCTCTAGGATCTAAGTCGCTAAAATCATTCATTGTTCCTTTTTGAAAGCGATTAGTTGTAGCTTCATTAGGAACCTCTGGTCTAGGATTTTTACCGGATGTTACTTCTTTATCTGGTTGTACGCCAGAGGGAACATTTGGTCTAGTGTTTGGTGTTGTAGCTTGAACGCCGCCGTTACAAGCGGTATTAAATATTAACAAAGCTCCTGCTAAAAAAGTCAAAATTATTTGATTTAATTTAACTTTTTTAATCCAATTAATTATCTTGTTCACAGCCGTACTCCTGTTGTTTTTTGAGTGAAATTAAACCTTGAGTTAGCTATTGCCCCATTATGATTAACTAGCCCAGAATAATTGGAGCAACAACTACTTTATTGATTATTTATGCAAAGCCGGGTTACTTTGAAATTCTGGTCTTCTTCCAGCTTCGTCTGATTTATCTTTGACAAAACCCGCAGCCTCTTTAAAGGCATCGGTTGCAGCTTCTACACGATTTTCTACTCGTTCCCCTAAATCTGCATTGCGTTGGTTTAGCCCACCAATTTTAGGCTCGGTAAAATCTTTGTTAGTTTTTATTGGTAACTCGGTTTCTTTTTCGGCTCTACCTGCGGGTGTCTCTGCGCCAGGATAAAGAATATCGTTTGCAGCTATAAGTATTGAGCTATCTAAATTAGATTGTTGTCCTTTAGCATCTGTCTTACTAACCTTGGGGTCTGTAGACATTTTTAAATTTGTATATTTGTCGCCGCCACCTTTGTAAGGATTATTTGCTCCACCAGCTTGTACTGCCGGATTGTTTGGGTTTGCGCCTTGAGCAAGTTCTGAATTACAAGCAGTGCCAATTACTAGCAATACACCTGCTAAAAATACTGTTAAAACTTGACGCAACCGTAGTTTTTTGAAAAAAGCAGTTAACTTATTCACAAATTCCTCCTTGTAGCTTCTAAGACAAATCACGCCTAGAATGTATTTTTTTGCTGGCTCTGACATTTCCAAAAATGCGATCGCCCTAAAAACCCAATCTTAGCGTTATGTGCTTAAATTAGCTGATAATTAACCAACAATGGCTAACAATAACAATCAAGTAGCGATCGCTACCTCTAGCCAAGGTCACATTGTTATTTGCTTCAGTTAACTTCTGTTATCTAACTGTAGAGAGATTTACAACCACTCCCATTGATAGGTTTATTTAGAGCGGTTCTTAGTCTAAAAAATGCTAATTTGACTGCTTAGAAGTTTTTAGTAAAGCTGTTTTAGCTTGCCAACTTTAATGCTTGCAAATAATTTATCTAATCAAAATACTCTAATTCTTCTATAGATAAAGTTAGGAATACTTTTTGTACGTAAAAAGGGTAAAGGAAAATTAGCCCTTTACCCTCCTCAAAAGTACGATAGCGATCGCCCGCTTGCTGATAATCATTAGGGCGACTAATTTTTTGGCGTATCACCGCACCTTGAACGTAGGGAGTATGGTTTTCTGAGAGACACGATTGCCAGCCTGATTGTAGAGACATACAAAGATGCGATCGCGCCTTATATTAATCCTAGACTTATTTTTATATTAACGTCTAGCCATAGATATAGATTGCTTTTCAGTCAATTTGCGGCTACTTCAGACAAGTTATTGGGAAAGCACCAAATAATAAGTATTTAAGTGATATAAATACCAATTGAGAACAAATACTTATATCAAATGGATATTTGATTGTCTTACTACTGATTGATGTTTAAACCAGGTTTGCGTAGTTACCTAGTAAGAGTAACCGCCCTAGCAAATATCAGCATCATTTAGATTTGCTCTAGGGAATTAATAGTATTTCAAGTAGACCAAAAATCAAGGCAATCAATAAATGTTTTATCACAAGAAGCAACTGCAATATTTTACTCCTCCAGAGCGTCCAGACGCAGTTTATGCTAAGAAACTGCAAGAACTCATAGGCGGTCCTATGGGAGAAATGACCGTGATGATGCAGTACTTATTCCAGGGATGGAACTGTCGTGGACCTGCTAAGTACAAAGATATGCTGCTAGATATTGGTACTGAGGAAATTGGTCACGTCGAGATGTTAGCTACGATGATGGCTCATCTGCTGGATAAAGCACCGCTCAAAATGCAAGAAGATGGTGCAAAAGACCCCGTAGTAGGTGCAGTTATGGGGGGTACTAATCCAAGGGATGTGATTATGGCAGCTATGAGTCCAAAGCATACAATTGTCTCCGGTGGAGGTGGTATGCCTGAAGACAGTGTTGGTGTCCCTTGGAATGGTCGCTACATCATCGCTAGTGGCAACTTGTTGGCAGATTTCCGTTCTAATCTGCACGCCGAGTCTCAAGGTCTACTACAAGCTGTACGGTTGTATGAAATGACCGACGATAAAGGCGTAAGAGATCACCTCAGTTACATGATTGCCCGTGACACCATGCACCAAAACCAATGGCTGGCGGCGATTGAAGACTTGCAAAGCGAAGGATTTGAGGAGACTGTAGTTCCTAAGATTGCCTACGAATATGGCAAAAAAGAGGCTGCTTATCAGTTCTGGAATAATTCTGAAGGCGAAGACAGCGCTCAAGGTCGTTGGGCTAAAGGTCCGTCGATGGATGGGAAAGGCGAGTTTGAGTATGTAGCTAATCCTCAACCCCTAGGACCTATACCAACACCACCACAACCCGATCCTAACTTGCACGGTACTCCCGCTTCTCCGGCAATGCAAAAAACGGGTGGCGGTGCAAGTAATATTGTTGATGGTATTTCTCAAGCCGTTGAAGGTGTAGGAGAAACAATTAAACGCACCATCATCGGCGGATAATAAAGGTTTAGGGGTTATTTGGACTAAGTACAAGCGGTAAGGTATCCCCTAGCCCGCTTTTTAAGAAGGAAGTATGTCCCCCGTTTAGTGGCACAGGCAAAATGCCTGTGCCATAAAAATAAGTAATTGCTAATTTGCAGCAATCCCTTCTTCTCTAGCTGCCCTTTGGACTGCTCCAGAAACCGCACTTGCAACCCGCTCGTCAAATACTGAGGGAACGATATGTTGGCGGTTGAGGTCGGAGGGCTTTACCAAAGATGCGATCGCATAGGCAGCTTCTAGATACATAGTTGTAGTAATGGTACTAGCTCTACAGTCTAAAGCCCCGCGAAATACCCCTGGAAAAGCTAAGACGTTATTAATTTGGTTAGGGTAATCGCTTCTCCCAGTTGCCATCACTGCTACATAATCAGTTACAAGTTCTGGTTGAATTTCTGGAATGGGGTTCGCCATTGCAAATACAATCGGCTCGCTTGCCATCGAGCGCACCATTTCTGGCGTAACTACTCCCGGAGCGCTAACCCCAATAAATACATCTGAACCCATCATCGCCGCCGCTAAACTGCCCATTTTATCGATCGCAAATTCGAGCTTTTCGGGGGACATATCTGGGCGTTGCTTAGATAAAATCCCTTTAGAGTCGCACATCCAGATAGTTTCGGCTCCCGCTTTTTTTAGCAACCGCGCGATCGCAACTCCTGCCGCCCCCGCACCATTAATAATGATTTTTACCTTAGCTATTGGCTTATTTACCAGTTTAAGAGCATTAATTAGCGCCGCTAAAGTCACAATTGCCGTGCCGTGTTGGTCGTCGTGGAAAACGGGAATATTTAGTTGTTCGCGCAGCAGCCTTTCAATTTCAAAGCACCGGGGAGCGGCGATATCTTCTAAATTTACCCCACCAAATACTGGAGCAATTTGTTTGACGGTTTCAACAATGGTTTTAGTATCTTGACTTGCTAGACAAATGGGAAAAGCATCAATTCCCGCAAACTCTTTAAATAGCATTGCCTTACCTTCCATTACGGGTAAAGCCGCCTCTGGGCCCAAATTACCTAAACCTAATACCGCACTACCATCAGTAACGATCGCTACGGTGTTTTGCTTAATGGTTAAATGGTAAGCCTGTTCGGGATCTTGAGCTATAGCCGTACAAATTCTCCCCACGCCGGGGGTATAAGCCATTGCCAAATCTGCCAAGCTTTTAATTGCAATGCGACTATTGATGCTAATTTTGCCACCGCGATGCAAATTAAAAGTGCGATCGTAGACATTTATTAATTTGATGTCAGGTAAAACTTTAATCGATTCAACAATCGTCTCTGCGTGTTCGGTACTCGCCGCATCCACTGTAATATCGCGGATTGAAACCTCGCGGGTTTGCTCGATCAGGTCGATTTGACCGAGATTGCCGCCCGTTGATGCGATCGCACCAGTTACACTCGCCAGCATTCCCACCCGGTTAGGAATTTGCAGGCGTAGCGTCAAACTAAAACTAGAGTTGGGGGTCAAATTTACCATGCCAAGTACCGCGATTCTCCGTTATTGAAGCAGTTGATTATAGCAATACACTTTAAGTTGGCACAAATTGCGATCGCAAACTGCCAGAAATTTAACAGTTGTTTCATTCCGCGTCTCTACTAGCACGCATGGAAGCCACAAATTGCTCGAATAAATGATCGGCATCGTGGGGACCAGGACTTGCTTCGGGGTGGTATTGCACCGAGAACATGGGTAGAGATTTGTGCTTTAATCCGGCAACAGTGCGATCGTTGAGGTTGAGATGAGTAATTTCTATATCTGTACCGGGTAGAGAATCAGGATCGAGGGCAAAACTGTGGTTTTGGCTGGTAATTTCTACTTTTTGCTCTAATCCCGCAGGCTGGTTTAAGCCACGATGACCGAATTTAAGTTTGTAAGTTTGAGCGCCTAACGATAAACCCAATATTTGATGACCCATACAGATGCCAAATACAGGTTTTTGGCTAGTTAGTAAGGCTTTGGTGGTTTCTATCCCTTCAGTATTTGCGGCTGGATCTCCTGGGCCATTGGAAAGAAATATGCCATCGGGATTATATTTCATAATCTCCTCAGCAGGCATACTTGCCGGAACCACAACTACGCGGCAACCATAACTAGCTAGCCGGCGTAAAATATTGCGTTTGACTCCAAAATCAAGAGCGACAACGGTTAGTTGTTTTTCTATTATTGGTTCAGTTACGGGTTTAAATTCCCACACATTAGTAGTTGGATCTGACCATTCGTAAACTTCGGTAGTTGTAACTTCCTTGACTAAATTTAAACCCGCCATTGATGGCGCTGCTTGAACTTTTGCTAATAAATCGGTTTCGTCAAGTTCGGTAGAAATGCCGCCATTCATAGCTCCTAATACCCTAATTTTGCGAGTTAAAGCGCGGGTATCAATGCCATAGATTCCAGGTATATTGTGCTTTTTGAGGTAATCAGACAAACTACTGGTAGAGCGCCAATTGCTAGGGCGATCGCATACATTGCGGGCGATCGCTCCTCTGACTTGCGGACCACTTGATTCTTCGTCTTCAGCGTTGACTCCAGTATTGCCAAGTTCGGGATAGGTAAAAACTATCATCTGACCGCGATAGCTCGGATCGGTCAATACTTCTTGATAGCCTGTCATTCCGGTATTAAAAACTACTTCTCCGATGGTTGTTCCCGTTGCCCCAAAAGACAAACCGCGATAGGTTGTACCATCAGCAAGGACTAAGATAGCGGGTTTAGGCATTTTCAATAATTAGGCTAATTTATGGCGATTGCGATCATTATGCCATGAGTCGTTTTTTAGAGTAATTGATTTTGTTGTGATGCGATCGCATTCCTCAAGGGCGATCCCCGCTGACAAAAGTTACTCCCAATCTGCTTGAAATCTTGGATAAAAAGGCTTTACAGTAAATTAATATACCTTAATATTTTTGCTAATAAACTTGTGCAAGAAGATTTTAGACTAATTATCGACTTAGTGTTAGTCCTTGCAGTGTCGGCGGTAGGGGGTCTACTCGCGGCATTGTTTCGCCAACCAGTTTTGCTAGGCTATCTAGTTGGTGGCATGGTAATCGGGCCGGCGGGATTAGGACTAATTAAAGAATTAGTCCAAGTAGAAACTTTAGCCCAATTTGGCGTTGCTTTTTTATTATTTGCTTTAGGTGTGGAATTTTCCCTAGCTGAACTAAAAAAAGTTCAGCTAATTAGTTTGGGTGGTGGAGGTTTGCAAATTGTCCTGACTATTGTCGGTACTGCCATAGTATCGGTAGGTGTGGGATGGGTAAGTTCTCCAGCGCAAGGGGTATTTTTAGGAGCTATTTTATCGCTGTCATCTACCGCCGTTGTTTTGAAATGCTTGATGGAGCGCAACGAAACCGAAACGCCGCACGGTCAAGTTATGTTGGGGATGTTGGTAGTTCAAGACTTGGGGCTGGGGCTAATGTTAGCGGTGCTACCTGCTTTAGAACAGCCGCCCGAAACTATTGGTATTGCTGTAGGTACGGCATTAATTAAAATAGGCTTATTTGCCGCCGGAGCAGTAGTTGCGGGGATTTGGCTAATTCCACCCTTATTGAGGTTATTAGCTAGGACGGAAAGTAAAGAGTTATTTTTATTAGGCGTAGTAGCGCTGTGTTTGGGAATTGCTTTACTTACCGAGCATTTGGGATTATCGATTGAAATGGGCGCTTTCGTCGCTGGATTGATGATTTCTGAAGTAGAGTATGCAGACCAAACTTTAACTTATGTAGAGCCACTAAGAGATATTTTTGCAACTCTATTTTTTGCGGCGATTGGGATGCTAATCGATCCATTCTTTTTGTGGCAAAACTTAGAATTGATTTTAGGGTTAGTATTTTTAGTATTTGTCGGCAAGTTTGCGATCGTTACGCCCCTTGTCAAAGTATTTCGCTATCCTTGGAAAACCGCTTTGATAGTAGGTTTGGGACTGGCGCAAATTGGGGAATTTTCCTTTGTTTTAGCCAGTGAAGGGCTATCAATGGGTTTAGTTTCTCGGAGGGTGTATTTATTAATTTTGGGAACAACGGCTGTAACCCTTGTATTAACCCCCTTTGTATTGCGTTTAGTCCCGAAAGTTTTAGAATTACCTTGGATAAGATCGCTAATTGAAGAAAGAGACGTTGCGATCGCCGAATCGGACGAATTACCCCAACAAAATCATATAGTAGTTTGCGGTTACGGGCGCGTGGGGCGCAATTTAGTTAAGTTAGTTCAAGAACATGGCTATCCCATCGTTGTCATCGAACAATCTGAAAGCCGAATTCAACAGTTGCGCGAGGCGGGAGTTGCCTATGTATATGGCAATGCGGCAAGTCTTCACGTTTTAGAAACGGCGGGAGTAGAAAGAGCAAAATCTTTAGCGATAACTTTACCCGATCCGATGAGTACGCGATTGTGCTTAAAACGGGCTTTAGAACTATCTCCCGACTTGGACTTAATAGTAAGAGCAAATCATGACAAGGACATCGAAACGCTTTACCAACTAGGAGCAATGGAAGTCGTACAGCCAGAATTTGAGGCAAGTTTAGAACTAGCCAACCATTTACTGACAAAAATGGGCTTATCGGCAGGAACAATGCAACTAGAAATGCAAGAAATCCGCGATCGCCATTACTTAGATTTACGCCCAGAGCGATCGCCCGCCCAAGTAGCAAGAGAATTAGCACAAGCTACCCAAGACATGAACAGGCGTTGGTATGCCCTGCCTGAAGGCTCTCCGCTTACCGGAATGACCATTGAGGAGGCAGATATGCGTTACTTGACGGGAGTAAGCTTAATGGCGGTACGACGGGCAAATGGTGAAGAACTTGATTATCCCGATGCTAAAACAATTTTAGAAAAAGGCGATCGCTTACTCATAGTTGGGGAAGGTGACGAATTAGACGCTTTTGACGAATTAGCCAAAGGTGCAGCTACTCTCCCGGCAGAAAACAATCCTTGTCATTGGCTATTTGTAGCTAATAATAGTCCGGCAGTGGGGCAAAGTCTCGCCGAGCTTGATATCCGCCGTCAGTATGGGGTACAGATTCAAGCCATCCGCCGCGATGGGAAGTTTATGCGTTTTCCTGACGGGAGTATAAACTTGCAAGCAAACGATCAATTATTACTTTGTGGCGGCTTTTCCGGTTTAAATCAACTAGAGCAATTAGTTAATCCTGGCGCTGTAAGTAAAGTTATTCCCGCCGTACCTATTGTTAGAGCCATAGAAACGGAAACTCTAAAAGAATATTTACCGATGGATAGTTGGCGAGAAATGTAATAAATTGCTGGCATTAATCAATATTTATTACTTAAAAACAGGCGATCGCCAACTTGCCTAGCATTCCTTGTTTGGCAAAAACGAGCCGCTTTTACACAAATTCTAATAAAGTTACTCTCTATATAGGTAATGGAGAGTTACAAATGGTTGAAACATCTGGGCAAACTCATTTAATTGCGGCGGTGGTGGTTGCGAGTAGCTTAATTGCCCTGGCTTTTTTTGTGTGGGAAGGGATAGCTACGTCTTCTCTTTACGATCGCGCTGTCAAGTTGTATCAAGAAAAAGACTACAAAAGTGCGGAGTCTGTTTTTGTCAAAGTGCTTTCTAGGCATCCTAGCAACGATATTGCTCGTTTGCTGCTAGGAGAATCGTTAATGCAGCAAAATAAGTTAGAGGAAGCGGTAACTCACTTTGATACGCTAATTTCCCGCGCTCCCAAAAATGCTGAGGCTCAAGTAAGATTAGCAACAGCTTTAATGAAGTTAGAAAAGGTAGAAGAAGCAACAACATCTCTAGAAAAAGCCCAAAATTTATTTAAGTCTCAACGCAATGCTGCCGCTTCTGAGCAAATCGAGCAGTTATTGCAAAGCATTTCTGCTCACAAAAATATTAGTGTTGCCAATCCGGCAATCAAATCTGACAGCAAAGAAACTTAAATCTCTAATTTTTCGTTGTTAACAGTTTGAAAATCATTGCAGTTTTAGCAACGCCTGGGAAACGAGTAATAATTACTAATTCCCAATTCTCAAGTTCTTGGTACGCCTGTTACTCTATTTATGCTCGGAACTCGCTTTGTTAGGTTTTTTCGCTATTTGCGTTGTACTACCATCAAAAAAACTATTGCTCGTGTCGGTCAAAGACGGCTGCTAGGATTGTCTTCAGAAATTGCCTACAATGCAATGCTGTCATTATTTCCAGCTATTTTAGCTGTCTTGACGGCGATCGGTTTATTTGAAGAATCTTTGCAATCATTTTTTAAAGATTTAGCCGTGCAAATTAGTAAAATTGCTCCTGATGAAGCTTTGGTATTGATTCGAGACTTTACCAGACAAATTACCCGAACTAAAAACACAGGCTTGTTTTCTCTTAGTTTTATTGTGGCAATTTGGGCGGCTAGTGGGGCATTAAGTGCGGCGATGAATGCTTTAGACCAAATTCATCAAATTCCCATCAAACAAATTCGCCCTTTTTGGAAAGCAAAAATTATTTCTATCGGTTTAACCATTGGCACAATTGGCTTACTGGTATTGGCTTCTTTTTTGGTTTTTATTAGCGACTGGCTGCTAAACTTTTTTGTCCGAGAGAGTGGCTTTTGGGTTTTATTAGTTGGTTGGCGATTGCTGCGTTGGCCCTTGGCTTTGGCGATTGTTTCTACGGCTTTTGCTTTTGTTTACCGCTACGGACCAAGTGTTTGGGATGCTGGTACACCAATTATGCCAGGAGCTTTTTTAGCTGCTATTTCTTGGGCGCTAGTATCCGGTTTATTTCGGTTGTATGCGTCCAATTTTGGTAACTACAATCAAGTGTACGGCGCAGTCGGGGCGGTGATTGTTTTGATGCTGTGGCTGTATATGAGTGCGGTGGTGATGTTAGTGGGAGATCAATTAAATGTTACGGTGGGCGAAGCCATGCGCGAAGCTAAAAATTCTTCTCTGCAATTAACTAACCTCTAAATCTAGCTGTAGCTAGAGCGCGATCGCACCTTAATTATGTTTGCATGAGATTAAAGCGCGATAATTATAAGTTTATGTCTCAGCCTGCTCAATTTGCCTCTAAAATGGCTCCCTCCAAACTTGCTACTCTCAATCGTTTGCGTAAGTTTAGCCGTTTGCTAGATAATGCTATCGGTATTCCCGGTACAAAGTTTCGAGTAGGCTTAGATCCTATATTAGGACTAATCCCTGGAGCGGGAGATTTTTTAGGTACAGCCCTTTCTGCTTATCTAGTAATTGAAGCGGCGCGGCTAGGTTTACCTAAAGAAACTCTACTCAAAATGGTGTCTAACATTGTTTTAGAAAGTGCTATTGGTACAGTACCAGTAGTTGGCGATTTATTCGATGTTGCTTGGAAAGCTAACACCAAAAATTTTGAATTAGTCGAAGCTCATCTAAATATTCCTCAAGCAGCCGAAAAGAAAAATTACTGGTTCATTTTCTTACTTCTAGCTGGCTTGTTTGTGTTTAGCATTGGTATTTTGGCTTTGAGCTTTTTTACGCTCAAATTGTTAATTAGCGTCCTTACTGGCTAAGTAATAAAATTGAAGTAAGGGTAAAACTTAGCTTGCTTATCTATGGACAAAACTCAGTTACCAATTCCCTCACACTTCGAGGCGCAAAAAGTCGGCGAAGTTTGGCGCGTACCCTACCAGGAAAGGGCAGATTTAGCAAGAGATTGGGCAAAAACACACGATATTAAGCCAGCCTTTGAAGACAAAGAGCGAATTTGTTTATTGTTAATTGACGTACAAAATACCTTTTGTATTCCTGGCTTTGAACTATTTGTAGGCGGACAATCAGGAACGGGTGCGGTAGAAGATAATAAACGGTTGTGTGAATTTATTTATCGCAATTTAGGGGTAATAAGCGCGATCGCACCTACCCTTGATACTCACACAGCCATGCAAATTTTTCACCCGATTTTTTGGATAAATGCTGAGGGAAATCACCCAACTCCCGCCGCTACCAACATTACGCCAAAAGATATCGAACAAGGTGTATGGAAAGTTAATCCTGCCGTTAGCTATAGTTTAAGATCGAATTACGAAACCCTGCAAAACCACGCTTTACATTACGTCAAGCAATTAAGCCAAAATGGTAAATATCCATTAACTGTATGGTTTTATCATTCTATGCTTGGTGGCATTGGTCATGCTTTAGTTTCCGCCGTAGAAGAAGCTGTATTTTTTCATGCCATTGCTCGTGACAGCCAAACTCAGTTTGAAATCAAAGGAAATAACCCTTTAACCGAAAACTACTCAGTTTTGCGCCCTGAAGTGCTAGAAGGTGTAGGTGGAACCCCACTAGCGCAAAAAAACACCCGCTTAATTCAGCAGTTATTAGAATTTGATAAAGTTATTATTGCCGGACAAGCAAAAAGTCATTGCGTAGCTTGGACAATTGACGACTTGCTTACAGAAATTCAACAAATAGATCCAACGTTGGCACAGAAAATATATATTTTGGAAGATTGTACAAGCCCCGTAGTTGTACCCAAAGTTGTAGACTACACAGAACAAGCTGAGTCAGCCTTTAAAAAATTTGCCGCTTCGGGAATGCACTTAGTAAAATCTACTCAATTTTAGACCACCAATTAATGACTTCTACAAACTCTTTGATTCGTTCGGCGCGTCGGGGCAAGCATAAAATCTTTATTGGCATGGCTCCGGGTGTAGGCAAAACCTACCGAATGCTTGAAGAAGCCAAAATGCTCAAGCAAGAAGGAATTGATGTCATTATTGGGTTACTAGAAACTCACGGGCGCAAAGAAACGGCTCAAAAAGCCCTCGATTTAGAAATTATCCCCCGCAAACAAATCGTTCGCGGCGACTTGACACTAACTGAGATGGATACCGAGGCAATTATCGAGCGAAGTCCGGGGTTAGTATTAGTAGATGAATTAGCTCATACTAACATCCCCGGTTCGGCTACCAAAAAACGCTACCAAGACGTAGAACTAATTTTAAATGCGGGCATTGATGTATTTTCTACCGTCAATATTCAGCACCTCGAAAGCCTCAATGACGTAGTAGCTAGGATAACCGGGGTTGTAGTTAGAGAGCGCGTCCCAGACCGCCTTTTAGAAGAAGCTGACGAAGTAGTAGTAATTGATGTCACCCCTGAAACTTTGCTCGAACGCCTCCAAGATGGCAAAATTTACGCACCGCAAAAAATTCAACAATCCTTACAAAACTTCTTTCAACGCCGCAATCTAATCGCTTTACGAGAATTAGCGCTACGAGAAGTCGCCGACAACGTAGAAGACGATGCCATTTCTTCAACTCCCGCCGAGAAATTTTGTAATATTCACGAACGAGTTTTAGTTTGCGTCTCTACCTATCCCAACTCGATGCAACTGTTGCGCCGGGGCGCGAGAATAGCCGGGTATATGAATGCGCCTCTTTACGCCGTTTATGTTGCTAACCTCGATCGCTTTCTCACCAAAGAAGAAAGTTTGCACATTGAAACTTGCGAGAAACTGTGTAAGGAATTTGGCGGTGAATTTATCCATATTAAAGACCAAGATATTCCTAAAGCGATCGCCAAAGTAGCCCAAGAAAAACATATTACCCAAATTGTCATCGGCGAAAGTCAGCGATCGCGCTGGAAAATGGTATTTCAAGGTTCTCTAACTCAACAGTTGATGCGACTATTGAAAAATATTGACTTGCACATCATCGCTGCCGAAAAAATAGCCGTGCCTTCATCTTAGAAATTAACTAGGCGATCGGGCATAAACTCTAAAGGAGAATATTAGCTCCAGCTTAAAAATAAAAACTAAATTTATTATGACCCGTGTAATTGGCTTAATCAGTGGTACATCTGTAGATGGCATTGATGCCGCATTAGTAGACATAACTGGAACAGAACTAGACTTAAAAGTTGAACTTCTAGCTGGAGAAACTTATCCTTATCCCAAAAAGCTGTCAGCGCAAATTTTGGCAGTTTGCGGCGGAGAAACTCTATCGATGGCGCAACTAGCTAGACTTGACGATGAGATTGCGTGTAGCTTCGCTCAAGCCGCCCAGAATATTCAAAAACAAGGCGATCGCGCAAAGCTGATTGGTTCTCACGGGCAAACGGTTTATCATCAACCAAAAGAACCAAAAAATTTAGCTTATAGTCTCCAACTCGGTCGTGGAGATTTAATTGCTCAACTCACTGGGATTCCCACAATTAGCAACTTTCGCGCCGGAGATATCGCCGCCGGAGGTGAGGGTGCGCCTTTGGTTCCTAAAATAGATGCGTATCTGCTCAGCCATCAAGAAAAATCTTCCTGCGTTCAAAATCTAGGCGGAATTGGCAACGTTGCTTACTTACCCCCGCGCAGCCAGGAAGATTGGCTAGCAGAAATTCGCGGCTGGGATACAGGCCCGGCAAATTCTCTAATTGACTTAGCCGTGCAGCATTTCACCAATGGCGCTCAAACCTACGATCGCAATGGACTATGGGCAACAAGCGGCGAACCTTGCGGTAAATTAGTAGAGCAGTGGTTGCGCCAAGATTTTTTTGGACAGCTACCACCAAAATCTACCGGGCGAGAATTATTTGGCTCAGTATACCTGCATGAATGTTTAGCCGATATGGAACCCCATCAGCTTAATACCGCCGATAAAATAGCTACCATTACTGAATTGACCGTTGCTTCAATTGTGCATAGCTACCATACTTTTTTGCCAAAACCCCCCGACCGGGTGCTGTTGTGCGGTGGTGGTAGTAAAAATCAATACATTATTAATCGGCTTCAAACCCTCCTCCAGCCTGCGGCAGTGCTAACTACCGACCAAGTAGGACTAAGTGCAGATTTTAAAGAAGCGATCGCCTTTGCGGTATTAGCCTACTGGCGCAATTTAGGTATTGCTGGCAATTTGCCGAAAGTTACTGGGGCAAAACAAAAAATGCTATTAGGAGATATCTATCAAATTTTTGACGGTGTTAGTAGTTAGTAATCTAAAAAAATGGGTATTCTAAGTTCGTCACCTTCTATAACTAAAAAAATCTATCTCGTTTCCAAGTCAATAGATTGAATCGTTACTCTCCTCCTATGACAGATTCCAACATTGGTCGTTTATTAGCTAAACGCTATCAGCTTCAGAAACTAATTGGCACTGGAGCGATGGGGCAAGTTTATTGTGCAAATGATATTTTGTTGGGTGGAGTGCCTGTTGCTGTCAAATTTCTCGCTCTCTCAATTCAAAACAAAAAAATTCGCGTCAAAGAGCGCTTTGAAACCGAAGCCAAAACTTGCGCCCTGTTAGGACAAAAAAGTATTCATATCGTCCGCGTTATGGATTACGGCGTAGACGAACACGGCACTCCTTTTTATGTGATGGAATATTTGCAAGGAGAAAACCTTAATGATGCTGTCCGGCTTCGACCAATTACTCTCGCTAGATTTTTAAGTCTAGCGCGGCAAATTAGTCTAGGCTTGCAGTGCGCTCACCAAGGTATTTTGGTTGATGGAGAAATTTGTCCAATTATTCATCGAGATATTAAGCCTAGCAATATGCTAGTAGTCCAAGATCCTAGCTTTGGTGAATTGGTCAAAGTATTAGATTTTGGTATTGCTAAACTAATTCAAGGCGATAGCAATCAAACCAAGTATTATTTAGGGACCCTAGCTTATTCTTCTCCCGAACAGATGGAGGGAAATGATATCGATCCGCGCTCGGATATCTACAGTCTGGGCGTGATGATGTTTGAAATGATTACAGGTAGTATGCCCTTTCAAGCCAATACTGAATCTTTTGGTGGTTGGTACAAAGCTCATCACTTTCAACCTCCTCGTTCTTTTGTCTCTACAGGCACCAAACTTACTATCCCCAAACAATTAGAGGAGTTGCTACTCAGTTGTTTGGCTAAGTCTCCTAGCGATCGCCCCCAAACGGTGGGAGAAATTATTGAGGCGATCGTCGCTTTAGAGCAACAAGGTTCAGTAGTTGTTCCCACCCCCTCCCAGCCGCTACCTCCGTCTAAAGAAAAAAGTATCAACCACTCCCTAACTATGGGAGCGCCATTTTTAGACCAATCGTTTTCTGACGATCCAGTTTTTCAACCTACGGCTTGGCCCAAAAACAAACCAATTGCAGATATTGTTTTTCCCCAACCAATTCGGACTAAAGGCGAAGTTATTTCGGCGCTCTGGGTAATGCTACCTCAACAAGAAATTCAAAAGCGTTTGCACGGGACACGCTTCAACCAATTTTTGTTTATCAGCACTCCTCACCCCATGATGTTGTGGATTACCGCACTCTACAATCCTGAGCATGGTCCCAAGTGGCTTGCCTATTATATGGATTTGAAAACTCGTCAAGGTCAGGAAATAACTAGGTTATTAGGAGAATCTGGTTCTTACCGATTGCTGTTATTTGCTAGAGAGTCTCCAGAGTGTACTTGCAAAACTCTGTTAATGGCGATCGCTCCTATGCAGCGCCAACAACTCCAACAATGGGTGATGACTAGCCAAAACTTGGTTTCTGTTGCCGAGGCTCAAGTTAGCAAAGGGTTGTTGCGGCAAGAATTTGAAAAGCTTAAACCTAGTATTTTAGCTAAGTTGCAACCTTCTGGTCTAGATTCAGTTTTTAATGTGACGCTGTAGCGCTTTAGTGTAGAGGTAATGTTAGTGATCGCTACAATAATTAAATATTTTTGCTAGTAAATTACTAATTCAGGAAATTAAAACTTTATTCACCTTACTTATTGAAGATAACGCCCCGACAGCCCCAGCTATTTTCTGCCTGCAGAATGCAGCTAGAGAAGGAGGTCGCCTTTAATAGACCATTAGCAACTTCAGTTAAGTTTAAACCCCACCCTCAAATCCCCATTGGTGCTTGATTAGCTCCTTATAGGTTGCTTCGCGCATTACCATTTGTTGGTATAGCTTAACCAGAAATTCCTGAGCTTGTTCGTGGCTCATTTGTTGTACTTGGGTTTCAAACGAGCGGATGCTGAACTGTTGTTCTAGTGATAGTTCAATTGGGTTACTCATGATTGACTCCAACAAAAAATATATACAGACGTTAATAGCATTTCTGCTTAGAGCTTGGCATTTTGTCAAAATTAACCTTGCTGTATTAAAAAATATAACAAATATTTGACAAACTGCACCTACTTCTAAATGTGTAATTCCATATAAACCTTAAGAGATAAATTAAACAATAGGGTTAACACGGAAAACTACAGGTAGTTTTAGCAAGTTGACAAGCTTAAAAATGCTTAAATTGAACAAAGGTAAGTATATGTACTTAAAAAACCGCAGCAGAGAAATCTTTGCTGCGGAATTGGTCATTGGGAACTGCTTAATTACTTATTACCGATTACCTAAAACGTTTTATCGTAACGATCGAGTTGGATAATTGTCCGAATCAAGACTACTCCTAATCCTGCGGCGAAAATTCCGGCGATCGCCGCCAACCACACATAATGATTAATTAGTAACAATGTGGCAGATAAAGTTAATGTACTAGCTACCAAAGCATAAATAGTCGCTAAGGCAATATTGCTTTGACGACGCAGCAATCGCTCGGTTTCGATAGAACGGACGCGCATCCGAATATCTCCCCGTTCTAGCTTGTCTAGGGTGTCTTCTAGCCGTCTTGGTAAGCCTAATGCTGTAGTGCTGACTTGCGCCGCCTGACGACCTAGTTCGTTGAGAAAAGTATTACCTTGGGAACCGTTACCATTTGTCATAATTTCCATTGCAAAAGGTTTTGCAACCTCCATAAAACTAAATTCTGGATCTAAACCTTTACCTACACCTTCTAACGTTGAAAAAGCTCTCATGACAAAGGTAAAAGTAGCAGGAAAGCGAAAAGGCTGATCGTAAGCAATTTCGTAAAGATCGTCACTTATGGCGCTAACCGATTGATTTTCAAAGGGTTGATCCATAAAGTGGTCTAGCATATATTGGATCGAGCGCCTGACTGGGCCCATATCCTCGGTAGGTGCGATCGCTCCTAATTCTACTAAAGACGTAACTACTTGATTTGCATCCTTTTGCGCAATGCCAAATAGCGTTTTCATTAGTTGCTCGCGCACATCTGTACGAATTTGTCCCATCATCCCAAAATCGTAAAAAATCAACGAACCATCGGGACTTACAGCCAAATTTCCAGGATGGGGATCGGCGTGGAAAAATCCATGATTGAGCAACTGTCTTAAGTAAGATTCTGCTCCTTGACGCGCTAAAAGTTTGCGGTCTAAACCCGCCGCTTCCAAGGCTTCGTAGTGGCTGATTTTAATTCCTGGGACGTATTCTAGAGTTAATACTCTAGGAGACGTGTAGCGCCAATAAACTCGCGGTACTTTTACCCAGTCATAAGCGCGGAAATTACGGCGAAAAGTATCCGCGTTGCGTCCTTCATTCAAATATTCAATTTCTTCCCATAAAATTCGGCAACACTCGTCATAAATACCTAGCCAATCTCGACCTCTACCCCATTCTGGGTGGCTTTGAAAGTAACGAGTAATGCCTTTAAGAATTGATAAATCTATTTCAAATAATTTTTGTAATCCGGGACGCTGAACCTTAACGGCGACGACTTCTCCCGAATGCAGGGTAGCTTTATGAACTTGACCTAAACTAGCCGCAGCAATGGGAATTGGATCGAAGTTTTGAAACAATTCGGGGATGGTTTTCCCTAATTCCTGTTCGATAATATTTTTTGTTTGCTCGTAACTAAAAGCCGGAACTTTGTCTTGGAGTTTCACCAATTCGTCTACGTATTCGCTAGGAAATAAATCGGCGCGAGTAGAAAACAACTGACCAACTTTGATAAACGTTGGACCCAATTCCAGCAACGTGTTACGAATCCAAACCGCTTGCTCAATCCGTCTAGCCTTGCGTTTTTCTTCCGTAACTCCACCGGGATAACTCCAAGGTTTTTTGTTCAGCCAAAAACCTGTCGTCAAAGACAGCACAAACGACCATATGTCAAAAAAGCGCCGATTTCGGGAGTAATTAATCCGATTCCAGCGATAGGCATTATCTTTATACACCATCGAACTGCGCTTGAATTCGCTTTTAGTTTTGATGGATTTTTTGACAGGAGGAGAAAGAGACACTCGAATTCCTAATCGTTATTTTTGCAGGAGGTCAGAAATAAATGCAGCAAATCATTAAAATTTTTAGGGGAAATTACCCTACAAACACAAACTTAATTTTTGTTTTTAATTTAAATAGAACTACTACGACGGCGTTGTAATTCTGCTCTTAGTAAAGCAATTTCGGCTCTAAGGTCATCAACTGTTGCTTGTATGTCAGTGGGTGCGGAACCGGGAGAGGAAACTGTTGTAGTGCTAGAACCACTATAACTATTTGCTGCTTCTCGGTTAGCTCGTTCCATGACTTCAGTCGTAAACTGGCGCAGGCGTTCGCGCTGTTCTGCATCAAATTTACCTAGTTCGCTTAAAGCATCAGTTAAGGCGTTTTCTATCTGTTCGTTGACGACTTCAGCTACCGCTCGGCCAACAAAAAAGGCATGAATCAGAGGATTAGTCATAAGTTGTTTCTGCACTCCATACGCAAAAATTATAACTTGCTTGTTTAAGTTGCTGCCTCCACCGTAGTAGAGATTGAGGGAGCATTAGAAACTACAAACCTCTTTACTTTACTTTACAATGGATAGCGAGTGGATAAATATTTTTCCGCGCTAGTGCGATCGCTTATTATTCCGTCTAAAGTTGCAGCAAGTAAATCTTCTAACATTTGCTTATATTGCGGACTTGGTTTGTAACCTAGTTTTTTCAAGTCGTTACCGTCAAGCGGGGCTTGAATATTTGACCAATAATTAAGGTATAGCCAAATTTGACGGCGAATAATTTTAGGAGTGCGTACCGCTAATAAAACCAAAGTAGCGTCATCGTAGGGTTGTAATAGTTTAACTACTTGACTTTTAGGCGATGTGGGGAGTAATTTTCTAACTGTAGCTTCCGCAGCAGCTAAATTTTCCAGCCTTTTAATACTGTCATCGGGTAGTTGTAAGTTTTTGGCTACTAAACCGCGCTCTTGGGGTGGTAATTGAGCAATCAATACTTCTAGCCGTAATAACCAATCAGTAAGGTTTTTGCCTTTTAGACCTAGTTCTAGAAGCCGTAATTGTTGCCATAGAGTGCGATCGCATTTTAAATCGGCATGAAGGCATTTAGTAGCATCTAAGTCTACAAGTAATCGCAATCCAGCTTGCCAGTAGGGCGATCGTAAAAGGTATTTTAACTCGCTGCGGAGACGAGTTTGCAAGGCGGGTCGAGTTTTATTATCTGTTTGGTTGTAAACACCGCTAGAAATGGCGTAACGAATATACTCAAGGCTGCGTTGTTCAATTTCAAATCCCAGCCGCACAGCAAAGCGAACAGCGCGATAAATTCTTGTAGGATCTTCAATAAAACTATTAGAGTGTAAGACTTTAATTTGTTTTGCTTGTAAATCTAGCATTCCGCCAAAAAAGTCTAATAATTCTCCCGCACGAGGATTAGTTAGCCGCATCGCCAAAGCATTAATTGTAAAATCGCGCCGATATAAGTCTTGACGAATAGAACTTGCTTCAACTTCAGGATTCGCCGCCGGATAAGGATAAAATTCCGTTCGCGCGGTAGCAATATCTACCCACAATGAATCTAAAATTGGGTCTTTATGCCACAACAAAGCCGCCGTTTGAAAAGCGCCGTGTACTTCTAATCTGGCTTGAGGGTAAGATTTTTGTAAAGCTTGAGCAAGTTCGACACCCGCGCCTACATCCGTTGCATTGTGGAAGCTATCAACTACTAAATCAATGTCTTGAATTAGTATCGCCGCCTCTTTTTGAGCTAATAATAAGTCTCGAACAGCACCGCCAACTAGATATAAATGCCAACCGCGCTTTTCTGCTTCTGTAGAGGCGGTTTTAAGTAGAGTTTGTAAAGCTGGAGCTAGACGATTATTAAGTAAATTGAGCAATGAATAATTAACAACAAGAGAATTATCGGCATTTTGGATTTTTCGGGCTTTTTCCTGCTGCATTTCCCGTAAAATATCGGTACGCGTAACTATCCCTACCAATTGTCCTGATTTTAAAACAGGTAAGCGTCCAATATCGTGAGTTACCATTATTTCTTGAATTTCCGGTAACGTTGTCGCGGGGTGAATAGTTTTTACATTTGTAGTCATATAACCTTTAACTGGCGCGTGACTAAAGCCGTGATGCAAAGCAATATCAATATCTCGCCGCGATACAATCCCGACTAATTTTCCCCTTTCATCAACTACCGACAAACCCGAATGACCGTAGCGCAGTAAAATCCTTTGAGCTTCTGCAATAGTAGTTTCTGGCAATATAGTCCTAACAGGTGACGACATTAAATCTCGCGCTGTAGGTGGCTGGGGAATTTGGTTAATAAGAGTGTCTACCAGTTGGTTTAAAGTAGTTTCTGGGTTTACTCCCCGCAAAGACAAAGACGCAGCTTGAGAATGACCGCCGCCACCCATTGGTTGAAACAATGTATTGAGGTTAGTTTGGGGAATGTGCGATCGCCCAATTACTGTAAACTTATTTTCATAGCTTGCCCCTAACAGCATTGCGTCGCTTTCGGTTAGCTGCATTAGTTGGGAAATTAACCCCGACAATCCCGGTACATGGTCAGAGGTTTGCAGCATTATCCAACCAACACTGTAGCCGTTGATAGTTTTTGTTTGCAGGTTATTAACAGCAATTAGTAATAACTCTTGTAACTGTTTAGATAAACCTGGCTCTAAATAATCATTAACCAGCCGTAAAGAGGCTTTTTGCTGCATCAACCACGCCAAAGCCTGAGCATCTCGCGCGGTAGCAGTGGGAAACGTCAAAGAACCCGTATCGACATGAATTCCTAAAGCCATAACTGTCGCTTCCGCAACGGTGAGGTCAATATTGGCTGTTTGCAACTCCTCAACAATTAGCGTTGTAGTAGCACCAACATCAGCTATTACTGTCTCAGTAGCGGGAATATCTAGGGCAATATCTAAATGATGGTCGTAAACAATAACCGATTCCAATTGCGGCAAATTTAACCATTCGGCGGCGACTCCCAAACGAGTTTTATTTTGCGTATCTACAACCGCAATTAGTCTAATTTGCTCTTGATTGACGGCGCGACGCTCAATAATTGCATACTCATCTTTATGCAGTGCCAAAAAATCCCGTACTACCTGGTGACAGCCACCAGGGATAACAATCCGGCTACCTGGCAATAAGCGCGTCAAACCTACTGCTGCTCCCAGCGTGTCAAAATCTGCGGTGGTATGGCACAAAATTAAATCCATGCACTTCAAAAATTCTTTCTCTAGTCCTACCTTCTATAGTGGTGCAATTTCTGATAGCGTAACTATAGGAAATGCTAGAAACATAGCTTGCTTTATACTCAAATTTTTTTGTTCCCCTAGGAGAAATATCAATGTTCACAATCCTATTCCAGATTGCTTTAATAGCCTTGGTTGGCTTATCCTTTGTTATGGTTATTGGCGTTCCAGTTGCCTACGCGACTCCTCAAAGCTGGAACGAATCTAAAAAGCTGCTCTGGCTAGGCTCTTTTGCCTGGATTGGGCTAGTATTTTTGGTAGGTGCTTTAAACTTTTTGGTAGCTTAAGTTAGCCTGTAGCTATTAGCTAGTGTCTTAGTGCCTACTTGCCCAAAAAGCTAATAGCTAATTTTTGTTTATTTATGTGAGAGATATTAATGGCAGTTTTTGAGGGGACTTTTACTCAAACCGAACCGTTACGACTAGCAATAGTAATTGGGCGATTCAATGACCTAATTACAACTAAGCTCTTAGAAGGCTGTCAAGACTGCCTAAAACGTCACGGTGTAGACCCCAATCCTCACGGTACTCAAGTAGATTATTTTTGGGTTCCTGGTAGTTTTGAAGTTCCTCTTGTCGCTCATCAAGTAGCTTTAACTCGGCGCTACGATGCAATTATTTGTTTGGGTGCAGTTATTAAAGGTCAAACTCCCCATTTTGACTACGTAGCGGGAGAAGTGGCTAAAGGTATTGCTGCGGTTGGTTTTCAAACGGGAGTCCCGGTAATATTTGGCATCTTGACTACCGATACCATGCAGCAAGCAATGGAACGAGCAGGCATTAAAAGCAATAAAGGTTGGGAGTATGCTATGAACGCGCTAGAAATGGCAAGTTTGATGCGTAGTATGCAATCCAGCAGCGATTATAATTCGTTGCCACCATCGCTAAAAAGTGCCTCAGCGCAGTTAAATGAAGTAGCGGCCGAATAGTTGGGCAAAAAGCTTGACAAAAACTCATAAATTTGAGAGAATGAGTTTTACGGTCAAGGACTGCGGGTATAGCTCAGTGGTAGAGCGTCACCTTGCCAAGGTGAATGTCGCGCGTTCGAATCGCGTTACCCGCTTAGAAAAACTGGAAGTGTTTTAGATGTATTGATAGAATAGCTCTTGCTAAAATAGTAACTTCAATAAATCAAGTAAAGGATGAAATGTGGAGTTACGTAAATAAAAAAAGTAATCCACGTTATTGAGATCGCCTTTTCAAAGCAGCACGGCTATTTTCTTCTCCTAAAGCCTTCGCTATTACTCTAGCTCAACACGAAAAGTCGCTTAATAACGCTCGTCGCCGCAATGCAAGCATAGCTCAACTAACTGAAGGCATTTTGCGCCGTCAGGTAGAGCAAGTTGAAGAAGAATTTGCCGATGATACAGTTTATGAAGAAGTGACCGAAGATGCGATCGCTAATACTAGCCTATTATTTCAGCCATTAAGTACCCAAGAACAAGAATTGTTGCAGCAAATGCAGCATTGGGCGAGAGATGCGTCTAAGCGTCTTGATGCTAAAGCCCAAGAATTACTAAAATGGATTAATACCTGCATTCGACCTAATGGCGAGCGATCGGAAGAACGAGTATTGATTTTTACAGAGTATCGAGCCACCCAAAAATGGCTGTATAACTTGCTTGCAGCCGAAGGTTTGGTACAGGGCGATCGCTTGCTGACGATTTATGGAAGCATGAAATCAGAAGATCGAGAACAAATTAAAGCCGCATTTCAACCTCTAGCGTCCGTATCTTACTCGCAACCGATGCCGCTTCTGAAGGGGTGGATTTGCAAAACTATTGCTCAAAGCTAATTCATTACGAGATTCCCTGGAATCCTAATCGAATGGAACAGCGCAGCGGACGCATTGACCGTGACGGTCATTTCATCGTAGAGCAAACAAAATAGACCCAGTAGTGTTTGCCGAAGCTCAAGCAATGGCAATGATTTACCACAACCAAATAGAATTTGCTGTTGGGCATAGTGTTGGCGTTCGCTCGGAAGTGAGGTCAGATAAACCAGACTAGACCTCTTGCGTGAATAGAGAGGGGGAAAGTAAAAGTAGGTTAAGGAGGAAATAATCATGACCGTTGCGTGCAACTCAAATACCTAAAGCCGAGTGACTTCAAGCGTAGAAGTGGTGTCCA
>JAHHGY010000025.1 GCA_019359635.1 Chroococcus sp. CMT-3BRIN-NPC107
CCGCTCCTTGTCTTTAGAATTGATCTTCCATTGGTCTTTCTGGCGCAGAGCCCATCAAGCTTTAGCTCGCTATCATCATTACCGTAAGCGTTCCCAATCTCCCTAAAATTATCTACAACTGTAGTGCTGATTTTGAATAGCTGTACGCGGTAAATTATCGGCGCTTTCAATTTGTCTATCTTGACGAACAGCGCTTACCCAACGGTCTGTAATTACATTAATTTTATCGCTCAACAATTGACTAAAATCATTCATTTTAAAGATTTGGGGGCCTACCTATGGGTTCATTATGCTCATTTTAATTGAGCAATGCTTCCTTAACCAGGATATAATTAGTGCGAAGTCTGACCACCAAAAGGCATAATTTCCCAATTGCTTTAAAGCACGTCGTCAAGTATCTAAACTTGGTGGCACAATTTAGTTATGGATTGGCAAGAAATTTCTGGTAATTGGGTATTAGTTCCCCCGCACCCAGTGGGGATTGTACATTTTTTAGGGGGGGCTTTTGTGGCAGCGGCTCCTCAGGTAACTTATCGTTGGTTATTAGAGGAGATAGCAAAACACGGCTATATAGTTGTGGCTACACCTTTCATAAATACTCTCGATCATAGTGCGATCGCGCGGCAGGTTCTACAAGGCTTCGATCGCACTATCGACGAACTACAAAAACGATCCTTACTTCGCCAGCAATACTTACCTGTCTATGGTTTAGGTCATAGTATGGGTTGCAAGCTCCATCTATTGGCTGGTAGTTTATTTGCTGTAGAGCGATCGGGCAATATTTTAATTTCTTTTAATAACTATGCAGCGCAAGATGCTATTCCTTTTGTCCAGCAATTTAACCCGGCTTTTACTGTAGAATTTACCCCTTCTCCCTTGGAAACTAACAACCTCGTCCAAGAGCGTTATAACGTCCGGCGCAACTTGCTAATCAAGTTTAGCAATGATAACCTCGATCAATCTGCTGCTTTAACGCAACTATTACAGAACCGCTTTCCCAATATGGTGACAGCCCAAACTCTCAACGGTAGTCACACTACGCCATTGGGACAAGATGTTAAGTGGCAATCAGGCTCGACATTTACGCCTTTTGATGCGATGGGACAATGGTTTAAACAGGAAGTTTATCGCGATCTAAACCAATTAAAAAAAGCGATTGTTTTTTGGCTAAATCCTCTAAAATCTCTATCGTAAACAACTTACTGATAAACTTATTTACTTAATTATTCATGTTTACGATTTTAATTATTGACGATGACCCAATAGTACAGTTAACTCTAAGAAAAATTTTAGAACAACAAGGTTATCAAATAATTACTGCTAATAGTGGCGAATCAGGGCTAGAAATAGCCCAACAGTCGCGACCAGCCTTGATTGTTTGCGATTGGTTAATGCCAGGACTTGATGGTATAGAAGTTTGCCGCCAAGTGAAAGAAAACCCTCTTTTGTCTACTACATTTTTTATTGTTTTAACTTCTTTAGATTCAGTCGCAGATGTTGTTAAAGGTTTAGATGCTGGGGCAGATGATTTTATTACTAAACCTATCGAGCCAAATGAGCTTAAAGCCAGGGTAAGAGCAGGTTTAAGGCTGCATCAAATGAGCCGCGATTTGCAAAATCAAAAGCAAATTTTAGAGACAGAATTAGGCGAAGCTGTAGACTACGTGCGAAATCTTTTGCCTAATCCCATGTATTATCCTTTAACTATCAATTCGCGCTTTATACCTTGCAAAAAATTGGGTGGCGATTGTTTTGATTATTATTGGTTAGACTCAGATTATTTAGCAATTTATTTATTAGATACGGCAGGTCATGGTTTAGGAGCTACTTTGCCTTCTATTTCGGTTCTAAATCTCCTTCGCTCTCGTGCTATTCCGCACCTTAATTACTATCAACCCAACGAGGTTTTAAGTGCGCTGAATGATACTTTTCAAATGAATTATCACAATAATAAATATTTTACAATTTGGTACGGAGTTTATAACCGTGTCAGTAAACAATTAATATATGCTAGTGCTGGGCATCCACCCGCCGTATTGTTATCTAAAAATGCCCCAAATAGCAATCAACTCAAATTGCTAAAAACTACAGGCGTACCTGTAGGAATGTTTTCCGATTCTGAGTATGCAAACGGATTTTGTCAAATCGAAGAATTTAGCAGCTTGTATATATTTAGTGATGGGGTTTATGAAATCAATTCGGCGAGCGGTAGAAATTGGGACTTTAATTCTTTTGTAAATTTACTTCAAGAGCGATACAACAATGACAACTTCAATCTTGATGAAATTTTAAATCATTTACTAACTTTAAATTCAAAAACTGTTTTTGATGACGACCTATCTATTTTAGAAATTATGTTTGCTGCCCATACAAATAATTCTAACTTCATTAGTTTGTAGATTATTGTATAATAACTATTGTTGAAATAAATACTTGCACCTTATTTATTGACAATGCTAATGATATAACTGCGTTGTTAAAATATTGAATTGAATAACTCAAACTACTTCATGTTTTATTGCTTTCGAGAACGGGAAGTTGGCAGTTTGAACCATTTTTAAGGCGTTGCTGAAGTGTGATAATTTTCAATGGTTGGTTTACGAAAAAGACAGAATTTTTGGTTTCACCTTCTTTATCCCATTACCAATTGGGCAACGCCTTTTTATAGCACTGCGATTGAATCGACGAACATTATCTTCTAGAGCCGCAAAGCTTTACGCTTCTAAAACGTTCGCTATTGATTCAGGATTGCTATAGCAATAATTATTTCATTGCCCTCGAATTTACTTTAAAGCTTAAACTGCCTAAATACCAAAAATGTCGGCGAGAAACCTAGCATTTGCAATACAATTGCAGCCAGTAAAACAGCCGTAACAGGCGCGATGGGATCGGCACTTGGTTGTATTAATTGTCACCAGCTTAAAACTGGCAAAAATTATCTAATTACTAATTTTGCCAGTTTCGTTATTAGCATTAGGTTTATTAAAACTTATTGCTTTGCAAGTAAAGATGACTCGTAGTGTTCTAGCAAGTCTGCGGGATCGTCGTAAATTGCCAGTGCATCCGCAAGCTGCGTGTCATCAAAGTCGCCAGTGCGAAAAGCAATTACGCCTACACCTGCTTTAGAAGCTGCTTGAATATCGTAAGGAGTATCCCCTAGCATAATTGCTTGCTCCGGTTGCAGTTTTCCCTTACTTAATGCCGATTGCACTAAATCTGGTTCGGGCTTAGAAGCCTCTGTATCGCTAGAGGTTGTTGTCGGTTCTTCACTCAATAAATCTTCCACCTCTCCCGCTTTCAGTAGGCTTGATAATTCTTGACTGGTGGCGGAACTAGCTACTACTAACTTGTAGCCATCTTGCTTGAGTCGTTGTACTAACTGGCGCGAACCTGGTGCCGGCGCTAAATTTGCACTAAACTTTTCAATAATTAACTCCTTGCGGCGATCGGCGGCTTTTTTGCCAACTCCTTCTTTTCCTGAAAGTTCCGGCAATATTTGCGGGATCAGTTGATCGCCTCCCATCCCAATCAAAGGACGCACATCCTCAAACTTTATGTTGTATCCATAATCCGCAAAAGCTTCTACCCAAGCTTGAGCATGTGCATCATTACTTAATACTAAAGTCCCATCAATATCTAACAGTACGCCTTGAATCGCCATATTTAACCATTATCTGCATTAACCTTCTCAAGTAAACAAGGTCTATAAGCTATTACATCCACCTTCAGAAACAAGGCGAAAGATATAGAGCGTTAGCGGCCACCTTAATAAAAATATATATTTAAGTAAAATTAAATAAAATGCCCCTAGCGAGTCCATGCAGCTAAAAATTACTAATTCAAAATTACTTGCGCCATTACTACTAATTTCGCCCTTTTTCTTTTGGGGTACGGCAATGGTAGCAATGAAAGCCGTAATACCTAATACTACGCCGTTCTTTATGGCAGGAGTGCGTTTAGTGCCGGCGGGGGTATTGGTTTTGATAGTTTCAGCAATTCTTGGCAAACCTCAGCCCAAAAGTTGGATAGCATGGCTGTGGATTGCTTTATTTGCCTTGGTCGATGGGACAATGTTTCAAGGCTTTTTAGCGGCAGGGTTAGAAAGAACGGGCGCGGGATTGGGGTCTGTAATGATTGATTCTCAGCCCTTGGCAGTGGCTATACTCGCACTATGGTTATTTGGCGATCGCATTGGTTCATGGGGCTTTTTAGGCTTGTTTGTTGGGGTACTAGGGATTAGTTTAATTGGCTTACCCGACCAATGGATAATAAATCTGTTCCACAAAAATGCAATTGATATTGCTGGTAGTTGGCAAAATTTATTCGCTAGTGGTGAATGGTTGATGTTATTAGCGGCGCTGTCGATGGCGGTGGGGACGATATTAATCCGCTATGTTTGCCGTTACACAGATCCTGTAGCAGCTACGGGGTGGCATATGATTTTAGGTGGTTTACCTTTGTTGGCGCTATCTAGTGGGGTTGAATCCCAGCAATGGATAAATATTGATTTGGGTGGCGCTCTGGCTTTGGGATATTCAACTATATTTGGTAGCGCTGTAGCTTACGGATTGTTTTTTTACTTCGCTTCTAGCGGTAGCTTAACAAGTCTTAGTTCTCTAACCTTTTTAACTCCTGTATTTGCCTTATTTTTTGGTAATCTCTTTTTGGGAGAATTTCTTAGTCCTTTGCAGTGGCTAGGAGTTGGCTTAACTTTAATTAGTATTTACCTTGTAAATCAAAGAGAAAATTTAACCGCCGCTAAAAATCCTTTGACAGAGATTACTAGCAGCGAAACGCAATTGCATCAGGCAACTATTAATTTGAACGAATCGGAAACCTTACCTTAAAGTTATTTTGGCTAACTATTCTTTGAAATTATTATTTGTCTCTACTCCAGTGGGTGCTTTGGGTACGGGAGTAGGCGGCGGAGTGGAATTAAGCTTATACAATATTGCTCAAGAAATGCTGCGACGGGGACACAGCTTACAAATTCTTGCTCCTGTGGGTTCAAAACTTGCCCAATTACCGATTATAGAAATTCCTGGCAATGTCCAAATTATCGCCCAAAGTCAGGAACGAAATACGCCGACGATCATGCCCGATAATTCTGTACTGGCGAATATGTGGGAATACGCGCGGCAAGTGCAAACAGAGTACGATTTAATCGTTAATTTTGCTTACGATTGGCTGCCTTTTTATCTCACACCATTTTTTGAGAAAGCGATCGCCCATTTTGTTAGTATGGGTTCGCTATCGGTGGCAATGGACGAAATTGTGACCCAAGTTGCCGCTAAGTTTCCCGGTACGATTGGCTTTTATACTCCGTCACAAGCTGCAACTTTTGCCCTAAACACTGAATATGCTTGCTTAAGTAGCGGTGTAGATTTATCTTTATACAAATTTTGTCTCCATCCCGATAATTATTTAGCTTGGCTAGGAAGAATTGCGCCGGAAAAAGCCTTAGAAGATGCGGTAGAAGCAGCGCAACTTGCCAATATTCCTCTCAAAATTATGGGAAAAATGCAAGACGAAGACTACTGGCAAAAAATTTGTACTACCTACCCCAATGCACCGATAGAATACTTGGGTTTTCTGTCTACTAGCGATATGCAGCAGCAATTACGCTTGTGTAAAGCCTTACTAATGACACCGCGCTGGGTAGAAGCTTTTGGCAATGTAGCCATAGAAGCTTTAGCTTGTGGCGTACCAGTCATTGCTTATCGTCGCGGCGGGCCGGCGGAGATTGTTGTTGATGGTAAAACGGGGTTTTTGGTGGAACCTGATAGCGTACAAGGGTTAGTGAATGCGATCGCCAATTTACCCCAAATTAACCGCTCTAACTGCCGTCAGAGTGCGGAAGCGCAATATTCTTTAGAGGCATTAGGCGATCGCTTTGAGCATTGGTTTAAAAAAATCATCAGTCAAAAAATACTACTATAAAAATAATTAAGTTCAAAACGAGTATTTGGGGACAAATTAAAATTTCCCCACTGATTGTGCCTACCCTTACAAAATGCTAGAGTTGCCGCCGCCAGTGGAGAATCAAGTTAAAAGTTTAGAATTTTTATGTAGACGGCTAAAAATTTAGCAGAGTACACATTTTATGTTGAGCTTTTTAACACGCATTCCTATTACTAGGACATTGACTGAATGATATAGTCAAAGTAGGGTGCTGCTTCTGCCGCATCTTCTGCGCTCATTAAGTTAAGAGCCGCAGTTTTCAAGCAACGAATAGATTCAACCATTCCAGGAACGGGAACGCCCAAAGAATTGTACATTTCACGCACGCCAATTAAACCAATTTTTTCAATCGGTTCTTTGTCGCCAGCCAGTACGCCGTAGGTAATTAGGCGCAAGTACCAGCCATAATCGCGCAGACATAAAGCTCGTTGACGTTCGCCATAAGCATTACCGCCAGGGGCGATAAAGTCGGGGCGTTTTTGCCAAAGTTGCTTGCTAGCTTCAGTAACAATTTTTTTCTCGTTCTCGGCTAGAGTAGCAGCGATTCTCATGCGCTGTTCTCCAGTTTGCAAGAACTCTTTAATGGTATTGAGTTCGCCAGTGCTAGGGTAGCGAAGATCGTCGTCGGCTTGCAAAATTAGTTGACTAACTACACTCATAATGATTGCGATCGCTAATTATCATTAGTAGTGTAACTAAGTCTATGTACACAAATAAAGAGAATTTTACACTATGTCTTTAAATCAGTTATCTACCGCCGCAGAAAACCACCAACAGCCTTGGCAGCAAGGTAACTTAGTTGAAGTAGTTATAGAAGATTTGAGCGATACGGGGGACGGGGTAGGACGCTTTGAAGATCGCGTTGTATTTGTTCCCGACACCGTACCAGGCGATCGCATTTTAGCGCGGTTAATTAGAGTTAAACCCAAATACGGCTACGGTAAACTCTACGAAATCTTAGAGCGATCGCCTAATCGTACTCGTCCTAGCTGTATTGTTGCCGATAAATGCGGCGGTTGTCAGTGGCAGAGTGTAACCTACAGCTATCAGCTAAAAGCAAAGTTTAATCAAGTTGTGCAAGCCCTAGAGAGAATTGGGGGATTTTCTAACCCACCTGTAGACTCCGTTTTAGCAGCACCGGAAGCTTTGGGCTATCGCAATAAAGCTACTTATCCCTTAAGTAGATCGTCGGAAGGGCAGGTACAAGCAGGCTACTATCAAAAAGGCACTCATCAGCTAATTAACCTCAATCAATGTCCCGTCCAAGATGAGCGGCTAAATCCGTTACTCAAAGAAATTAAGCAAGATATTTACAAGCGCGGTTGGTCGATATATAACGAAACCCGCAATCAGGGTAGATTAAGGCATTTGGGCTTACGAATTGGCCGCCGCACGGGGGAAATGTTGCTCACTTTAGTAGTGACAGATTGGACTTTACAAGAACTTGAAACTCAAGCGCAAGAATGGTTAGACCGTTACCCGAAATTAGTCGGCGTATCGCTAAATCTCAATGCCAAAGTTACTAATACAATATTTGGCGACAAAACTCGTTGTATTGCTGGACAAGCTTATTTATTAGAACAATTTGCTGGCTTAGAGTTTCAGATGTCGCCGACTACGTTTTTCCAGGTAAATACAGAGGCGGCAGAGGCGTTGTTAGAGGCAATTAAGCAGCAACTCAATTTACAGGGAGAGGAAGTGTTAGTAGATGCTTATTGTGGCATTGGGACATTAAGCTTGCCCTTAGCCTCCCAAGCTAAACAAGTTATCGGTTTAGAAGTGCAAGCTGCCGCCGTAGAGCAAGCGAGATTTAATGCTTGGCGCAATAATATTGAAAATGCTAATTTTCAACTAGGTTCTGTTGAAAAGTCACTTCCGGCTTTGGCAGTTAAACCCGATGTTGTATTGCTAGACCCACCCCGCCAAGGATGCGATCGCACGGTAATTGATGCTTTAATTGCAACTAAGCCCCAAAAAATCGTTTACGTTAGCTGCAAGCCTGCCACCTTAGCCCGTGACTTGAAGCTATTGTCCCAAGAAGGTAACTACAAATTAGTCAGAGTCCAACCCGCCGATTTCTTTCCCCAAACATTTCATGTTGAGTGTGCGGCTTTCTTAGAATACGCTGGAAATTAATTTTTAGGGCTGAATGATTACAGGTTCTCCCGTTCTGCTACTACCAACTACAACAATTTTGGCATTTGTAGATTGGGCTAGTTTTTCATTTGCCTCAATTTGCTTTAATTGTAAAAGTTTATCGTTGAGTCCTTGAGAAATAATCTGTTGCGAATCGGCAATTCCTCTCGCTTCAATGCGCTTGCGTTCTGCTTCTTTGCGTTCTTTTTGAATCACAAAATCCATTTGCTGAGTTTGCTGTTCGGCTTGCAATTTATCTTCTACAGCTTGGCTAATTTTTGCTGGTAGTTCTAGCTTTCTTAATGGCGTGTCTTCGATAATTATCCCTCTAGGGGTTACAAGTTGGCTCAAAGAGTCGCGGATTTCTTGAGCTAACCTTTGTCTTTCGGAAGTGTACAGAGCTTTAGCATTATAAGTAGCGGTTACTTTCCGAATTACCGAACGAAATTGCGGAATTAAGATAATTTGCTCGTAATCTGTGCCAATAGTTTGATAAATTTCCTGCGCCTTTTTTTCGTCCACATGGTAAAGAATACTGACATCTAGCTTAATGTTTAGTCCTTCTTTGGAAGGCGCATCTAGAGTTTCTTTCATTTCTTGAGTGCGAGTTGAAAACTTGACTACTTGAGATAAAGGATTTTTGAAACTCAAGCCAGGCTTAAGAGTTTGGCTTGAAACAGCACCAAAGCTATCAACAATGCCTACATAGCCAGCCGGAACAATAGTAATGGAGCGTAATAACAGCAGTAAAACAGTGATGGAGGTAGTAGTTAAAGCGATCGCAAAAATTGAGTAACGATTAATTAGGAGTTTCATTGTTTTATTTAGCTCTTAATATTAGAGTTCCCAAACTGACGATCGAAATCAACTTAACTATTTTTCAAATCTTGATGAGCCATTTTAACTAATTGGTTCACTTCTGTTTGGTCTACAGGCGGTGCTTGGCTATCCATTCCCAACCACAAAAGGTACTCAATATTTCCGGCAGGTCCAACTAGAGGCGACCAAGTTAAACCGCAATAAAGCCAGCCAACTTCTAAAGCAGCTTGCAATACATGAAAAATAGCCTCTGCTTGGTCTTTGGGGTCGCGGACAACTCCTTTTTTGCCAACGCGAGACTTGCCAACTTCAAATTGCGGTTTAACTAGCAATACTGCCTCGCGTGGCGGGGTGAGTAATTGCCATAAAGCAGGCATAACTTTAGTAAGGGAAATAAATGACACATCTACCACTGTCAAATCGGCTATTTCCGTACCCTCATACAAGTCTTGAGGCTGAAGATAGCGCAAATTGGTACGTTCCGATAAAACGACTCGCTCATCGGTACGCAAGCGCCAATCAACTTGTCCGTAGCCAACATCAACGCCGTAGACTTTTTTTGCGCCATTTTGCAGCAGGCAGTCAGTAAAGCCGCCTGTAGAAATGCCACCATCTAGACAGATTCTATCGGTTACATTAATAGCAAATAGTGATAGAGCCTTAGCAAGTTTTTCGCCACCTCTAGAAACATAAGGCAACTTTTCTTTAACTTGAATTTGGGCTGTGGTATCGATTTCTGTACCTGCTTTATCGACAATTTGCCCATTTACCCTAACTTCGCCAGCCTGAATTAGCCTTTGAGCTAGGGCGCGAGAGGAGCATAATTCAAGCTCTACTAATAGAGTATCTAATCGTTGTTTAGGCAAAGAGTTGTATGGAGATTAAAGTATTAAACGAGTTTTGTTAAAATTTCCGCAACTAAGTTGTTTAAGAATTAAAGTACCAAACGAATTTTGTCAAAACTTTCGCAGACTAGGTCGTTTACGAATTTAGCGGTTTACGAATATGACACTTTTGCAGGGGGTTTGGGCGGCATCTTTAAGGGAGGAATAATTGCCCCGCAAAATGTCTTAGGAGGCGAAAAGCGGGTATGGCTATTCTTTCCGCTTTGTTGCCATTGGGTTTGGGGGGTCTGCCCCCCCAAATCTTGGTTCTTCTTAGAAGAAACTTTTAATAAGCCCACAGAATCAAGCGAGGTTCGTAAGGACTAGACAAGTATTCGTGCTGCGGTAGTACGCGCAAAGACAAACCCTGTAAACCAGAGTGAGTATAAACAATATCTGCCGTATAAACGCAACTACCATTGGAATCTTGCCCTTGGTACTCCATAACTACCGAAACACCATTAACAATGTCACCATTAGTATCAATAGCACCTTGATAAAGCTCCACTTGAATATCATTAGGAGTTAAAGTTGCCAAATCAATTTTTGCTTTAACCGTAATAGTTTGGTCTACCTTCACATCCGCCGTATCGGAGATATCAATACTAGCAATTTTGATGTTGTACCAATGGTCAACTAAATTAGCTTTCCACGTCGCTAACTCGTGGGCTGGGGCGTAATGGTTGGCACTTAAACTATGATAGCGATCGCTTGCTGGAAAATAAGCCCTTGTAGCGTACTCGCTCACCATCCGCTCGGTATTAAAAAACGGACAATTGAGCCGAATCGCGTCCTTCATTTTTGCTACCCACTGACGCGGTAAACCTTCACTATCGCGGTTGTAAAACAAAGGCACTACATCTTGCTCGATTAAATCGTACAAAGCATTTGCCTCTATTTCATCTTGATACATGGGGTCTTCGTAATTTTCCCCATGTCCAATCGCCCAACCCGTACGCACATAATCAGCTTCATCCCACCAGCCATCTAATACGCTCAAATTTGGCAACCCATTCATCGATGCTTTCATACCGCTAGTACCCGAAGCTTCGCGAGGACGACGAGGAGTATTAAGCCAAACATCACATCCAGCCACCAATAACCGCGCTACATGGATATCGTAATTAGGTACAAATACCACTTGCTTAGACAAACCTTGTTCGCGGATAAAGTGATTAATATCGCGGATTAACTCTTTACCAGGAATATCTTTAGGATGCGCTTTTCCAGAAATCACAAATTGGACGCGGCGGTCTTTATTGCCTGCTAAAATTCGCTTGCATCGCTCCAAGTCTCGCATCCACAATGTAGCCCTTTTGTAAGTAGCAAAACGACGGGCAAAACCAATCGTTAATACCGAAGGATCTAGCGCTTCTTGAGCTTGGGCAATTTCTGCCGGACTTGCACCGCGATCGCTTAAATGTTTTACTAAATGTTCTCGCACAAACACTACCATATCCAAACGGCAGCGCTCGTGATTGCGCCACAATTCCTCATCGGGGATTGTGTTTATTCGCTCCCACAATGGGCTATTTACCGGGGCTGACGACCACTTTGGTCCTAAGTAGCGATCGTACAAAGTTTGAGTAGCGCTAGCAACACAACTACGGGCGTGAACGCCATTAGTAATGGCGGTAATCGGTACTTCTTGAACGGGTAAATTCTGCCACAAACCTCTAAACATTCCCCGCGATACTACCCCGTGCAATTGAGCAACACCATTGGCAAAGGTTGCCGTTTTTAGTGCCAACACTGCCATACTAAAGGGCGAAGTTAGATCCCCAGTATTCTCGCGCCCTAAACCCAACAATTGATCTTTAGTTAAACCAAAAACTTCCGCATAATGCCCCAAATAATACAAGGTTTTATCGGGTGCAAACAAGTCAATGCCCGCAGGTACGGGAGTATGAGTTGTAAAAATATTACTTGAAGCTACTAACTGTCTTGCTTGGTCGTACTTTAAACCTTCTTCTTGAATCAACATCCTCGTCCGCTCTAAAGCCGAGAAAGCCGCGTGTCCCTCGTTCATGTGATAAGCTGTCACCTTCAAGCCCAAAGCTTTGAGCATTCGTACCCCACCAACTCCCAACATAATTTCTTGGTGGATACGCATATCAATATCACCACCGTAAAGTTGGTCTGTGATGTCATGATCGTAAGGATTGTTTGGCTCGATATTTGTATCTAAAAGGTACAAAGGTACTGTTCCTACCTGCACCCGCCAAACTCTAGCGTAAACCGTGCGTCCTGGGTAATCTACCTCAATTTGCAATTGGGAACCATCAGCATTACGTTCTAAATGCAACGGCATATTGTAAAAATCATTGATGGGGTAGCGCTCTTGCTGCCAACCATCGGCGTTGAGATACTGAGCAAAGTATCCTTGCTGATAGAGTAAGCCCACTCCTACTAGCGGTAAACCCAAATCGCTCGCCGACTTTAAGTGATCTCCCGCTAAAACTCCCAAACCTCCAGAATAAATTGGCAAGCAATCAACTAGCCCAAATTCGGCAGAAAAATAAGCAAAACATTCTTGGGCGTATTTATCCGTTTTATTTTCTGTTCCTTGCGTCCGATGTTTATCGTACCAGCTACGCTCTTGCAAATAATCTTCCAACTGACGGGCGGCTCTGTCCATTTGAGCCAAAAAGCCCTCATCTTCTACAACTTCTTGCAAACGCACCTGGCTAATATTGCCCAGCATATAAACGGGATTGTGACGGCTGACTTCCCAAAGGTCTGGATCTAAGCGGCGAAATAAGTCTTTACTCTCAGCATTCCAATCCCAGTGGAGATTGTAAGCCAACGGGCGCAAGCTTTCTAGGCGAGATGGCAAAGAAGGAGAAACGTTAAAAGTACGAATTGGTTGCATGGGTTGATAGGAATTTAAGAAAGGTGATTATGGTTATTGTTTACTTGGTTCTACCTTGAATTGGCAACTGTTGATACTTTTACTGGGTAAAAAAGATTTATTTGGATGATTTTTTTATTTATCTGACAACTCTAGTACGATCGCGCCGCAGAAAAATAGACGAATCTTTCGGTATTATAAGAAAGCTATCTGCTTAATATTTATTGCGGAGATAAATTCTGTGGTCACTCTCAAAATAGCTGTGTATATTGTTGTTGGTATATTTGTCGCAATGTTCTTCTTTGGCTTCTTGTCCAACGATCCTGCTCGCAATCCCAGCCGTCGCGATTTAGAATAAGTCTGTTTTAGTTCTTACTTTACAGACGAACATAACTAACTTAAGAGGCGGTTGCCAGTATGGTTGAATTAATGCTGCCGGGCTGATGATTCGCTAACAACTTCTGCTCAAATATGCCCTACCCATTACCTTCGTCTGCACCGCCTCCTATTGTTCAAGTAGAAAGCGATCGCGCTACTACTTCCCAGCAATCAATTCTCGAACCAAAGCCAGAAACCAATCAACTGGTAACTCTAAATACTGCGAAGTCGCCTTTACCAACTTCTTTACAAGCCTCTAAAAGCGCCGCAGGGCTAGGCAAACCTATCAGTATTGATTCTGCCCTACAAGGCTCGACAACGCCTGCTCAAGACAGCGAAACTACAAACTCAACTAGCAAAATCCAAGCATCTGTTGAATTATTAGCACAAGCTCCAGCTTCCACAACTGAAATTCACAGCCCTGAAATCGTTCCAAGAAGCGTAGAAACCCAGCCTTCGCCAGTAGTAGTAGAAACGCCCCTAGAAACCCAAATACCCCCGACCACCCAAAGCGTAGAAACCCAGCCTTCGCCAGTAGTAGTAGAAACGCCGCCCTTAGAAACCCAAATACCCCCGACCACCCAAAGCGTAGAAACGCCCGTAGAAATCCAAACACCAACAGAAACCGCACCTAGCCCAGGCAACCCTAGTAACGTTGCTCCAGTAAGTAGCAGAATTGTAGAATTAAATGCCGATCGCCAGGAGTACGACGAGCAAAGACAAATTGTTACCGCCGAAGGCAACGTGATATTAAGACTAAATGGTGGGGTAATAGACGCTAATAGCTTGCAAGTAAATTTGTCTAACCGCATTGCTGTAGGACAAGGAAATGTAGCCGTAACTCGTGGCGAACAAGTGCTGCGGGGCGAAAGGTTTACCTACAACTTCGTGCAAAATACTGGAGAATTGCTCAATGCTAGTGGAGAAATTTTTATTCCTAGCGCTAGTCAAGACCTTTCAGTTAATTTAGCAACCGATGTCAGTGCTGGAGGAGTAAGAGCAAATCCGCCGAGCGATCGCATTACCGCCAATCAACCAAGACAAGATGTTACAAGTACGGGTGGAATTGGCGTTAGTGTAGGCGGCAGTGGAAACATCAACAATATAGCTTTACCGCAAAAAGGGGGTGAAGTTCGCCGCTTGAGTTTTCAAGCCCAGCAAGTGCAATTTTACCCCGAAGGTTGGCAAGCTCAAAATGTCAGAATTACCAACGATCCCTTTGCGCCACCAGAACTAGAATTAAGAGCCGATACCGTTACGCTAGTACGAGAAACACCCCAAAGAGATCGTATTGTTACCAGTCGCCAGCGTTTAGTATTTGACCAAGGGCTATCAATTCCTATTCCCAAAGACGAAACTGTCATCGATCGCAGCGAAAGAGACGTTACACCAGGATTGTTTCAAGTTGGCTTAGATAGTGACGAACGCGGTGGAGTCTTTATCGAGCGCAGCTTCAGCCCTATTAATAGCGAACAAGTGCAGTTAACGGTCACGCCGCAGTTTTTTACTCAAGCAGCAGTGTTAGAGAGCGGTGGCAACGTCCTCGATCCTGATTTATATGGTTTGAGATCGAAGTTACAAGTAAACTTGGGAGAACGTACTCAAGCTAGAGGTAGAGCTTCAATTACTAGCTTAGACTTTAGCCAATTAGAAGACAATTTACGGGCAAGTTTACGCCTTAGTCAATCTATAGGTGACGCTGCAAGACCCCATATATTGACCGCAGAATATAGCTACCGCGATCGCTTGTTTAATGGTAGTCTCGGCTATCAAACAGTGCAAAGCAGTCTAGGGGGGGTTTTGACTTCACCAGTAATTGCTTTAGGAAATACAGGCGTTGCTTTAAGCTATCAAGGGGGGGCGCAATTGATTAATGCCGAAAGCGATCGCGCAGACTTGTTAGAGGATGAAGATAGCGATCGCATTTCTTTAAGTCGTCTGCAAGGAAGCATCGCCTTCAATCGTGGCTTTTCTCTTTGGCGAGGACAAGCAATAGCCTCTACTCCTACTGAGGGGCTGCGGTATACCCCCGCGCCAGTAATTCCTTATGTCAGCTTATTTACAGGTCTAAAAGGAGTTAGCAGCTTTTACAGTAGCGGTGATAGTCAAAATACAATTACGGGAACTATTGGCATCCAAGGACAATTTGGACATTTTTCGCGGAGATTTTTTGACTATACGGGCTTTAACGTCAGCTTTTCTCAAGATATTCGGAGCGGATTATCGCCCTTTTTATTCGATCGCTCGGTAGATAACAAAGTTCTCGATCTTAGTTTGGTTCAACAAATTTACGGGCCTTTTCGCTTTGGTATCCAAGCTTCGCTCAACTTAGACACGGGAGAAAATATCAGCACCGATTACGTTTTAGAATACAGCCGCCGCACCTATGGCGTTGCTTTGCGCTACAACCCCGTATTGGCATTGGGTTCATTAAGTTTGCGGATTAGCGATTTTAATTGGAGTGGTGGTAGTAATTTATTTTCTGATTCTGAGGTGCAGCCAGTTTTAAATGGAGTGCGCCAAACTAATGACTAAAGTTAGCTAGATATTTTTGATAGCCAATTGCTTCGAGTTTTGTTTGTTTATCTAAAACAGATTGCGCTAAAGTTTGGCGGTAGGTTTGAACTTTCTCTAGTAGTTCGCTTTGAGAAGTTGCTAGAATTTGAATCGCTAATAAGCCAGCATTTTTAGCATTACCAATCGCTACTGTAGCCACAGGAATACCCGCAGGCATTTGGACAATAGAATACAGCGAATCAAGTCCTTGTAAGTGGCGGCTAGGGACGGGAACGCCAATTACAGGCAACGGAGTTAAAGCTGCAACCATACCAGGTAAATGCGCCGCACCACCCGCACCAGCGATAATTACTTTAATCCCACGCTTGTGAGCTTCTTTGGCGTATTCAAACATCCTTTCGGGAGTACGATGGGCGGAAATAATTGCAACTTCGGTGGGTAGATCAAATTCCTGGCAAATTGCGATCGCGTCCTGCATAATCGGCAAATCTGAATCGCTGCCCATAATAATACCGATTAGTGGTGAAGTCATAAAATAAAATATTGCTGTAGTGGTGGCTAGATCGATGAATAATGCCTATTCTTCCTTGGATATTATCAATGCTCGCGTACCGGGCTGTACAGGTTTGCAGAAAATTGAGATTGATTCTCAAGGCAAAATTGCTCAAATCTTACCCATTAGCGAACTCACAAATAGACAAGTATTAGACGTAGCTGGCGATTGGATTTCTTTGGGCGGCGTAGATTTACAGATTAATGGGGCGCTAGGTTTAGCATTTACCGATCTTCAGGCACAAAAAGATAGCGAATTATTATCAAAAATATGTTACTTTCTCTGGCAGCAAGGGGTAGATAGCTTTGTCCCTACTCTAGTTACAACTTCTATAGAAAATATTAAACGAGTTCTCGCTACCCTTACTGATTTTATCGAGAGTCAAAAATCCACGCCTCAACCAACCGCGCAAATTCTGGGAGTGCATTTAGAAGGGCCATTTTTAAACCCGCAAAAGCGCGGCGCACACCCCGCAGAATATTTATTACCACTAACTATTGACAACTTAAAACTTATTTTGGGCGAAAATGCGGCGATCGCCAAAATCATCACCTTAGCGCCCGAACTAGACCCCCAAGAGCAAACAATCCCTTACTTAAAGAAGTTAGACATTACGGTTAGTTTAGGTCACTCCCTAGCCACCGCAGCCCAAGCAAAACGAGCTTTTGAATTAGGCGCATCAATGGTTACTCATGCCTTCAATGCGATGCCATCTCTGCATCATCGAGAACCAGGATTGCTCGGACAAGCTTTAGTAACTCCTGGTGTGAAATGCGGTTTTATTGCCGACGGACAGCACATCTGTCCCACTATGATTCAGGTTTTGCTCGCTGCAAGCAACTACGAACAAGGATTATTTTTAGTTAGCGACGCTTTAGCACCGCTCGGATTACCCGATGGCGTTTACCCTTGGGATACCAGGCAAATAACTGTTACAGGCGGTACAGCACGACTACCCGACAATACCTTATCTGGCACGACTTTACCATTATTTACCGGAGTTCAAAATTTAGTTAAATGGGGTATCTGTGAAGTAGAAAGTGCGGTTTCTCTTGCTACAAGTTCACCTAGAGAGGCAATTAATATTTATAGTGGACTTGAAAATGCTTTTGCTCACAACCTAATTCGTTGGCATTGCGATCGCTCCACCAAAAATCTAACTTGGCAGAGGCTAACCGATGCTTCTACTTTTGCATATCGCCAGTTAGTCAGTCTCTAGCACCTCGATAAATGCTAAGTTAAACCCTTGGAAAGCATAAAACCAAATTCATGAACCCAGCAGACGATAAAACTATTGTTAAAGAATATTTTAACTCCACCGGATTCGATCGCTGGCGGCGAATTTACGGCGACGGCGAAGTTAACAAAGTTCAGTTAGATATTCGTACCGGACACCAACAAACCGTTGATACCGTACTCAACTGGCTCAAAACTGACGATTTGACTCAAATGACTATCTGCGATGCTGGGTGTGGTGTAGGTAGTCTGAGCATCCCCCTAGCCCAAGCTGGCGCCACAGTTTACGGCAGCGATATTTCCGAAAAAATGGTTGCTGAAGCTACCCAAAGAGCCGAAGCCGAATTAGGTAAGACAGATAAACTCAAATTTACCGTCCAAGACTTAGAAACCCTAAGCGGAAACTATCACACCGTAACTTGCCTAGATGTTTTAATTCACTATCCCCAAAACGAGGCGGATAAAATGATTTCTCACCTCGCTTCTATGGCACAATCGCGGCTAATTCTGAGTTTTGCACCCAAAACTTTGGCTTTAAGTTTGCTTAAAAAAATTGGTAGTTTTTTTCCTGGTGCAAGTAAGGCAACTCGCGCTTACTTGCACCGCGAAGCCGATGTTGTAAAAATTCTAGAAAGTAACGGTTTTGCAATCCAAAGACAAGCAATGACTAAGACTAGCTTTTACTTTTCCCGCATCTTAGAAGCTACACGCAAATAAAGTTAAAATTGTGCAAGATGTGTTTGCTCTTGCACTATTAATTATGAAGTTTCTTAAAAAAGTGGAGCCTATTATTATTTCAATATTTAAGCACGGATAATAAGCTAGTTATTATTTAAACATTTTTAGAAGCTGGAGACTGTTTTGTACGGAGCCGATCCTAAAGATAAGCATCCTATGAAAGGATTTCCCCAAATTTGCTTCATTCAAAACACCGTATCGAATCCCAATATAATCATTGGAAATTACACCTATTACGACGATCCAGAAAATTCGGAAGACTTTGAACGTAATGTTTTGTACCATTTCCCCTTCATTGGCGATCGGCTAATTATTGGCAAGTTTTGTGCTTTGGCTAGAGGCGTAAAATTTATCATGAATGGTGCAAACCACAAGTTAGATGGGTTTTCAACATATCCGTTTGGGATATTCGGTAATGGCTGGGAAAAAGTCAACCCTCAGCTTAAAGAACTATCATACAAAGGAGACACAGTTATTGGTAATGATGTGTGGATTGGCTATGAAACAGTGATTATGCCGGGAGTGCAAGTAGGAGATGGAGCGATCGTTGCCGCAAAATCCGTAGTAGTAAGTGATATCCCGCCCTATACAATTTTTGGGGGCAATCCAGCCAAGTGTATTCGTCAACGATTTAATGATGAAACTATTAGATCGTTACTTGAAATAGCTTGGTGGAATTGGGAAAGTGAAAAGATTACACACAATTTAGAGAAGATCGTCTCAGCAAATATTGAAGCTTTGCTTGATTGTAAGTAGAAGATTAACATCGACAGCAAAATCAGACGTGATACTAAATCGCTCTTTTCCTATCTAAATCCAAAAAATGACTCAGTTATTTATCAGTTTAGGAGCAATCTTCGGCGGCTTATCCGTTGTTGCTGGAGCTTTTGCCACTCATGCCCTAAAATCAACCTTGAGTGCTAAAGCAATCGAGATTTTTGAAACGGCGGTAAGATATCAAATGTATCACGCGATCGCGCTACTAATTGTAGCTTTGTTACTACTGCGTACCGATTCGCCAACAATTTTAATTATTACTGGATGGGCTTTTACTGTTGGTATTGCGATATTTTCTGGTAGCTTATACGCCCTCAGTCTTACTGATATCAAAATCTTGGGCGCAATTACCCCTTTGGGTGGTGTGGCGTTGATCGTCGGTTGGCTGTGTTTAGCTTATGCAGGCTTCAATATTAAATAATTTGTTCTACATCTATCTTTGGTAGCGACCTATACATCTATCTTTTGCAGGGTTAATTTAGGTAGTTTGATTGATTAAACCTAAGTTATTGCGGTGCAAACGCGCGATCGCTTAATCAGTAAAAAAATCAGACGTTTTTAATTATGACCTTTGCTACCGACGAAAACACAAAGCAATCTCTAGAAACATTCAAAGGCTTCGATGTAGATACTCAATTAGCCGTTCTCTGGTTTGGTTATCTCGATCTCAAAGATAAACTAAATCCCGCCAATGCTGCTTCTGCTCAAGATACCGCCGGAGCGCTATACGATCGCATTAAATCAATGTCTCCTGAAGAACAATTGCAAGCGCAACGCGATATTGCTGGTAGTACAGATTCTGATATTAGCCGCAGCTACAGCGCTCTAAGTTCTAGCGGTAGATTGGATGTGTGGTTGCGTTTAGCTCAAGGTATGGATGAAGGGGTAATTATTCAAGTACCTTCCGACTATCAATTACCTTCAGAAACTGATGAATTTGTCAATCAAATCAAACAACTCGACTTTGAACAACGCATCAATTTTATGCGGAGTCTAGTAGTTGAAATGGGTGCTAAATCCTAAGATTATTTGTATAAAGCTAAGGCAGAAAATCTAAAGAAATATCTAAATTATTTCTTGATTTTCTGCATTCTTACTATTAGGTATAGAGGAAAGTTAATTCTTAGCCATTGTTATCTAGCTGTTTTAGCAAGCGTCTAATGACTGGCGCATCTTGAGCATCAGGAGCTTTTTGTAAGTAGGTTTCAAAATCCTTTACTGCCGCTACCCAGCGCCCAGTTTGATAGTACATTAAGCCGCGATCGCGTATTTCTACAGCAACGTTGGGAAATAATAATAAAAGGCGTTCAACGGCGGCTAAGGCTTTTTCTAACTGCTGATTGTTGAGATAAATTGCTTTTAGATTGCTTAATATTCTGGCTAAAAATTGCCGATTGCTTACTGTTGCTAAAAACTCTGATTGCATAGTTATCGGCTGCCCGTAAACTTGCATAATTCGCTCTTGACAATCTTCAATAAATAGTATGTCACCGCGATTGAAAGGATCTACAAATATTTCCATTTCTTCACCTTGAGGACGAATCAAAAAATGTCCCGGCATTCCTACCCCTACCATCGGGAATTTGATGCGCTTGGCGATTTCTAAGTAAATCAATGATAGAGTAATTGGAATCCCTACCCGACGCTCAATTACTTTGTTCAGAAAGCTGTTACAAGGATCGTAGTAGTTAATAACATTACCGCTAAATTTTAATTCATCGTATAAATAACTGTTAATAGTCTGAATAATTTTTAGGGGATAATTTTGTTTTGGCAAGCGCTCGATTACGTCCGATGCCATATTATCTAGAATATTAAGATAGTCAATTACATTTAAGTTGGGGTAGTCTTCTTGAGCTATGTACAAGGCAGATATTGCTAGCTCGATTTGCTCGTCTGATTTATTGATTTCTTGTTGGAATAATTGCCGCGATCGCAAATCACTCATAATTTGTATTTTTGCTATAATAATCAAACCAAAAACAGGCTTTTGTTATTTATGTTAGTATCATAAAATTAAATATGGATGCAATAAGATTACATCCGCATTTCTGACACCAAATAACTGCAACAAGTTATTCTTTTATTTCAATTTATCCTATTGCAAAGCCAAACATTTTACAGTTTATCTATGACTTACAACTGACTTTTGGTTAATACAGTAAAACTCTTGTACGAACTAAGTCTGCATTCGCTCTCATCCCGACAATAACTCATTGCTTGTAGTTATCGCGATCGCATTATTACTCTTAGTAAGAGTAATAATTTACTTGTCAGTTTTGAATCAGCCATCTATCCTATCACAAGTGTAGATATTTGTCTATTTGGGCTTTATATATTTTTAGAGTGCTAAATAGCTAGCTTGTTCCGTTACCTACTAACCGTTTAAATATTTATACTTTATTCTAGATTGCTTGCAATTGCGTTATTTGTCTAACTTAAAAATTTTTATATTTTGAGCAAAGTTTATACATAAGTTAGACATAACTTAACCACTTAATCGTCATTAAGTTGTCACTATAAATAAGTGGGGTTAATAAATCTTTACTTAACCTTTTTCAGTAGATACAACTTAAATCCTTACGCGCCAAATAGAGAACACTGAGAGTATGACACCCATAACGAGACGACAAGCGCTCAAACTTGGAGCGCTTGCTGGCGGCTCATTGCTACTACCTGTTACGTTTCAAAGCCGTAGCTATGCAGGAGATGCTGGAAGCCCGAAAGTAACCCCCTTCACACTTCCATTTCGCGTTCCACCAGTGCTTAAACCCGTGCGGAGTGATAGCACTACAGACTACTACGAAATCACCATGAGAAAGGCTTCCGTAGAAATCTTACCGAAGCTGAAAACCGAAGTTTGGGCTTACAATGGCATCACTCCTGGTCCAACGATTAAACAAAATAAAGATCGGCGCTCCGTTGTCAGGTTTATAAATAATAGTGTAGGCGTTCCTACATCCGTTCACTTGCATGGCATGGCATCGCTGCCACAATACGACGGTTATGCTGAAGACTTAACAAAGCCAGGTCAATATAAAGATTATATTTATCCCAATAATCGCGCAGCTAGTTTGTGGTATCACGACCACGCTATTCATGCTACTGCCCGCAATGTTTACATGGGACTAGCAGGATTGTATTTGGTTCAAGACCAAGAAGAACTTAACTTGCCGTTGCCCAAAGGTGATTATGACGTTCCGTTGCTGATTCAAGACAAGCAGTTTAGCACCAGTGGTAAATTAATATTTGACGACCAAGGTGAAGATGGTCAATTCGGTGACGTTATTTTAGTTAACGGTGTACCTTGGCCCAAAATGCAGGTAGCAAATCGTAAGTATCGTTTCCGCATCTTAAATGGTTCGCTTTCGCGTTCTTACGGTCTAGCCCTCAGCACTGGTGAGCCTTTAATTGTCATTGGTACAGATGCAGGTTTGATGAGTGCGCCCGTGCCTACCAAAGAAATGCGGATTGGCATGGCTGAACGTTATGAAGTAATAATCGACTTTTCTAAATACAAAGTCGGAACCAAAATCGTACTGAAAAATAACCATCCGAAAAATAACGACGAGTACGACGGCACTGAAAATATCATGCAGTTCGAGGTAGTGCGGACAGAAAGCGACCCTAGTTCTATCCCTAGCACGCTGCGTTTTGTCCAACCTATTGCTGAGTCTTCCGCAGTCCGAACCCGTGAATTTAGATACGAACGCTCTAATGGTTTGTGGGTAATTAATGGAAAAATTTGGGACAATCAACGCTTTGATGCCAATCCCAAGTTAGGTGATGTGGAAATTTGGAAGATATACAACAATGCTGGTGGTTGGTTTCACCCAATTCATATGCACCTATTAGATATGCAACTCCTCGATCGCAATGGCGCACCTCCCTTTGCATACGAAAGAGGTTGGAAAGATGTCTTTTATGTAGGTGAAAATGAAACACTCAGAGTCATTGGTAAGTTTGGACCTAATTCAGGTACATATATGTCTCACTGTCATAATTCAGTCCACGAAGACCATGACATGATGAATCAATTTAAAGTGGGCGAAGCTACAGTAAATCTTACTTCTTTAGCGCCAGCTAAATCTCTCCCAGCACCAGCCCTGTAAAGGCACGATCGCGCTGCACGTAGTCTTATCCCGTAGCGCGATCGCCTATACGGAAATAACTTTCAATTATAGGCGATCGCTAAGTCAACTAATTATTTCTATAAAAACAGCCAATAGCTTGATAGTCAGTATTTTTTAGCTTTAACAAACTTACACCAAAGCGAAACTTGATAAACAACTCAGTTTTAAAGATGCAAAACCATCATCGCTCAATCTGGCAACGCTTAAAAAACAGAGAAATAACCTGCGACCAAGCATTAAAAATATTGGTAGATGACCAAGGCGTTGTTAATTTAGAATTGCTCGATCCAGAAGTAAGCCAGAGATTTTTGCGCGAATTTCCCGATCGCAAAACTCTACCTGCGGTAATTCCTTTGTTGTTGTGGCGTAATTGCTACTTTCTGGGTAGTTCTGTACCGCTAACTCCTGAGGCTATTAAAAAATTAAGCCAGCAGACTTTAACAGATATAAAATTTGTTCCCATTCAACATAAAAGCTACCGCTCCTGGGTACAAAGCCATAACCAAGTTGATAACAATCGCCTACATTCTGCGCCTCTAGTGAATCCTTTGACTGGAGAAATAGAAAAAGAGCATATCCAAGAAGAAGACATTAGCGAATCAACAGAATTTTCTTTATCAAAAGCCGCCGATCAAATTAGTAGAATTAAAGCAATTATTTCCAGCGCCTTGCGGAGTCGAGCAAGTGACATTCACTTAGAGCCGATGCCTAACGGGTTGAGAGTCCGGTATCGCATTGATGGCATTTTGCGAAATATTACAACTTTGCCCTTGGAAGTGAGCCGCAAAGCAATTATTGCGCTCAAAGTTATGTCTGATATGGATATTTCAGAAAGTCGCCGTCCTCAAGACGCGAGAATTGGTGACAAATATATGTCAGAACAAAATGGCGAACAAGGGTTAGATATGCGAGTAAGCACTTTGCCTTGTATTGGTGGAGAAAAAGCAGTAATTCGGCTTTTACCTAGAGAAAATAATTTCTCTAGTATTGAAGAATTAGGCTTTAGCGATCGCACCTTGGCAACTTATAAGCATTGGTTGCAGCAACCCCAAGGAATGATCATTTTTACAGGTCCCACCGGGTCAGGTAAAACTAGCACGCTTTATACCAGTTTGCAAAGACTGGCAAAAGAACACGTCAATTTGGTAACGGTAGAAAACCCTGTGGAATACGTGTTACCTGGGATTACTCAAACTCAAGTCCACGAGCCTGCGGGAATGACTTTTGCGGCGGGTTTAAGAGCAATTTTGCGTCAAGATCCAGACATTATTATGATTGGAGAAATACGCGATCGCGAAACGGCGGAAACGGCGGTAAGAGCCGCTTTGACAGGACACTTGGTATTAACAACTTTGCATACTAATGACGCAATTAGTGCAATTCCACGTTTAAAAGACCTTTGCCCGGATGCGGGATTTATTAGCGACGCGCTTTTAGGGGTTGTAGCTCAACGTTTAGTCCGTAAAGTGTGTCCTCATTGTACGGAAAAGTATGCTCCGACAGAAGCAGATTTAAAGGTTTTAGGCTTGGATATGGAGCAAGAAAAATCAGATAATTGGAGACATGGAAAGGGCTGCCAAAAGTGCTTTAGTTCTGGATATTTGGGACGCGAAGCGCTTGTAGAACTACTAAATGTAGATGAAAATGTCCGGCGGATAATTTATGAAGGGACAATGACGCAATTGCAACACTATGTTAATGAAGTTAATTTTGATTCTTTTCGACTAGCTGCAATTAAAAAGGTGACTACAGGTGTAACAACGGTGCAAGAAATTCTGCGCGTTTTGCCTCATAGCTCTTTATATGCCAAACCTGTAAGTAGTCCCAAGTTGGAGCATCATATAAAGCTGGTAAGTGTAAATTAAAAAAGTTCTGGTTCTAGGTTGAAGTGGATAATTTGAGGCGGAAAAAATATGTATAAGTTTAGTCAGGCGATCGCTTTAACAGCAGCAATTGGTGTAAGTTTAATAGTTAGCAACACGGGAATTGCTCAAAATCACGGCGGACATCATTCTATGCCTAGTCCATCAGTTACTCCCGAAAACGCAGAGATTTCTCGCGTTACCGAAAGTCATGTTAATGATGGACTAACTAAGCTGCATCAAAAAGATTACAAAGGTGCAATTGAAAGCTTTGGCAAAGCTATTGAAATGCAGTCTAATCATCATTTGGCGTATACCTATCGCGCGGATATTCACCTGTTGCTTAAAAATTATCAAGCCGCGATTGAAGACTATACCAAAGCAATTGAACTTAATCCTGCCCATTCTCATCTCCGCAATAGCCGGGGTGTCGCCTACACAGCTTTAGGCGATTACAAACGTGCTATTGAAGACCATACCCAAGCAATTAGTATTTATCCTGAAGAAGGTGCGGGCTACCGTTATCGAGGAATTGCTTATGCTAAAGTTGGCGAAAATGAGAAAGCAATGGAAGACTTCAATAGTGCGATTTCTCGTAACGAAAGAGACGCAGAAGCTTACCTGGCTCGCGGTGAAGTTCACGCTAAGTTAAAAAATCCTGAAAATGCGATCACTGATTATCAAAGGGCAGCTAAACTTTATTTAGCTCAGTCTAATCGAGTTGGCTATACTAAAGTTACAAACTTAACTAAACTGCTGCAACAAAATACTCCTCCAGCGTCTAAATAGAAATATCATAAAACATTTTAGCTGCGCTCTAAAGATTGAACTTAGAGCGCTTTTTTATAACTTGGGTTAGATTAGCGATCGCTTAATTGCCTTCTCCGTACAAATCGTCATCAAATTTTTTAATGGCAGCATTGTTGTAAGGGTTAACGGTCGCTACATTTTGTCTTATAGAATCTGCTCCTTCTGGAGCTTTTTCGCATAAACTATTAAGATTCCACGTTTTCCCATCGGGAGTTTGCAAGTAGCATAGTGGAGTTTCTCCTTCAGTTTGTGTCACAACCGTAGGCTCTGGTTGTGGAATGGGAGTATTACTAAAAGCTTCATCTACTATAATTAAACTTAAAGCAACAGATAAAAATAATAAAATTAATTTCTTCATCATTTTTTAATAATAAGTTACATACCAACTAACCTAACAATTAGTTAATAATAAGTTTCTCTATCTAAAGCAGCAAATTAATTATACAAAGATTGTTAGAAGCTTTTAGATGGCAGTGAGGGGATAGAATCAGTTGTCAAACTCAATTTAGCATTAGCTATAAATGAAAAATACAAACTGCATTTAAGTATAAAATTACTATAATTACTTTTACTGCTACTAATTGCAGCAATTTTTACCTAGCAGGCTAATTCTTTGATGAATTTATTTAAAAAAAAATTGACTTTTATCAAGCAATATCTAACTTTTACGCTGATGTTAGTAATGTGCTTATTACTACTAGGAATGCCGATAGCTAATGCCGAAATTAATACCGATCGCTTTGAAGGCAATATTTTTGTGTTGTATGCTGGCAATGGATCGTTAATGCCGCCAAAAGTTACCTTAGCGCAATCTATAGCTGGAGCTAAACCAACGATATTAGTTTACTACGTCGATGATAGTAGCGATTGCAAGCAGTACGCGATCGTTGTTTCTAATATGCAGGCTTTTTATGGACGTGCTGCCGACATTATACCTGTGAATGTAGACACAATTCCCGTACAAAGTAGCTACAAACCCACAGAAGCAGGCTATTACTACAAAGAGATAGTGCCGCAAGTTGTAATTTTAGATAAAGCCGGGAAGGTAGTACTTGACAAGCAAGGACAAGTACCCTACGAGGAAGTAGACGATAAACTACGCCAAGTATTTGACTTGCTACCTCGCTCGGAGTCAAAAGAATTGAAGCTACGTCCAATCAATGAATTTAACAACGAATTAGTGGAGCAATCGACAAAGTAGTACGCCAAACTTTTGATTAGCATCTGTCCATACTTGTATGGATTTTAGTCCTTGCGATTGCAATTCTTGCTGAATACTATCTAAATCAAATTTGCGAGATATTTCTGTAAAGATGGTTTCGTCAGATGCTAATTCAATTGTCAAATCTAAATCCTTCAACGTTATGGTTTGAGAGCGCAAACTTCGCAGGTGCATTTCAATTTGGCGCTTAGTTTCATTGTAAAAAGCTAAGTGTTCAAATTGGGTTAAATCGAAGTTGCCATCAAAGCGTTGATTTAGGTGTTTGAGTATATTGAGATTAAAAGCTGCGGTAACTCCTTGACTGTCGTTATAAGCAGGTTCTAATATCTCTTTAGACTTGTGTAAATCTATACCCAATAAAAAGTATTCATTCGGTTGGAGCGCTCTAGTAATTTGGGAGAAAAATGTTTTACATTCTTGAGGGTTGAGATTGCCTAAAGAACTACCAATAAAACAAATTACTCGGTTGGGTAATGAAGTTGGTTTTAGTTGTTTTAAAGCTAGTTCGTAGGTACTAACAAGAGCCTGGACTTGCAAAGAAGGATAATCAGCCAAGAGCGCTTTGGCACTACTTTCTAAGATACCTGCGCTGACATCGATTGAAACATAGCGTAAAGGATAGTTTAATTGCTCGTAAGCATCTAATAGAATGCGGGTTTTAGTAGAGCTACCACTGCCCAATTCTACCAATTCGCAAGCCCCTGTAATTTCAGAAATCGCGATCGCGCATTCTTGTAAAATAGCTGTTTCCGTGCGTGTCAGGTAATATTCTGGTAGGTCGCAAATTTGCTCGAATAATTGCGAACCATAGTCATCGTAAAAGTAACGAGCTTGAATATACTTAGGCGTTTGAGTTAACCCAGCAATAACATCGCTTTTTTCTGCCAGCACGGAAGCTGATAAAGTGGCTGCATTTAACAAATGCTCAATTTGCAAGCGATTTTCTACATCAGTAGCAGGATTACCGCTTGCAGTATTAAAAATTGACATGAACACTCCTACCTAGGAAAAAAGCTATCTTTTGCTATCTAAACAAAAACCATACAACGATTAAAACTATGGTTTTATTTTTGTAGTTGATATTCTTCCAAAAGGAATAGAATTGGCTAAAACTACTTATCCTTAGCACAGCGAAACCCTGCTAAGATTTGCCGCACGCCGGGATGATACCAATTGCGAAAACTCGAACGTAGCGCCCAAGGACGAGTTGCCCAACTACCACCTTTTAGCACCCAATGCTCTCCATCAAAATATACCTGAGAGTAGCCAGGATAAGGAAAGCCAGCAAAACCTTGATAACCTTCAAATACTGTAGATGTCCATTCCCAAACATTACCCAACATATCGAAACAGCCATAAACACTTTGTCCTTTGGGGTAAGCATTTACTGGCGTTGTTTGACTAACAGTATTATCGTGATTGCAATGCTTTTCTGTGGGCAATTCTTCTCCCCAAGGATAAGGAGAATTACCCCCGGCGGCTTTTTCCCATTCGGCTTCGGTAGGTAGCCGTTTACCAACAAATCGGCCGTAAGCATCAGCTTCATACCAACTAACTCCACAAACCGGGTAATTGTCCCAGCGACGATCTTCTGACCAATACAAAGGTTTGGTTACTTGCTCAGATTGCACCCATCGCCACCCTCGTTGCGACCACAAGTTAGAATTTTGGTAGCCTCCAGCTTCAATAAAAGCTCCATATTGTCTGCAAGTAACGGGATAGCGATCGATATAGTAATCGCCAAGATTGACTTGATGAGCGGTGCGTTCGTTATCTAAAGCGTCTACAGAATCGTTTCCTTGGGTAAAAGAACCTGATTCAATGCAAACCATTTCTGAATCTAAACAACTAACTTGAGCCATAGGAGAGTTAAAGGCAGGATGCACGGTAAATTTGTTTTGAGTAGTAATATTTTGCCAACTTGCGCCTACAGGTGCGCGATCGCGCCAGCGTTGAAGTTGCAGTACAAAGGCGATCGTTTCTGTATGCTGGCTTTCGTGTTGCAATAACCAACGCCAAAGACGTTCTTCTCTGTCTAAATCGATAGTTTCTAGACGCAACAGCACTTTGTTTCTAATTGCTTCAAGATATCTTTTAATCTCGCATAGGGGTGGCAATTTGACGCGCTCGGATTTAGGTAAACCATCAGCAACAAACAAACGACGATACTTTGGAAACAGTGATTTTATCTTGTCTTGGCGCTCTAGCAACCACAATGACTCAGTATAGCCAATGTGTCCCAAATGCCAACCTACGGGGCTAAATTCTGAGTGTGCTTGATGACAAAAGGTGGTTTCGTCTATAGACTCAAATAATTCTAAAGTTCCCGCTCTACATTGATGCAACCACTGCTTTAATTGTTCCCGTCTTATATCCAGAATCTGGGGCGAACCCGGAGCGTTAGTTTGTTGAAAGTTGATGGATTTCGATCTCAAGGTCTTGTCCTACACTAAGAATACTCTGTTCGGAAAAACGATGCCAATCGCCTTTAAATATAGGTTCAGAGGCAATAATTACGGATTTTGGATAAGCTAGATCGTCCCTAGTCCAATATAGAGAAGGACACTCTATCCCGCTTGCAAATCGAGCAGCAATTAGCCGCTCGCCATCGCTAATAATGATGTTAGCCGAGGCGGAGACTTGATGAGATTTAGCTAATTCATCCAACTTGAGCAACGCCCTTTGCAAAGCTTGTTCTAGAGGATCGTCGGGGTTTTTTAGCTGTTCGTCAAGAAACAAAGCAAAAAAGTGTTCGGAATCAGTACTGCCTTTGATAGATTTGTAAGCAGTATCGCTGAGTAGTTCGCAGATTGGACGCATGAGAGTCTGCTTAAAGTTGTCAATCTTACCATTATGAATAAATAACAGTTGATTTGATTCAAAGGGCTGACAGTTGCTCATATCTACTGTTTGTCCGGCGGTGGCACTGCGAACGTAGCCTAGAACACAGCCTGTCTCTACATAGCGCCCCAAGCTAGGCAAATTCACGTCATTCCAAATCGGAATAACGTTTTTATATATAAAAGGATTCGTTTCTTTGTCGGGATGATACCAACCAATCCCAAAACCATCAGCATTAACTACTCCTGAGTTCATCTCTAACGGTTTATAGCTTTGAACAATCAATGAATGTTCTGGTTTGGATAAGATATAGTCCAATGGAATTGATGAGCCGATATAGCCTAATAATCTACACATAAATTGGCGCGATCGCACCTTTGCCGTCCCTAATAGTCGTTCCTATTCTATTTCTTTAACTAGGCTGGCGTGTTGTCTCAAATTCTCTCTTTGGGATGAAGACATGAAAGTAGTTTTAAAAAATGTAGTATTTTTGTAGTATTCAATCTACATTAAATACTGAGGTTAAAGTATTATTTTTGCTAAATGCTGCTAAAAATCGCTACTACCCATAAACCAGCAACAGATTTAGGCTCCTTGTTGCACAAGCACTCAGATAAATTACAGTCTTTTAGTTTATCTTTGCAACACGAACAAGAAGAAGCCGTAGTTGAGGAACGTATCAGCCTAAACAAACAGCGTTTAACGGCGGTTTTAGGGGTATTAAAGCAGCATGGAACAACAAAAGTAATAGATTTAGGATGCGGTGAGGGAAAGCTGTTAAAACTATTACTAGCTCGAAGTTTTAAAGAGATTGTTGGGGTTGATTTATCTTATCGGGTTTTGGAAATTGCGAGTGCAAGACTGCATTTAGAAAGTATGCCAACTATGCAGCGCGATCGCATTAAACTATTACAAGGATCGCTTAGTTACCGCGATCGACGGCTGTGTGGATACGATACGGCAACGGTAGTAAAAGTAATTGAGCATTTAGATATAGCTCGTTTGGCGGCTTTTGAACGCGTACTTTTTGAATTTGCGAAACCAAATACGGTAGTTATAACAACGCCAAATATAGAGTACAACGTCAAGTTTGAGGCTTTCCCTGCGGGAAAGTTACGCCACAAAGATCATCGATTTGAATGGACGCGCTTAGAGTTTCAACAATGGCGAAATAAAGTAGCAGAAAAATATGATTATTCCGGGCAATTTTTGCCTATAGGTGACGAAGATTGCGAAGTAGGATCTTTTACACAAATGGCAGTATTTCATAATTAGTTTACTTAAACTAATTCACTGAGTTTGAAAGTTTTTTAAATATTATTTTTGTAATTATGCCTTTTCAGCAATTAATTGAAATAGCTAAAAATCAGTATTATCCGTTACTTTTTGCCACCGTTAGCGGAGCGTATTTGTATGGGTTTCCTTCTCCTGATTCTGATTACGATTTGCGCGGTGTTCATATTCTCCCAGTTAAAGAAGTTGTTGGTCTTGATATTGGACGAGAAACTATTGAAATTGCTGAGTTTATAAGGAGATTTAAAACTAGATTTAGTAACCCACGATGTTAAAAAATTCTTTGCTATGCTCTTGAAAAAAAACGGTTATGTTTTGGAACAATTGTATTCACCTTTAATAGTACATACTACGCCGGAGCATGAAGAATTAAAAATACTTGCTCGTCAATGTATTACCCGTTATCACGTTCACCACTACTTAGGTTTTGCTCAAAGTCAATGGCAGCTTTTTTCTAAGCAAAATCCACCAAAAGTTAAACCTTTGCTCTACATTTATCGAGTATTACTAACGGGCATTTATTTAATGGAAATAGGCATTTTAGAAGCTAATTTAGTAGAGTTGAATAAAAATTTTAATTTGACTTATGTTTCAGACTTAATTACTTGTAAACTAGCAGGAGCAGAAAAAGCAGTATTACCAAACATTAATCTAACATTTCATCAGCAAGAATACGAGCGTTTGTGCAATCAATTAAGAGAAGCGAGTCAAAATAGCAGTTTGCCAGAAACGCCAAATTGTAAAGCTGAGTTAAACGATTTACTTATTCGGATAAGATTGCAGTTTAGTTAAAAAATAACAATGTATGAAAATTACTATACCCGAACTATCTTTAGTTGTCCTCATCGGTGCTTCTGGTGCTGGAAAGTCTAGCTTTGCTAAAAAGCACTTTAAACCTACAGAAGTTATATCATCGGATTTTTGCCGAGGATTGATTTGCGATGATGAAAATAATTAAGCTGTTAGTAAAGATGCTTTTGTGGTTTTGCACTATATCGCTGCCAAAAGATTAGCCGCCGGAAAGTTGACAGTAATTGATGCTACTAATGTGCAAAAAGAAGACCGAAAACACTTACTAGACTTAGCGAAAGAGTATCATTGTTTGCCTGTAGCGATCACCCTTGATTTACCAGAATACATTTATGGCGATCGCAATCAGCACCGCCTAGCTCGAAATTTTGGCATTCGTGCGATCGTAAAGACAACGGGAAGCAATAAAAGTCATGTTTGGCATCTGAACACCCTAGCGCAGCTATGCAAAGCCGAACCCAAATTATTATATTAGCAACGGCTTATAAGTTAGTAGATGTCAATGACACCGCTACTGGGATCTCTTGGTAGGAAGAACTTACTAGCATTGGTGGAGAAGAAATAGTTGTTAAACCGTTAGATTTTATTGTTAAAGGCGATCGCGGTTTGGTACAACCTGCCGTTAAATGTAGAGATAGGGAATATTTGCGGATTATCTACGGTACGGAATACACAGCACCAGAAAATTTAGAGAGATTGCGATCGCGCGGTTTATCGAGAAAGCGCTCTTTAGCACTGCGAGAATTTGCTTTAGGGATGGAATACCTAGAACGATTTACTAAAAAAGCACCTTTACGCCGCGTTCGCGAATGCGTTTTTGGAGTTTTGACATTAGAAAGCGAACCCGTAGATCCACGTCTCTAAACTTGGGTTTCGGCAACGCGTTTGAGACGTTGCAGTTGACTCTGCATATCTGCTTTGGTTAAATAGGAAGCAAATGTATTAAAACCCCAGCGAATCATGGGGTTGGGAATTTCAAACTGAAAACGGTTGACTAAAAGCGTACCTTGCGGCGTTTCTTGACATTCCCAAAAGTCGCATCCTTGAAAAAATCCCTTAAATTCCCAAACAATTAAGCCGGGTTTTCGCTCCTTGACTACCGCCTCAAGGGTTGGTTGAACTATCGGAATTTTGATTATAAAATTGCTGCGACTACCTACTTCGGTACTCCAATCGCCTACAGGTTCGCATTTTAAAAGTGGGTTTAGCCATTTGTGCATTAAAAGGCGATCGCTTAGACAGTGTTCGACAACTTTGGGACTTGCATTAATTTTAATCGATTGTTCAAATTGCATAGCAGTTAAAGAGACTTATAAATTCTAACTTTAGCAATTTTGACCTTTTGATAATAGTAACTTATTAAAAGTAATCTTGATTACCAAAGATTATTAAATAACTGAGTTTTTAACTGTAAATATCCACAACGGTAGATGTATAATTAGTTTTTTCATTATAACTCTGTATAGAGGCAGATAATAATGTCTAGCCGATCAATTTACAGCTACAAAGCAAGTAAAAACAACCAGGAAAACTTTAGTAAGGAGCGCGATCGCCAGTCGTTGTAGAAATAATGTTTTTTCAGTGGTGTGTAACCTTAATTTAAAAAATCATGAATGCAAATTGGCAAGAAATAATCCCAGTAATGAGTAGTAATGTATCAATAAGTACTCAGCAATTGATAGCGCAAGCACCAGGAATAGATGCAATTCAACCAAGGGAAGCGGTAGAAAATAGCGTTAATTACGCGCAAAATATTCTGCAAAGACTAATAGAATTTATTCCTAACGTACTTGCCGCTATAGCAATTTTGCTAGTTGGCTTGATTATTGCGTATGTGGTGAAAGCCATCATCAAAGGAATTCTTAATCGTACCAATATAGACAATAAGATCGCAGCAGGAGTAACGGGTCATAGCGATCGCGATAATTTACCCAAAGTCGAAGAATTAGTTGGTAATGTTGCTTTTTGGATTGTAATTCTGTTTACAGTGGTAGCAGTTTTGCAAGCCCTAGAGCTAGAAGTCGTCTCGCGACCCCTTGGTGGTTTCCTCAATCAAGTAACCGGATTTTTACCAAAATTATTAGGAGCCTTAATATTTTTAGGTGTAGCTTGGCTAGTCGCCACTGTAGTCAAGTTGATAACTACGCGCGGGTTGCAAGCCCTAAGGTTAGATGAGCGGGTAAATCAACGACCTGCGGGTGCGACTCCAGCGCCAAATCAATTATCTCTCAGCGAGACTATTGGTAATTCCCTGTACTGGTTTATCTTTTTACTATTTCTGATTCCGATTTTGGATACGTTGGGCTTACAACAAGCGTTGCAGCCTATAGAGAATTTAGTTAGCGAAATTCTCTCAATTTTGCCCAATATCTTAGCCGCCGTGCTAATTGCGGGTGTAGGTTGGCTATTAGCGCAAGTAGTCCGCCGGATTGTCACAAACTTACTTGCAACCACCGGAATCGATGGTGCGGGAGAAAGGGTTGGTTTGCGGCGCACCGCAGGAGGACAAACTTTATCAGGAATTATTGGTACAATCGTTTATGTGCTAATTTTGATTCCGGTAGCGATCGCCGCCCTTAATGCTTTACAAATTGAGGCAATTTCCGTTCCGGCGATCGCCATGTTGCAGCAAATCCTCAATGCTTTACCGGGAATATTTACCGCCGCACTGATTTTGATTGTTGCTTACTTCATTGGTCATTTTTTAGCCGACTTAGTAACCAGCATCCTCACCAGCTTAGGATTCAATAGAATCTTCTCGGCGTTGGGTTTGCCCTCACCTACTCGCCAAAGAGTTGTACCACCTCCATCCGTAATTCCACCACCCACCACAGGTTCACAAACCGTTCTGCAACCAGAAGCCACCGCCGCCCAGCAGTTAGCAACTAGAACTCCCTCAGAGCTTGTAGGTATTATTACCTTAGTAGGGATTATGCTATTTGCCACTTTAGCAGCCGTGAATATTTTAAATATTCCCGCTCTAACAGCGCTAGTAGGCGGATTAGTGTTAATTTTGGGTCGCATTCTCTCAGGATTGGTAGTATTTGGCGTTGGTTTGTTTTTAGCAAACTTAGCGTTCAACTTGATTACAAGTTCTGGCGATCGCCAAGCCCGCGTGTTAGCTCAAGTTGCCCGAATTGCAATTATTGTTTTTGTGTCAGCTTTGGCACTAAATCAAATTGGTATTGCCAGCGATATTGTTAATCTTGCCTTTGGTTTGCTATTAGGCGCTTTAGCCGTGGCCTTAGCCCTTGCTTTCGGTTTGGGCGGTCGCGAAATTGCTAAAGAGCAAACTAGAGAATTACTAGACTCCTTCAAGCAACAACGCAACCAGCCACCACGAGTTTAAAAGTTCTGCTACTAACTTCAAGTCCTTGAATCTCCCTTAGCCCGTTAACAAGTCAAAGAAAGATTTGGCAGACCGATTAAAAAAGCAGGTAATATTCCTGCTTTTTTAATCAAAAATTTTATACCCGACTTATTTTATCGGGTATGTTTGACGTTCAAAATAGCCCGTGTTAGTATCAAGCGACTTAGGGAAAACAGAGAGTATACCAATGACCAAAGAACTCGCACAACCAATATCTTTATCAGCTACCTTTAGCGCTTTAAAGTGTAAAGAATGCAGCGCCGAGTACGAACTAAAAGCTATCCACGTTTGTGAAGAATGCTTTGGCCCATTGGAAGTAACTTATGACTACGACGCTATTCGTCGCACTGTAACCCGCGAAACTATTCAAGCCGGGCCCAATTCAATTTGGCGTTACCGTGCCTTTTTACCCGTAGCTACCGACAACCCCATCGATGTCGGTACGGGAATGACACCATTAATTCAGGCGAATCGCTTGGCGCGACGCTTGGGATTGAAAAAGCTTTTCATCAAAAATGATGCTGTTAATATGCCTACCTTGAGTTTTAAAGATCGGGTGGTATCTGTGGCGCTTACCCGTGCTAAGGAACTAGGCTATACAACTGTTTCTTGCGCCAGTACCGGAAACTTAGCTAATTCTACCGCCGCGATCGCTGCTAGTGCGGGTTTAGATTGCTGCGTATTTATTCCGGCGGACTTAGAAGCGGGGAAAATTTTAGGAACCCTAATTTACGGGCCGACAGTAATGGCGGTTGAAGGCAATTATGACCAAGTTAATCGCCTCTGCTGTGAAGTAGCCAACACTCATGATTGGGGATTTGTCAATATTAATCTACGTCCTTACTATTCCGAAGGTTCAAAAACTTTGGGTTATGAAGTAGCCGAACAACTAGGCTGGCAATTACCAGATCATATCGTTGCACCCCTAGCTTCAGGTTCCTTATTCACCAAAATCTACAAAGGTTTTCGCGAATTTGTTGACGTTGGCTTGGTAGAAGACAAAGAGGTGCGTTTTAGTGGCGCGCAAGCTGAGGGTTGTTCGCCAATTGCTCAAGCTTACAAAGATGGCAAAGACTTTATCAAACCCGTCAAGCCTAACACGATCGCTAAATCTATTGCGATCGGCAATCCAGCCGATGGCGTGTACGCTTTAGAAGTAGCTAGAAAAACCAATGGAAATATTGAATCAGTCAACGATGCAGAAATCATTGACGGGATTAAACTTCTAGCCGAAACCGAAGGTATATTTACAGAAACCGCCGGGGGAACAACTATCGCCGTTCTCAAAAAGCTTGTAGAAGCAGGCAAAATTGACCCGGAAGAAACAACGGTAGTATACATTACAGGGAATGGATTAAAAACCCAAGAAGCCGTCCAAGGTTATATTGGCGAACCCCTAACTATTGAAGCTAAGTTAGATAGCTTTGAACGAGCATTAGAGCGATCGCGTACATTAGATCGTTTAGATTGGCAGCCCGTGCTAGTTTAAGAAAAAATCATTAATGTACTTATCAATCTTCTTATTCCTTCCCCTATGTCCGTCAAAGTCTTAATTCCTACTCCCCTGCAAAAGTTCACCAATGACCAAGCCACTCTAGAATGTGATGGCAAAACCATTTCTGAATTAATCGAAGCTTTAGAGCAAACTTGTCCTGGTATCAAAGCGCGTTTGTGTGACGAAAACGGGCAACCCCGACGCTTTTTGAACCTTTACGTCAACAGTGAAGATATCCGTTTTCTAGAAGGGACAGATACCCCGCTAAAAGAAGGTGATGAAGTCAGTATAGTTCCGGCGGTTGCTGGCGGCTAATACGCGCTAATCGTTATTTGCAAGTAGACTTGAGCTATCAATCGCTTAAGTCTGCTTTTTAATTTTAAACTGAAACTGACTTTATACTTACTCTTTCCGGTGGATATTTATCAATCTGTAGTTAGTCCAATATTGTTTTCTGGCTTAAAAACTGACCCTGAATGGCTGCAAAAACAGACAATTAGCAACCTTTCTAAACTAGACAATAGTAAAAACATTGTTTCTCAAAGGGTAAAAGCTCAATTAGCAAAATCTTTAAGCTTTAGCCACGATTCCTTGCAACAAAAGCTATGGGGTTTAGAATTTCCTAATCCTGTAGGGTTAGCGGCGGGATTTGATAAAGATGGACTGGCGGCGGGAATGTGGTCTAATTTTGGGTTTGGCTTTGCAGAAATAGGTACTGTCACCTTCCAAGCGCAGCCTGGAAACCCCCCGCCGCGTTTATTTCGTTTACCTGTCGATAAAGCCGCGCTTAATCGCATGGGGTTTAATAATTGCGGTAGCGCAGCAATGGCGGCACAATTAGCAGAGAGATTTAAAACGGCTAATAGTTCTATTCCCATTGGGATTAATTTAGGTAAATCTAAAGTTACACCTTTAGAAGACGCACCCGCCGATTATTTGGGGAGTTTTCGCGCTTTGCAACAGTGGGGAGATTATTTTGTAGTTAATGTATCTTCCCCCAACACTCCAGGATTACGCAGCTTGCAAGATGCGGGGAGTTTGAACGCCATAATAGACGTTTTGCAACAAGAAAACCAAGGACGTAAACCAATTTTAGTTAAAATTGCTCCTGATTTAGAATGGGAGGCGATCGCAGACATCTTACAAGTTGCTAAAATTCAGCAAATTGCCGGAATTATTGCTACAAATACGACTATTCGCCGCGATAATTTGCAAACTCAAGTTATTGCTACTACAGGTAAATCTATAAATGAAGAATCTGGTGGTATTAGTGGCTTACCTGTCAAAAATCGCTCTACCGAAGTCATCCGGTTTATTTATTCTCAAACCAAAGGACAACTAGCAATTATTGGCGTTGGTGGTATATTTACAGCAACCGATGCTTGGGAAAAAATAACGGCGGGTGCTAGTTTATTGCAAGTATACACGGGTTGGATTTATGAAGGACCATTAATGGTACGCAGAATTTTACAAGGTTTGCAGGAGAAATTGTTAGAGCAAAAGCTAACATCTGTTTCTCAAGCTAGAGGTTTAGCTGCTACCAAATAACTGATAAATCTGTAAGAGACATAAAATAATTTTATTTTTAGATGAATGTTTGTCTCAGAAAAAATATATACAAAAAACAATATGGATTCATGGTTTAGTGTCAATTGGCGAGAACTTTTTGTTCCTAGTATGCCACTTTTTGAACTTTTTGTACGCGGTTCTATAGTTTACCTACTCTTGTTTTTTGTATTACGTTTTATTCCCGCACGTCAATTAGGAATGTTGGGAATTACCGATTTACTTGTAGTAGTTCTATTTGCTGAAGCGGCTCAAAACGCAATGGCGACAAACTATACATCAATAACAGAAGGGGTGGCGCTTGTAGGTACAGTAATTTTTTGGAGTTACTTAATTAATTGGCTAGGTTACAAATATCCCCACCTGCAAAAGTTTCTAAATCCGCCGCCTTTATTGCTGGTTAAAAATGGTAAATTAATCGAGCGTAATTTAGAAAAAGAATTGATTACTGAAGATGAATTAATGAGTCAGTTACGCCAGCAAGGAGTAGAGTTGATTCAAGAAGTAAAAATAGCCTATATGGAATCAGACGGGGAAATTAGCGTAATTCCCCAGGAAAAAAACACCTCCACTACGGAACTATAAGTTAGTTATTACTTGGTTTTAGTTAACAAAAACTTTACCGCTTTGTTGAATTATAATCGCGCTTTGTCGATCGTTCAAAGCTTTCCCTTCACTCAAAGAAACTTCTAGCAATCCTGAATTAGCAACAGACGTAGCAGCAATTTGGATAAAACCATTATCGGGACGGACTAAAGTAATAGTTACAGGCGTTGGTAAATCTTTGAGTACAACTTCTCCTTTCGCTGCTAAAGTTCGCCCTTCGGTATATTTAATAGCTTCATAGGTAATTGCTGTATTAGTAGTGTTTGTCAATTTGACGCTTACTTTACCGTTAATAGGTATAACCGTTGCGATCGCCTCACTATTTTCTTCGGGTAAAGGCGGTACTAAAGGCGCGTTTGGTTCAGTATTATTAACTGGCGTGCGATCGCGGTTATAAATTCGTTCGTTAAATATACTTGGTTTAGGATTAAGCACTCTACTCGGTGTTGGCGAAGGAGTTTGAGCTATAGAGTTTAGAGGTACACCAACAATTAGCAAGCTACTACAAATTAGGCTTAATTTGTTGGCAATTTGGCTGAGTTTACTCATGAAAACTTGTCTATTTTTATAGTTTATTTCTAGTTTATAGACGTTAGCTACTCACCAACATCTAACATTAGGTATAAAATCATTTAAGTATATCTATAAGAAGTTTAAATTTATTGATGCCAACTATTTTAATGCTTGGCGGCGGGATTTAGATTGCAGCTTACTATCGTCTATGGGTGGTGCAATAGAGGAATCTCGCCACAAAACTAAAGGAATACTCAAAGATCCTAAAATCGCTACTACTCCCGCTATAATCCAAACTAATAAGCGATTTGGGCGATAATCTCCCCTTTCTATTTGCCAAAAAACTTGGTTGTAGCGCCAAGCTGCTAAACAAATAACAATAATCCCAAAAATCACTAAACTAACTCCCAAGTTTTCTGAGGTAAAAAAAGAGTTGGTAGCTACAGGTTTTTGAGTAACCACAACTTGGATTTGACGCAAAAATAAACCGAATCTAGCGATCGCAATTCCAAAGCCAATTAAAGCAATAGAAGTTCTTAGCCAAGCTAAAAAAGTTCGTTCGTTGGCTTGATGTTCTCTTTGGCGATCGATTACAGGTTTTACCATTAGCGATCGCACCAGTCCAAAATTCGATTCCACGCCCACCAAGGATCGGGATCTTGAGCTAATAATTGCCCTTCTTTACTGTTTATATAGCCCACATGACCGCCATAATCAGTTAGCACTAAATCAATATTTGGGTTTCCTTGACAAGTAGCTTGCAAGTCGGGAACGATCGCCGGATCGAACATCGGATCGTCCACAGCATAAAGAATTAAAGTTGGTTTTTCTAGGTGCGGCAATATATGCAAGCCACTACTCGCCTCATAATAAGCCTCTACCGTAGGAAAACCCAAGCGATCGATAACTAACTCTCGATCGAAACTCCAGATGCTGTTGGCTCTCTCAATAGCTGCTAAATTGATTTCTTTGGGGTGAACGTGGTGAATTTTCAGTGCTAGTTTTTTTAGTTCCTTGGCGATCGCTTGTTCCAAATACTTACCCCAAGGATCTTTAACTAAATAGTTGAGACTGCGCGCGGAGTCCAAACTTGGACAAATTACCGCCGCGCCGCCAATCTCTGCGTTATCTAATTTTACTTCCTTGTTTTTAGTCAATTCTTGGGCTGCTTTTACTGCCCATAAAGCCAATTGTCCCCCCAAAGAAAAACCCGTAAACCAAAACTTGGCAGGACATCCCAAAGCCTTAGCTTGGGAAGCAATGCGAACAAAATCTTCTCCTTCCAACAAACCATCAGAAGTCAGCGCTGGCGACAATAAGGCGGTTTTGCCGTGCGCTCTCCAATCAAACAGCACCACTGCATAGCCTTGGGCGAAAGCTTTGCGCCCCAATAGTCGTAAAAACCACTGATTATCTAAAGAGCCTGTAATTCCATAGGTGCCGATAATTGTACCGCGAGGGTTTTTAGGAATGGCAACAACGCCGAAAATTGGTACGCCTTTTGCCCCTATAAAAATTTTTTCTTGGTAGGGTGGCTCTGGGTGTACGGTTGTCTTTTCCCAGTCTTGACTAGCAACTAGGGCAGTGTAAACCGTCATTAACACGCCATTTTTTAGCCACCAGGGGGGATTATAGGCAACATTTGACATAAAGCAAGTTCAAACTAAACACAACTACTTTATTATTTCGGTTTGTTGCTAAATATTTCTATTCCCCCAGTCGATTTTCTGGTGAAATCTTAAGATTATATTTAGAATGCTCTTTATAATGATTAAAGCAATCTTTGCAGCCTGCAAAGTGCTTATTTATCCTCAATATCTATAAAGATTTTTTAATAATGCCTCGAATACTTGTGATTGATGACGATCCAGCGATCTCAGAACTCGTAGCAGTCAATTTAGAAATGGCTGGGTATGAAGTTAGTCAAGCAGAAGATGGGATTAAAGGTCAAGCCTTAGCAATGCAATTATTGCCCGACTTAATCATGCTCGATTTGATGATGCCTAAAGTTGATGGCTTCACCGTTTGCCAGCGATTGCGCCGCGACGATCGCACTGCCGAAATCCCTGTATTGATGTTAACGGCTTTAAATCAAACTCAAAACAAAGTAGAAGGGTTTAATGCTGGGGCGGATGATTATTTAACTAAGCCCTTTGAAGTTGAGGAATTGCTTGCTAGAGTGAGAGCTTTATTGCGCCGTACTGATCGCATTCCCCATGCTGCCAAGCATAGCGAAATACTCAATTATGGTTCGTTAACGTTAGTACCAGAGCGGTTTGAGGCAATTTGGTTTACTAAAACTATTAAGCTAACTCATCTAGAATTTGAATTGCTGCATTGCTTGCTGCAACGTCATGGGCAAACGGTATCGCCTAGCGAGATTTTGAAAGAAGTTTGGGGTTACGATCCTAACGATGATATTGAAACTATCCGCGTCCACATTCGGCACTTGAGAACAAAACTAGAACCCGATCCTCGTCATCCTTGCTACATTAAGACGGTTTACGGTGCGGGATACTGTTTGGAATTACCCGGCGACTCATCAATAGAGCTTAGAGAATTACCCCTAAGCGTTACCCAAGAAAACAATTCTTAGACTCAATCAGGGTTAATCAACACAAAAAAGCGCTTCAAAACTTGGGAAGCGATCGCACCTTGTAAAACTCTTAACTTTCAGAAATCTCAATATCAGAAATTCTCTTGAATGACACAGTTACCAAAGGTGAAAAAAAGATGCAGGAAATCTGCAACGTTGGGATGCCCTGATTTTAGTAACCGATGACATGATTGCTCAATTAGAGACGCAGATTCGACAACAACCCAATGAAATTTACCGATTGAAAAAGGCAAAGAATTTAGGAAATACCAAGCCAGAAAAGTCATAATAAGAGCGATACAACCATCTGCCTGAATAAATAGAGATCGTTAATGTAGTTGTTCAAATCGGCATTGGATTATTTTTTGGATTAGTAGCGTGTTTTCTGTTACGACTTATTTAAAAAAGTAAGAACTCACGATTGGGCTGAATAAGAGCAAAAAAAAGCCCCCCAAAACTTGGGAGGCGATCGCGTAATTAACAAATTCTTTAACCAGCGACGGCTAAAGCTCCACCAATTGCCGCACAAATTGCTGAAACGATTGCTGTACCAGCTAACCATTGGGCAGCCGTTGCGGCGGCTTTACGAGTTTCTTCTGCTTGCTTTTGAGCTTGACGCTTGACATCTTCTAAACGTCGTTGCGCTTCTTGCTGAATGCGCTCGGCACGTTGCAAGACGCTGTTCCGCGCTCCTTCAATCTGGTCGATAATGCGATTAGCATCCGCCTCGCTAATGTCTTCACGAGAACTCATGACCGCAACTAAAGTATCGCGGTTAAATGAACCTAGGCGATCGCGAATTGAATCAAACCCGGCTTGGGGGTCGTCAAACAACTGCCGAACATCGCGTTTGATGCCATCGTAGTTGAGTTCGGGGCGATCGAGAGAATTAAGATAGTTGCGAATTTGACCAAATACGCCATCAAGGGTGTCTTGAATCCGCCGTTGTACGGCTCGTACTTGTTCTACAAATTGTTCGCGCACTGCAAGAACTTGATCGACAATCCGATTAGCTTCTTCTTCGGACATATCGCCCCGCGCTTGCAGCAAAGTAACTACAGTATCGCGGTCAAAATGCGCTAATCGGTCGCTAAAACTTTCTACCCCCGCACGCGGATCGTGAATTAATAGCTGCAAATCGCGCTTAATTGCTTCAGGATTCAATTCATCTTTACCAGTATTGCGCAAGTAATCTTCGACATTGGCGCTGAAAGTTTGAACTCTTTGCTGAGTTCTCGCCGCCAAACGTCTTGGGCTGCGTACAAGGTTGCGAATCGAGCTTTGCACTTGGTCGATGACTTGATTTACTTGTTCCTGGCTCAAATCTTGGCGTTGACTTAGCAATTGCACCAAAGTATCGCGATCGACTTGAGACAAGCGGCGGCGCAATGCCAAAGCTCCCTGTTGAGGATTTTCAAATAATTTAGCGAAATCGCGAGTAATTCCTTCCGGGTTTAATTCATCTTTACCGGTGTTTCGCAAGTAATCAGATAAAGTAGTTGTCACCGAGTCGTAGCGATCTTTAGCCAAAGAAGCGACATTTTGCGGTGCGTGGCGGACGCTACCCCAAACCGATTCTACTTGGTTGATGGTTTGGTTGATTTGCTCCTCGTTCAAGTCTTGACGCTGATTTAGCAACTGTACCAAGGTATTGCGGTCAAAGCGAGATACGCGCGAAGCGATCGCACTCATGCCAGCTTGCGGATCGTTCAACAGGGTTTTGAGTTCGGACGCGATCGCATTAGGATTTAGTTCGTCTTTTCCAGTATTTCGCAAGTACGATTCTAAATTCAACCATAATGACTCAGCTTGAGCCTTAGCTTGGTCGGCTAGGTTTTGCGATTCAAATAGTACGCGATCTTTCTGTGCTTCTAAAAGCCCAACAATTTCGTTGGCTTCCGTTTCCGAAATATCATTGCGCTGTAGCAATACTTGGCGCATCGATTCTCGATCTAACCCCGCTAAACGAATACTCAAAGTTTCGTGACTTGCTTCAGAATCTTGTAGCAAAGGCTTAAAGGTACGTTCTACACCTTCACTTGTCAATTCTGACTTGCTTGTAACTAGCAGATAACTTTCTACCGCTCTTTGCAAGTCTTGAGCCGCTTCTTTCTCCTCAAGCCCTCTTACCGTTGTCAAAACTTCAGTGCGGATGCTTTCTAAGCGATCGCTAATAGCAGCAATCTGCCCTTGAGTTAAAATTCCACGCTGTTGCAATAGTTGAACAAAATCGTTACGAGAAAGCTGTTCCAATTGACGGCGTACGGCTCCCGGATCTGCCGCCGGATCGTACAATACATCGTAGAATTCCTCAGCAATCTTGTCTTGGCTCATTTGCCAAGCATAAGTATTGAGCAGGTAATTTTCCACATCGGCGCGAATTGTACTGTAAGGCAAACTAGGAGTTTTAATACCTGCTTTAGTTGCCACCTTATCGGCTTGCTCGGTTACTTTGTCTTTAGCGCTAGTTAGCGACCCGACAATCTTTTCTACATCCAAGTCTGACAAGTCTGTGCGTCCCATGACTAAACCCATAAGGGTATTTATGCCAGTTTGCAAAGTACGCTGTACGGGGCCTGGGGTAGTTTCTTGAGTTGCTTTTTGGTCGGCATCTTTTGACTGCCGCATTTCTTCCATCAAGCGGTCAATTTTGGCATTTAGTTCGTCAGTTTTTGCTTGACCCGGAGCAACGCTTTTAAGATACTCTACCAATTCTCCCATCCGGTCAGTTTGGGGTGCTTGGCGATCGACTACTTGCTTCCATACGCTTTCTAATTGATCGACAATCCGGTTCATATCTTTTTTAGACAAGTCCGTGCGACTGCTAACCAAATCAACAAACTTTTGGCGGTCAATGTTGCGTAAATCGCTACTTCCAGCAACGGCTTTTAGCTGCGGGTCGTTGAGCAATTTTTCAAATTCGCCCCTAATTTTGCTTAAGTCTAATTCGGGGGGACGCAGCATTTGCAAATAGTCTTCGACGTTTTCCCGAACGCTCATTGGGTCTACCGCCGATCCTAATTCTCGGCGGATGGCGGAAGCGGCAGCTTCGGCAGTGGCTACTACTTGATTATTTACAGCTTTTGCTCCCAAGGCAGCGGCGGCGGTTCCCATCAGTGCCTGCATCCCAGAAGTTGCGGTATTGATTAGCGAACCAATCAGCGAGCCTACACTACTAGAACCTACCCACACCAAGAGCAAGAAGTAAGCTGCCCAAATTACTAAACCAACGATCGCGCCAAGTCCCGCACTTTCAATCAAACTTAGTTTTACTGCCAAAAAACAAGCGATCGCCAACGAAACGCTGACACTAATTAAGGTTGCTAAACCCAAAGCCGTGCCTATTTTGCGAATAGTGCCACCAAAACTTGTTGCTTCTTCATCGGATTGGCTATCAGAATTATCTGAACTGCGACCCAAAAGAAAGGCTACACCTACATTAGTTAGTAGTAGCTGTATGGCAAAAGCCAAAACCACCCCGGCAACTAATGCTACAAAAAATTTTGGTCCTGAAAATAGAAGTGCCGCATCTTCTGGAGTTTCCACCCCTTCTTGTACTGGAATTTGTGCTAACCAAAATAGTGTTTTGTTTAGTCCCAGTGTCATCCCAATATGTTCAAACATGATATACCTTCGTCAAAGCTTAACTCGGCGTTGATTTATAGATTGTGTGAGGTAAAAACAGTGTATCTCTTACAATACTCAACTATGAGGTTACAATCGCTGCCTGTGGCAGTTTATTACATCCTCCCTTGGTTGTAAAAATATCTCTTTAGCCAGATGATCTAAGCTGTACAAGAAAGCACAAAAGTCAAGCCGATTGGGGTAGTTGGTATAATTTGAGCTATGCCTACCACTACATTGAGTAACTTACATTGCAAAATGTAAATTTTACTCTAACTATTGATAGAAGTCTTTACAAAAAAAGTTTATTCAAATCAGCCTTTAGAGTTGCTCAAAGGTTGTGCCTAGAGACAGAAAGCAGTATTTAGATAGCTAGATACAGTAGAGACATAAAACATAATTCTTCACAATATAAAGAACATGGAAACCAAAAATACAAACTTACCACCCGTTGCTACAGCTTATAATGGTAAGGATCGTAACTCTTTCTTATTTGGCTTCAATCCTCAAGCAGAATTGTGGAATGGACGCTTGGCAATGATTGGATTTTTAGCTTATTTACTTTGGGATTTGGCTGGTTACAGCGTAGTTCGTGACTTGTTACATTTAGTTGGTTAATTAGATCCCAAAAGTATCAAATATTCTCTATTAGCCCCCTAAATCACCAAGGGTGGAGAACTTAAATTCAAGTTATCCCCAAATTTAGGCAGCTAGTTCGAGTAGTATCCAACACTTTTAAGACATCATCTAAGGGATAGGCGATCGCCTACCCCTTAATTTTTTGGCTCAATGCAATAGCCCGTAAAGCGGTTTTGAAGTTTTTTTAGATAAAAAAACTTTCACTTTAAGATGGTTTGTTTAAACGCGCCCAAAATTGAGAGCCACCTTTAGGGCGACGCGAGTAACCAATCTTACCACCCCAACGTTCAACAGTAATTCGACAAAAATAAAGCCCCAGCCCAACTTTTCCAACTTTGTTTCTGCCTTGAGAAAACTTTGTAAATAAATTACTTACCATTTCTGGCGATACGCCTGCACCTTCATCTAGTACAGAAATTAAAATATCTTTTTCCTGTTGTTGCAGATCGATAATTACCGTTGAGTAGGGTGGGCTATGACGAAAAGCATTATCTACTAAATTAGTCAATACTCGCTCTAGGCGCGATCTTTCCCCTACAACTTTCCAATTGCGATCGCGATCGATATTTGCTCCTAGTTTCAAATTCATCTGATTGGCAATAAAATTTGGCTCTAGTGCTTCAATTACATCTTTAGCACAGGCAAGAGCATCTGGTGATTGTTCAAAATCGACGGTAAAAGCTTCTAAAGACTCTACTTCGGCAGAAAAAGCATTCAATACATCTTTAATTAAAGTTTCTTGCTTAACAGTTTGTTTTTTGCCTGTTTGTAAGTATTCTATTCCTTTAGGTGTTAAAGCTTGAAAACTAAGCAGATCGAAGCAACATTTAATTGCTGTCAATTGTCCAGCCAAATCGTGAATGATGCAATGAATTAAGATTTCTTTTTTTTGGACTTCTTTAGTTAATTTTTGATAACTTAGATTGCTCTCTCGGCATTTTTGAATCAGAAACTGTTTTTCTTGATAAGCTTCTTCAACTAAAGAAATTAGTAAAACTTTGGTATTAGTTAAACGCAGAGCCGTAGCTTCAAAATGATATTCTTTTCCAGAGTTATCTACTTCAGCCCACAGAGGAGAGGTTAGTTTTTGATTGCTTTCACTTCTCCAAAACTCTCCAGCATCAATAATAAAATTTTCTAAAAAAGGAAACTTACTTCCTGGTGCTAGTTTTTGCTGCTCGGTAGCCTCTGGGTAAAACTGAATAAACCAATCTGGGATAGCTCCAATCATTTTAAAATAGCCGTCATCTAATAATTCCATAATGACTATATCTAGAGCGGCAAAAAGGTCAGCTTCAATAGACTGAATCATTATTTTGTCCTACAAGAATATGTCTTTACTATCCCAGAAGTTGTCGATACACTTACCGATTCTAAAAAATGCTTCTGCATATCGTTAATTTTGTTGTAAGTATGTTCATCAATTAAAATTTCTTTAGAATTAACTTGGCTTTTCAGTACCAGTAGTAAATCAATAGGATGACCAACTGTGACACAAGTTTTACTTGCTTTACTACCAATTAAACCCAAAACTACCAACCCAGAAGTAATACTAATTGCAATATCGAGGTTTGGGTTTGATTGCTGTCTTTGATTTATTTCTTGGACAGATTCAAGCATTTGAAAAGCCGCAGCGATCGCTTGCATAGGTGGACAGCCTATAGAAGGTAAAATACCAAACAAACTAATTACAGTATCGCCTACTATTTTATCAATCATTCCTGCTTCATCAAGAATTGATTGAATTATGGGAGATAGATAAAGATTTAATGTTTTAAATGTTTTTTTTGGCGAATTATGTTCGCTATAAGCTGTAAACTCGCAAATTTTGGTACTCAAAATCGTAATATCTCGACGCTTACCTTGCTCGTTTAAATCAATTAACCCTTGAGCTAAATTGTCTTTTATTTCTTTACCAAAATATTGATTAATTATTTTTGATTGTTCGTTTCTAAGTAAACTAAGATCGTTACCTTTTTGCTGCATTAATTGGTGGCGATCGCGTTCCTTACTAGCGTCTAGTAGCAGTATCCAATCTCCTTCATTTCCTGAAAATATATGTACATCTGCACAAATTCCCTGCTCTACATTGGTACAAGGTAAAACTACTGGTACGCCATTCAATGGTAATAGCCCTTCTAATAAAGGAACTTGCTTGGATGCTAATTCTCCCTTTTGTAAGTTGCTAATTTCGTAATTAGATAAATTGCCTCCCCAACTTAACAGACAACCATCTTTTGCTACTAATAAATAAGCCAGAGATTGACGGTTTACAATTAAGTTACTTAGATAGTTAAGAGCTACAGCCGGAATGCGATCGCTCATTGTTTCTCCAACATTTTTTCTGCTAAGTTTAAAAATGCCTGCTCTACACCTAATCCAGTTTTTGCACTACTTTTAATTATTAGCCATCTTTTTTCTACAAGTTCCTCCAACATAGTTTCTTCAATTTCCCAATCTTCTGTAAGATCGTACTTGTTTAACACCATAATGAAAGGAACTTTACCAATGGCGATTTCTACTCTTTTTTGCAAGCATAAAGCTCTTTCTAAAGTATGTTTGCGCGTACCATCTACTACTAAAAAATAGCCAGAAGCACCGCGCAAATAAGACATCTGGACTTTCTGAAACTCGTCTTCACCATGAATATCCCACAAAATCATATTTAATTCTTGTTCCCCCAGTTTAATGGTTCTTTTATCAATCTTTACGCCTACTGTAGAGTGGTAAATATCAGAATATATACTTTTAACAAAACGTGCTACTAGGCTAGTTTTTCCAGTAGCAAAAGCGCCCACCATACAAATCTTTTTCTGAATCATTGATTAGTTTTAAAATTAAGTTTGTCTGTTAAAAAAACCTTAAACGTCACGCTGCGATTAATTTCTCCTTGGTTGATATTCGCTTTAGGTGGTAAAGATTGTTTTGTACCTACACCTATAGCAGTAAGCTCTGTATTAATTAATCCTTGAGATTTCAATTTAGATAAAATTGTATAAGCCCGGTTTTGGCTTAATAGTAAATTTTTATCTTCTGCACCACTATAACTTGTGTGTCCGATAACTTGAATTTGTGCATCTTTATTATGTAAAGGCGCAGCGCTAGATAGCTTATTGATTTCTTGAACTAGACCTTTTATTTTTTGTTTTTGACCAGGTAGCAGTGTCGTATTTCATAATTGAAAAATTATTATTTGTTGTTCTATATTTTGTTTGCTTATTTGTAGTTGTTTGTAATCTATTTGAATCAGGTTTTGGTCGTTGTATTTAGTAATTCCTGGAATAGCTTTCACTAACGTTTGTGTATCGACAATCCATTTTTGTTCGCCAGAACCTTGAGCAGATAATACCCCATTTTTATCTATTTTTAAAGAGACTGTTGGCGGCGGCTTAAGAATTTGACTAACTCTTACTGTAAATATACTAGGTTCAAAAGACAAATAAGGTTCCCAGTGGCTGACCACAGCTTGAGGATTAATTTTTGCTTTTTGCAAAATTAAGAGCGGATCGGCGGCTAGCGGATCTCGCAATCCCGAAATTTGGTACTTGCCATGACGTTTCTCAAAATCCGTAACTACCATACCAGGCTGCCGATCTAATTGTTCTACGTAAGCTTCCCAACGCCGATTTTCTTGATAAGAAATGAACGCCCAAGCCGCTAAACCTACGATTATAGAACCAGCCAATATTGGTAATAAAGGAGAGCTTTTTTGTTTTTTAATTGCATATTGAGCTTGCAAACATTCTTCTAAATACTCTCTACTAGCTTCAAACGGTTCGTTGTTACCGTCAAAAACAACAAGTTGGTGGTGAAAATCGCTATGATTTTTTTCAATTACATTTTGAAAAACTAGCCGCAATTCTTTAGGCGCGTTGCCTCTAATTACCCCAGCTAAAATTGCTTTGGAACCTTCCTCAATCCAAATAGTTAGTTCTCCAAACCGTAAAGTTTCTAAACCATCGCCCTGCTGAATATTGAAGGAATCTTGAACAAAATCTTGAATAGCTCTAAGCATAGCAGAAACTAAGTCAGCATCTTGAGCCGCTAGCAGTTCTACCACAATATGTTGCAATACTAGGCTAGTCTCTTTATGAATAAGAAAGACTTGCTCGACGCGATAAAGGAGGGTACGAAGTATAACAACTTCTGCAAAAGATTTACCTGTTTGTCTTGCTTCTAAACGCCATTTAAAACTTTGTAAAGATAAGCTATGTTCTAAGGTTTGATTTAATGATTGAATTAAGGTTCCAATTGCTACGTGAATCGCTTTGCGGATGGCGGGCCCAATAACTGGGAAAATAGCGTTAGCAATAATATTTATGTCTTTTTTAACAGATAGTTGTAGCGCTTCTTCAACGGTTGGCAGTAAAGCTTTGGTTAGTTTTTCCTGTCTTTGCAACGATAGCAAGATAATTGCTGCAGGAAGTACATTGCTTAAATCTTCTGCGTATATCTGGGGATTGTCTAAACGCTCTTGCAATTTCTCTAATTGAACTTGCTCTGGATTTAATAACAATTGACGCAATTGAGCTAAAGCGTCTTCATTGGGATCGTTGCTGTGATTATTTTGTAGTGGCAATTCGCCATTACTGGCATCGCTGTTAAGGATTAATTCACGCAGTTGAGCTATTTCGTCTTCTGTGCTTGCTGGTGTCTCGTGAGATGCTGATTCATTGTTTAATTGCGATCGCAATTAAACAATCTCTTTTTCTACTACTACTTCCTCCGGTGGGGGATTTAAAAGCAAATTCCGCAATAGCGCGATCGCTTCCTCATCGGTAGCTGAGGAATTATTAGCACCATCAAAGGAATAGTTAGTCAATGCCCAATCACCTATAATTAACTTGTAGAATAGCCCTTGATTAGTTGCGATTGTATAATTAACTACTAAGCCCAACCCTCTCAGGCTGGGCTTAACAATCAATATTGCTTATTTCCTTACTATTTATTCGGTATTTCAAACTCGTTATTTAGTTGCATTGCTACTTGAGTTAGTAAGAGGGTGTTTGAAAAGTTTTGCGGGGTCAGATTTTATGCTAATCGCTTCACCATGATCCTTATCATGGCAAGGTAGATAAACGTCTCTGATGTTTCCGGCAATAATTCGCGCGTCTCTGACTA
>JAHHGY010000026.1 GCA_019359635.1 Chroococcus sp. CMT-3BRIN-NPC107
ATACACTGCGGTTTTACCCCATCTAGCAGGTCGCGGATCTGGTTGTCGCACGGTATCTGATGCACCTAAAACTTGCTCTGGGCATTGCTGCGTCCCTTGGTAGCTGCCATTGTCCGTTGATACGACAAAAACGATGGAGTTTGAGTAAAAAACAAAGCTTTACGCACTTAAAGCTGCGTCTTACATTCCATAGCGCGTATTCTTGCCTGTTCGCTTGTCTGGTAACTTTTGCAGCACGTTACGAAAGAACCCTATCAGACTCTCGAACTTGCACTTCGGGGTCAACATCTTCGACTCCCTTAGCTAGGTTGAGACTCTTTTACCTTACTCCGTTTTCATCTGCTTGAATAGTCCAAAGTCATAATGAGAATTGCTGGTAGCGAAGAAGATGACGGCGACAATTCTAAAATTGAGATTATCCAAACTATCTTCGTTATAGCCGAAAACATGAATATAGAGGTAGTAGCTGAAGGGGTGGAACTAAAGAGCAACTAGCAAAACTTAAAGCGCTCAAATGCAAGTACGGACAGGGTTATTTTTTCTCTAAAGCTTTAGATAGCAAAGCTGTTGAGGACTTGTTAGCAACCCATGCTCAATGGTAAAGACACTGATAGGAATTTTTTGGATAGCCTACTAGGTTACGGTAGACTTATAGGCTATAGCAAAAAGTAGTTTTATTTAAAAATGTACACCGCATCAGAAACTTCTACGATCGCCTTAGTTGTGTTAGCAGCTTGCGCTATATTGGGCTGGAGATTTTATCGAGCTAAATCTTTAGGCAAGTTAGGTATTTTAACTTGGTTGCAGTCGGTAGTCTTAATTGCACCTTGGTTGTTATTTTTTGGCTTATTCGCCGCCGGAATATATATAAATCTTGTGGGTATTCTATTTTTAGTTGTAGCTTCAACGGCGGCTTATATATTAATTAACAATCGGCTGAGAATCCAAACCCAACAAACAAAGCCTAACCTTACGCCGCCAACTCCTACCGTTGAAACGATCGCAGCCAGCAAGCTAGAACAAACGCCACAGCAAACGGTAGTGCCGATTCCCTCGGAAGACATGGTAGCAATTAGAGGAATTTTTAGTATTGATACTTATTTTGCTGTAGAAATAATTCCTTATCAAGAAGGAGTAATTGTTAAAGGAAACTTGCGTGGAGAGCCAGAAACCGTACATAAAAAGTTGACTGCAAATTTACAAGAGAAATTAAGCGATCACTATCGGCTATTTTTGGTAGAAAATGTAGACTCCAGACCCGTAGTAATTATTCTTCCCAGCCGTGCGGACGTGCAACAAGTGACGGTAAGTCAATATATCTTAGCAGTGGGTTTAATTGTTGCGACAATTGCTACAATTTTTGAGACGGCGGGGATATTACTAGGCTTTGATTTTTTTACTCACTTAGAGCGCTTTCTAGAAGTTTTACCCATCGGAATTGGTATTATTGTTGTTTTAGCGTCCCACGAACTTGCTCATTACTTGTTGGCGCGGCGTTACCAAGTTAAATTAAGTCCGCCTTTTTTCTTACCAACACTGCAACTAGGTTCTTTTGGGGCAATTACTCGGTTTGCATCTTTGGTTCCCCATCGCCAAGCATTGTTTGATATTGCTTTTGCTGGCCCGGCAGCCGGAGGCTTGATTTCTCTATTGTTGCTAATTATTGGTTTATTGCTATCTCATCCAGGTAGTTTGTTTCAAATTCCTACAGAGTTTTTTCAAGGCTCGATTTTAGTTGGAACTTTAGCTAGGGTAATCATCGGCGCTGACCTCCACAATAGCTTAGTTGACGTAAATCCGTTGACGGTGATTGGCTGGTTGGGTTTAGTAATTACAGCCCTAAATTTGATGCCTGCGGGGATATTAGACGGAGGGCGAATTGTCCAGGCAATTTATGGACGCAAAACTGCCGGACGAGCTACCATTGCAACTCTAATTATCTTAGCTGTGGCATCTCTAGCAAACCCTGTAGCAATGTATTGGGCGATCGCAATTTTATTTTTACAACGCGAATTAGAGCGTCCCAGTCTCAACGAAATCACCGAACCAGACGATGCTAGAGCCGCTTTAGGATTGCTGGCTTTGCTAATAATGATTTGTGTCCTTTTGCCGCTAACTCCAGCTTTGGCGGGGCGGCTGGGCATCGGTTAGCAGTAATTATTCTCCCCAGCGCCAGTTGTAACGGTTCCAGCTATAAACTCCTTGAATTTGGTACTCTGAGCCGTTACTAAAACGAATTACACAACTGGTTTCATCTACCTCAACTACTGTACAGGCAAACCACTCGCGGCTACAAGGGCCAGTTTCTTGCACCCATTCCCATAAAGCGTTTGATACTTCAAGGCGATCACCTATTTTTAGTTTTAAGACTTCTTCGGCATATTTTGCAATGTGTCCGGGCTTAATGCGGTTGAGCCAAGCAAAACCGTAAGATTTGCGAATAAACTGCATTTCTCCCGAATCCCGCGCTTGCAGCCAATCGTTGAGTAGCTGCGCCTTCCAAGAGCGATTTTGTTGCTCTTGAACCTGAATGTATTGCCAAAAACTTTGACGTTGCTCTGGGGAAAGTTCGTCTAAAGGATTATTTGACTTATTTTCAGTTAGTGATTTTTGCTCTATCAACTCCTGCGCTACTTGCAACATAATTTGTTTTTGCTCCTCGCTCAAAGGGCAAAAACTGTTGTCGCAACGGCTAAAAGCAGCTATTAAAGCGGCTTCAAGATCGGCTAGTGTCATAGCTAACGTGCACGATCGCACTTTTTCTTAATTTTTTAATTATGACAAAACTTCCATAACTACTGATTCCCCATAAAGTAAGGTATTTTTTCCTGGGGCGATCGCATGGTAAGCTGAAAAGGTGGCCTTCTACGTGGTGCAGTATATGCGTTTGCGATCGCTATTTGTTGTCGCCTTAACTATGCTAGTGGGGATAATTTCATTGGTACATACTCCCTCAGCTAGTGCGCTAACTCAAATTAAATTATCCAATGTTGGCTACAAAGAGTGTCCGCCAGAACTCGCTGCTGGAGCCGTTACTAGCGGCGCAACCAACGCTGCTAATTGTTTTATTGTGACGGGCAAAGCTGAAAATACTTCGGGCAAAGCCGTTTATGACGCGGATGTATTTGGACGCATTTACGACGCAAATAATGACTCGGTGATGCAAAACCGGACTAGACTTGGTTCCATTGCCGAAATACCTGCGGGTGTAAGTGAATTTAATATGAGAATTTCTGTACCAGCAAATCAGCCTTTACCCTTGCAACTCAAGCAGTTCAAGGCGGCGGGTTTTAGCGGTCAAGTAAGAAGGTAGGAATTTGTAACGATTTAATTAGCCATTACCTACAAAATAAAACCCGCCTGTTGCGGGTTTTGTGCAAAGATTAGTTATTTTTAAACAAAAGCGGGAATGCCTGCAACCAAGCTACCTAACAGTTGAAGAACAATAATTGCTAACATGGGCGAGAAATCCATGCCGCCCAAGGGTGGGATAATCGACCGAAACAAATTGAGATAGGGGTCGGTGAGTTGGGCTAAAGTCGCAAAAGGTTGGTCGTAAAAGCTAATATTGGGGAACCAAGTTAACAAGATGCGGACAAATAATAGGATAGTGTAGATTTGGAGAAAAGTAGATAGCGTATTTGTGAGCAACGCGATTGAAGACATAAGTTAATTCAGCGATTGGTAAGTTTTAACAGCGATACAGGTTTGATTTTAATCTAGCCGATTTCTGAGGATTTTTGCTCGGGCGATAGCTAGATAAATGAGGTTTTGAAGTTACAATTAGCGCAATTATTCTCCTAAAGATGTCTGCTCTAAATTGGCTGGTAGTGGATTGCCATTTACATTTCCCAAGTTCAAACGAACTTCGTCAATGGTTTCGTTGAGTTGAGCAATTTTGTCTTCTAAAGAGCGACGCGCTAGTTCAATTGTTTGTTCGGAAGAAGCTTTAAGCGGACGGCGTTTGGGTCTGGAATTATTATTGTCAGCAAGGCTGGTTTTCCGCCTTGGTTCGATATCGGTGGCAGCTTCGTTAAGCACTCTAGAAGCAAGCAAAGCGCCGATTACACCACCGACTACGCCGCCGACTACACTCCCAGCTATAAAGCCACCTGTAAATCCATCGCCCTGATTCATATACTTACGCCTTCAAAGATTACTATCTCAATACAGAACTGTCGATACTCCTCAAGCTGAGTTGAAGTGTTGATAATAATTTTAATTCTAACTATCCCTCTTTTGTTGTTCTAGGGAAGATAAAACCTGCCCAAAATCTAAAAAGGCTTATAAGAATAAGATTGTGCTTTCCTGCTTGATTTTTTCTCAAAACTTACTTATGGTGATAGGACTTATGCCAAAATTTTTATACACATCACTCAGTTTAAGAGTTTCTTGTCAATATGTAATTCCTAGAAACTACAATGCTAAGAATTTTAAAGTAGTCAATGGCACAATCTCAAGCCCTCGTACTCGTTCACTGCAAGATTACCAGTGTGAGGTATTGCAACGCCCGGCGATCGCTACTGTCGCCGGAATGTACTATCGTAAAGGTATTGCCGAATTAATCGATGCTTTTTTCCAGATGGGAGACGCTAACACGCATTTGTTCCCTAGTTGATTACGTGCCAAAAGTGCGATCGCCCGCATCTCCTAATCCTGGCACAATATACCCTTGATTATTTAATCCTTCATCAATAGTTGCCGTGTAAATAATTAAACTTGGATAAGCAACACTGAGTTTTTGCAAGGCTGGGGGAGCGGCTACCACTGAGATAATTCGCACCAAAGCTGGATCTACACCTCTAGCAGTTATTTCTGCCATTGCTGCCATAATTGAGCCGCCCGTCGCTAACATTGGCTCAGGAATCAAAACTCTAGTTTCGGGTGCAAACTGAGTGGGTAATTTGTTGAGATAGCAAGTAGGCGCAAGCGTCTCCTCATCCCGCACTAACCCTAGATGATAAATTGATGCTAAAGGCAACAATGTTTGCGCTCCTTCTAGCAAGGATAATCCGGCTCGCAAAATTGGTACTATGGCAATCGGAATTGTAAAATCAATGGTTGTTGCCGGACAAGGTGCTAGGGGTGTTTGTACGATGGTTTCTTCGGTTGGCAACCAATCGCGGACTGCTTCGTAAGTCAGCCAGCGCCCTAACTCGGTCATTGCACTTCTAAACAATCCTGATGGCGTAGCTTCATCGCGGGCAACTGCTAACCAGTGTTTGATTAAAGGATGGGGTGGAACGTAAACACGCAGTTGCAGTGTCATAGTTAAGGGTGGGGCTTCTTTAAAGTCTGACTCATCATAATATTCTTAGTACCAATCTGGGAAAAAAGTCAGTTTTACTCTCATGGTTATCGCCGCTTGTTGAAAATTATTTGCATTAACTATTGACATTAATTCTCAGTCAGGTTTATAGTGATTTTCAGTGTTCTCCTCTCTTTAAGGATCGGCAGATGGGATAGGTCGGCTCAAGTTAGCAGACCCATCCTGTTTTTTTTTGCCATGGTGTTAGGAGGTAAAAAGCGTTAAACTTTATATCCAGCAAGTGCGAGTGATATTTTTTAAAAAATTAATTTTATGCCTAGTACCCAAACTTTATACGATGCGATCGCCATCGGTTCTGGTATTGGCGGCTTAGTGGCGGCTACTCAGTTGGCGGCTAAGGGCGCTAAAGTGCTAGTTTTAGAAAGCTATTTAATTCCTGGAGGAAGTGCGGGGTATTTTGAGCGCCAGGGCTACCGTTTTGATGTTGGCGCGTCGATGATTTTTGGTTTTGGCACTCAAGGCACTACAAACCTGCTAACTAGAGCGTTAGAAGCGGTAAATGTGAGTTTAGAAACAATACCCGACCCCGTACAAATTCACTATCATTTACCCAACGATTTAAAAGTAAAAGTTCACCGCGATTATGAGAAATTTTTGCAAGAACTGACAGCTTATTTTCCGCACGAACAGCAAGGTATCCGCCAATTTTACGATGAGTGCTGGAAAGTTTTTAACTGTCTCAATCGGATGGATTTACTTTCTTTAGAAGAACCGAGATATTTAACAAGAGTATTTTTTCAGCATCCTTTAGCTTGTTTGGGTTTGGTTAAGTATTTGCCCCAAAATGCGGGCGATATAGCGCGAAAGTATATTAAAGACCCGTTGTTATTGAAATTCATTGATATAGAGTGCTACATCTGGTCGGTAGTCCCCGCCGACTTGACACCAATGATTAATGCGGGGATGGTGTTTTCTGACCGTCATTACGGCGGAATTAATTATCCCAAGGGCGGTGTCGGTCAAATTGCCCAAAAATTAGTAGATGGACTAGAAAAAGCTGGGGGAGAGATTCAGTATCAAGCTAGAGTTAAAAAGATTATTACCGAAAATAATCGCGCTGTCGGCGTAAAGCTAGCTTCGGGGGAGGTTTACAGGGCAAAAAGAATTATTTCTAATGCGACGCGCTGGGATACCTTCGAGAAGTTGCTACCAAAAGAGGAAATGCCAGCCTCCGAGAAAAAATGGCAACAGCGCTATGAAAAATCGCCAAGTTTTTTAAATCTGCATTTGGGCGTAGAGGCGCAACTATTACCTGTAGGGACAGAATGTCATCATATTTTGGTAGAAGACTGGGACAAAATGGAAGAAACTATTTTTGTTTCGATTCCTACCTTACTAGATCCCGATTTAGCCCCGGCGGGTTATCATATTATTCACACTTTTACGCCAAACTCGGTAGAAGATTGGCAAGGGCTGAATCAGTGCGAGTATCAACAAAAGAAAGAAGCGGCGGCGGGGAAATTAATTAAGCGTTTGGAGCAGATTTTTCCCGGTTTAGATGAGGCTTTAGACTACATGGAAATTGGCACGCCTCGCACTCACCGACGGTTTCTAAATCGACAAGATGGTAGTTATGGCCCTATACCACGACGAAAGTTGATGGGATTATTGGGGATGCCGTTTAACCGCACGTCGATACCTGGGCTTTATTGCGTAGGTGATAGTACGTTTCCCGGACAAGGGTTAAATGCTGTGGCTTTTTCTGGTTTTGCCTGCGCTCATCGCGTAGCAGTAGATTTGGGACTTTAATCTACAATTTAAGTAGTTACAAATATTAATAAAGTTTATCGTGATAACTGAGCAACAGGTAATTGGCAGCTTTTTTGACAAGCTAACTTGGGACTGGAAAGGCTACAAAATTGGCTATACAGTCATGGGTACAGGCAAACCGCTAGTGCTAATTCATGGGTTTGGGGCTTCTATCGGACACTGGCGCAAAAATATTCCGGTATTAGCATCGGCTGGGTATAGAGTATATGCTCTAGATTTGTTGGGCTTTGGCAGTTCTGATAAGCCACCCTTAAACTACACAATGGAATTGTGGGAAGAATTAGTTAAAGATTTTTGGACGGCGCATATTCAGCAACGGGCGGTATTTGTCGGAAATTCTATTGGTGGGTTGTTGAGTTTGATGGTTATTGCCAATCATCCAGAAATTGCGGCAGGGGGAGTTTTGATTAATTGTGCGGGAGGACTTAGCCACCGTCCCCACGAACTAAATCCACCTTTGAGGCTAGTAATGGGCGCATTTAATCAATTGATTCGCTCTAAGATTACTGGCAAAGTTTTGTTTAATAGAGTGCGGCAAAAGTCACAGATTAGGCGGAGTTTGATGCAAGTGTACCGCGATCGCACTGCCGTTACTGATGAGCTTGTAGACTTGCTCTATCAACCATCTTGCGACGAAGGAGCGCAGCAGGTTTTTGTTTCAATTTTAACGGCACCTCCAGGCCCAACCCCAGCACAATTATTGCCATTAGTTAAATGTCCATTATTAGTAATTTGGGGAGAAGCTGACCCTTGGACACCGATTAATGGCGCAAAGATATTTCAAGACTTGAGCGCCACTGGTCAACCCGTGCAAGTGAAACCTATTGCTAATGCTGGTCATTGTCCCCACGATGAAGCACCAGACAAAGTAAACCCGTTGATTATTGATTGGTTGACTCAGACACTAGAGGAGAAATCTTATTAATAAACATTAGCTACAGTAATTACTCTGTAGCTAATGCTTAAAGAAAAAGTAGAGCCTACAAATAACGTTGGGCAACTTTCCAGTAACGAGAAAAGCTTTTGAGGTTGATATAGCCCTCATGCTCAAAAAGTGGTTCTACTGGTAGCACGGTTATAGGGAGATGAGACTCAATTTTTTGGCAAAGGTCTTTAAATCGAGGACTAGGGCTATTTGTGGTGACAATAGCATGGCGATCGCATTCTTGAGCAAAAGCAACTACTTCGGTTGCCACATCGCCGCGTCGAATCACTAAAGGTAGCTCTAATAAGCATTCGTAAATGAATTTTATCCGTTTGAGACTTAGCTGCCATTCGTCGATTAATTCATCATCCCACACCCAAATTGCCGGAGCATCGGGATACATTTTTAGGGCAGGATTGGCAGGACTCAAACAGTCGCCATGCACCCAAACTATTGGTTTCATAATTTTAAGACCCCCGGCGTTGTGAATTTTTGGAGCGGTGTTTTTGGGGAGGAAGTTGATAAAACTCTCCTTGAGGAAATAATTGAATTTGTAGTTCTTCATAGCTGCCCTCAAAGTCGCAGCTACCGTACAAAGGACATTGACGGCAATAAACTCCTTCAGTATGGCGTTCTAAGTTTTCGCGGTTGAAAAAATATGGTTTTTGGCTAAAGGTACTCGCCACCCATTGCCAAGACAGATTATTACTAGCAGGATCGCCATCTAACAAATGTTGTAAAAACCAGAGAGCGCCAGCTTGCCAGCGAATAGAACGCCAATGCACTATATAAGCTGCCAGCCACAATCGGGCATGATTGTGCAAATAACCAGTTTCGCGCAACTGGTAGCTAAAACTATCAATGCAAAAGAGCTTAGTTGTGCCATTTGTAATGTCATCGGGCAATACTTCAGCATAGTTTTCGGGTGTATAACCAGTTTTATAAAAGTCTCGATCTTGCCAAATACCATCACCAAGCTGGGCGTAAAGCCGTTGCCAATAATCGCGCCAGCCTAATTCGTTTATTAGCTTAGTAGCTTCTTCTTTTTGCTGTACCTGTTTGAGAATGCGATCGCGAATTTCTGCTAGGCTCAAAACCCCGTAACGAATATAAGGCGATAACCTAGTCACCGCACCAGTTAAAAAATTGCGCGAACTAGCGTATTGGGCAGGGTTTACCTGTTCTAGTAATACTTGGGCGGCTTTGCGTCCACCGATAGTTTGACTAATGCAATCGTCTCGTTGGGTAGCTTGGGGAAATTGCGCTTGGAGGTAAGCAATTAGTTCCTCCGAGTTGGCAAATTCCCGTTGCATATCTTTATTCATAATCAGAGTATTTTTTGTTATTGCCGTTAGTCACTATAACTATTGTGAATTAATACTTTAGGCTGCTGGAGAAATTTTGACTGAAATTAGTTGGCAAGCTCGATCTCATTTTAAGTGTAGGTAAACGCGACCGCACTTCTGCCTTTTTTCTCAACTTAATACTTGTATTTTTAGATATGCGATCGCCGATAACTTCTCTAGAGTTACCAACGCAGCCAACCATCTTTGCTTACTAATCTCGTTTACAAACAGACAATCTTAACGGACTTTTCAGTATTAGTATAACTATTTGTTCAACTAAAATTTTCTGTATAATCTTTTACTTAGTAATAATGTACCAGCGTCACAGCCATTTTTAAGCATAATATATAGAAAAATTCTGCTTAACATTCCTATTTGGAGATTACATAGAACTTTTCTATATATCCACTCTGTACGGGGATTTTATCCAGAAAAGTTGTGTAGCAAAGCTCGAAGCGATCGCCAATTAACCCACTAAGCACTACAATTAGTGCTTTAAAACTGGCACTCGCAATTGAAAAATACCAATGAATCAAACTGATTTAGCCTTTAGTTCCGCCCTTACTCAAGCGCAATTAATTAGTAGTCGCCAACTATCGCCCTTAGAATTAGTAGAACTTTATCTACAACGCATTGAGCAGTTAGATAGCCAGCTTGGTAGTTATTTTACGGTAATGGCAGAAAGTGCGATCGCCGATGCTAGAGCTAAAACTGAAGTATTAGCTAATAGTCGCGCCCAACTTCCGCCTTTTTTTGGCGTACCCATAGCGATTAAAGACCTCAATAGCGTTGCTGGGGTTCGCTGTACCTACGGTTCTCCGGCTTTAATGGAAAATATAGCAACCTACGATGATGGTGTCGTTACCCGTCTTAAACAAGCTGGATTTATTATTTTAGGTAAAACCGCTACATCTGAACTGGGTTCCTTTCCTTACACCGAACCATTAGGCTTTCCCCCCACGCGCAATCCTTGGAATTTGGACTATACCGCCGGAGGTTCTAGCGGTGGTAGTGCGGCGGCGGTGGCGGCGGGTTTGTGTGCGGTGGCGCAAGGTTCTGATGGTGGTGGTTCGGTACGCGGGCCAGCTTTTTGTTGTGGATTGGTGGGGATTAAACCCTCAAGAGGAAGAGTATCTTACGCACCTGTAGGCGATCGCCTTAGTGGTATTCCTGCTATTGGTGCGTTGGCGCGAAATGTTGCGGATGCGGCAGCTATGCTTGATGTGATGGCGGGTTATGTAACGGGCGATCCTTATTGGCTACCAGCACCAGAAACATCGTTTTTGAGCGCTGCAAGTAGAACCCCAAAACCTTTAAAAATTGCCTTTTCTACCAGCATTCCACCTTTGGGCGAAGCAGAAAATCAATGCAGCCAAGCGGTTTTAGATACCGTTAAGGTGTTAGCAGAGTTAGGTCATAGTGTAGAAGCAAGTTGTCCCGATTTTACGGGTTTGACAGAACCTTTTACTGCCGTATGGCAAGCTGGGGTTGCTTATTCGGGCATTCCTAAAGAAGTGCTGCAACCGATGAATCAATGGCTTTACGAGCAAACCGGGTCGGCGGGGGATTACTTACGGGCGGTGTCTCAAATGCAAGTAATCGCTCGAAAAATTGTGGCATTTTTTGACACGATAGATGTATTAGTTTTACCTACTTATATGCACCCAACGATTAGAGTTGGCGAGTGGGCAAATCTTAGCCCCCAAGAGACTTTTGAGAAAATTATTAATTGGGTTGCACCTTGTCCGCCCTTTAATGCTACTGGACAATGTGCGATCGCACTGCCCGCAGGTTTTGATTCAATAGGACTACCAATAGGCATTCAGTTAATTGGTCATCCCGCCGCCGAAACTACTATAATTAGCCTCGCAGCACAGTTAGAAGCTGCTAAACCTTGGAACCAATATCGCCCCAAGTTTGCTGTATAAAGATATTTGTAAGCATATTTTTACAGATTTATTTATGACTGCTCAACTAGCATTTTTCCTAGAGCAATGCTTGTAGCTGCAATCTGTTCTTGAAATAACAGTACAATTAATAAATACTTCGCTTTTAACATAAAAGCAGTTACTTATTCAAGAGGAATTAATATTCATAACTTAAATCAAGACACTGCTTTTGAAGCTTTGCTGATTCAACTCTGGCATAGCCACAGTTTTGACTTCACTAGCTATAAACGTCCTAGTTTAATGCGCCGCATTGAAAAACGGATGCAAATGTTGCCAATTTTTGGTTACAACAATTATGGCGATTACTTGAAAGAAAATCCAGGAGAATTTAATCACTTATTCAGCTTAATTGAAATTAACGTTACTAGCTTTTTTAGAGATACTCAAGTTTGGAATTATATAGCTACTCAAATTATTCCTCCTATTATTGCTAGCAAGTCTGAAACTGAGCCTATCCGAATCTGGAGTGCTGGCTGTGCCTCTGGAGAGGAAATTTACACTTTAGCTATAATCCTCGCCGAAGCGTTAGGAATAGAGGAGTTCCTAGCACGGGTCAAAATTTTTGCCACCGATATAGATAATGACGTACTCCAGCAAGCTCGTAAGGGTGTATACAACGTCAATACTGTTGCTAATATTACTCCAACTCGGCTGAATAATTACTTCAACCCAGTTGATAATTGCTACATCTTTCACAGACATCTCAAGCAAAATATTATCTTTAGCCAGCACAATCTAATTAAAGACGCACCGATGTCTAAAATTGATTTATTGGTATGTCGCAACGTGCTGATTTATTTAAATATAGATGCTCAAATCCGAGCTTTGGCGCGTTTCTATTTTGGTCTTACTGATAAAGGTTTTTTGTGTCTGGGTAAAGCCGAGATGCTGCCAATTAAAAGCACACATTTATTTACTCCAATCAATCTCCAAAATCACATTTTTACCAAAGTGCCTAAGCCGGAAGTAGACCAGTATTTATTGCATCAGTCATTGGGTACGCCACCGCTAAACTAAGTTAGACCCACTTCTCTTCAAAGAAGGGGTCTAACTTAGTTTTAGTCTTTTTTCATCCAACTAAACATCGCCCGTAAATCTTGACCAACATCCTCAATCGGGTGTTCGGCTTCTTGACGGCGCATAGCTGTAAATCCAGGCTTTCCGGCTTGATTTTCTAGCACAAAATCTCGTGCAAATTGTCCCGATTGAATTTCTTGCAAAATCTTCCGCATCTCTGCTTTGGTTTCGTCAGTAACAATTCTGGGCCCGCGCGTATAGTCGCCGTACTCTGCGGTATTAGAGATGCTATCGCGCATTTTTGCTAAACCACCTTCGACAATCAAGTCAACGATTAGCTTAACTTCGTGCAGACATTCAAAATATGCCAATTCTGGTTGATAGCCAGCCGCGACTAGAGTTTCAAAACCTGCCTTAATTAACGCGCTCAAGCCGCCACACAGTACCGCTTGTTCGCCAAACAAATCGGTTTCAGTTTCTTCTCTAAAAGTCGTTTCTAGTACCCCAGCGCGAGTACCGCCAATACCTTTAGCATACGCCATCGCGCGATCGCGGGCTTGTCCGGTTGCGTCTTGATATACGGCAAATAAAGCGGGTACGCCTTGACCTTGTTCGTAAGTGCGGCGGACTAAATGCCCAGGTCCTTTAGGCGCTACCATAACCACATCAACATCTTCTGGGGGAACAACTTGACCAAAGTGAATGTTAAAACCATGAGCAAAAGCGATAACCTTTCCCGCCGTTAGATGAGGTTCAATCTCTTGCTTGTAAATAGTTTTTTGCACTTCGTCGGGAAGCAAAATCATAATAAAGTCAGCGGTTTTTGCCGCATCAGCGACGGAATGCACGGGAATACCTGCACTTTTAGCTTTTTCTGCGGATTTGCTACCTGGATACAGCCCGACAATTACGTTCATACCACTATCTTTGAGATTTAGGGCGTGAGCGTGACCTTGAGAGCCATAACCAATAATTGCGATAGTTTTTTGAGCTAATAAATCTAAATTGGCATCTGTGTCATAATACATCCGCGCCATAATAACAACTCCCTCAGTGCAAGTATAATAATTTAGTGCAAACCGTTAATTTTACAGCAATTTTTACCTCAAATTAACAAGGATAAATTCTAGGCTACGAATCAATTAACACAATTGGCAAGACTAAGATCGAATCACGGCCTACTTACCTCAAGCTGAGAACTTTATCGTAGAATTGCGAACTTTTACCTTTAAGTGGGTACTTTTGAAAACGTCGTCGTTGTTGCAACCATCTTTAAGAAATACCCGAAAAAATAGGGCAAGAATTTTAAGTGATGGGTAATGGATAATAGGTAATTAATTAGTTTTTAACTCCCAATGACCAATCCCCAATTCCCAGTTTCCGATCGCCAATCTTGGTATATTGTCAAGCTATCCCCTGGCAATTGCGAAATAATCTCTACCGAGCCATCGACTACGGAAGTAGAACAACAGTGGGGACCTTTTTCTTCCAAAGAAGAAGCGATCGCGCGACGGATTGGTTTAATTCGCGCGGGCAAATGCCAGCCTGTATAAAACTATCGCACTGCTTCGGCTCTAGTACGCTGGGCGGCTATTTGTTGATTTAGAACGGAGATTGCTTTGTCGTACTGAGGATCGCCGGGAGTGCCTACCTTTGTGCGATCGCTTACTAACTTTTCTTTTTGTTTTTCGGTTAGTTCCAATATCACATCGGGCTTAATTCCAGCTTTATTGATATCGCGACCGCTAGGAGTAAAGTATTTAGAGATCGTTACTGCTATTGCTGATTCCCCATCGCCTAAACTCCGCACCGATTGTACTAAGCCTTTGCCAAAGGTTTTTGTCCCTACCAAAACAGCCCGTTTATTGTCTTGTAATGCGCCGGAAAGGATTTCACTAGCACTTGCCGATCCACCATCTACCAATACCACTACTGGTTTATCAGTAAGAGCGCGATTTTTGGCTTTTTCTAGGTCTCTTGTGCCGCGCCGATCTACCGTAGACACAATTGTGCCTTCATCTAGCCACATTTGGGCAATTTCGACACTAGAGTAGAGCAATCCGCCGGGATTTGAGCGTAAATCTAAGATATATCCAGCTACCTTTTTTTTCTCCAAATCTTTAATAGCATTACGCATTTCGGAGGAAGCGTTAGCACTAAACTGATTTAGGCGAATGTAACCCGTACCGCCATTAGCACCGCTTTGATAGCTGTAGCGGACTGGGTGCAGTTCAATTTTTGCGCGTTTGACACGAAACTGCTTTTGCTGCTTGTTTCGCATAATTGTAATGCTAACTTCTGTACCTGGCTTACCGCGAATTAACGATACGGCTTCATTAATATTCATCCCTTGAGTGCTTTTATTATCAATTTTGAGGATGATATCTTTTGCCAAAATTCCCGCCGCCGCCGCCGGAGTGCCTTCCATCGGGGCAATTACAGTTATTTTTTTAGTTTTTTCATCCGGGGCGATTTGAATGCCAATACCTGAAAGTTCTCCTGAAGTTTCTACTTGCAAACTCTTAAATTCTTCCGGGTCCATGAAGCGAGTGTAAGGATCTTCTAGCTTCTCCAGCATCTGGCGGATAGCTTTGTAGGCATCCTGTTTAGTTGTATAGGTGCGGCTTAAATATTCTTTACGGACATTTTGCCAATCTACTTGGTTAAATGTGCCATCTACATAACTGCGATCGATAACTTGCCAAACTTCATCTACTAATTCTTTGGGACTTTCTTTAAAAAAAGCTTTACCCGGTGAATAAACGCCAGAGATGTTGACAGCAAATGCCGTTAACATTGCGGCGGTAGCACCTATCACAAGCCCTTGTTTTGAAATTGCCATAATGACTGCTGTAACCGGAGAAAAATGCTCGTGGTTGTAGTACGCCCAATTTAACACAGGTAGCTAACAAGGGCTTGAGTAAGAACTCTTAGGGATCGATCCAGCGATCGTCAGCTTTAATTAAATTAATTAGTTCCTTAACTCCTTCAGTTTCTGGGACTTTTTTAATTTCTTCTCGACCGCGATACAAAGAAATATAACCTGGTTGCTTGCCGACATAGCCATAATCAGCATCTGCCATTTCTCCAGGGCCATTAACAATACAACCCATAACGGCGATATCTAAGCCTGTTAAGTGTTTTGTTGCTTCTCGTACTTCGTGCAATACTTCTTCTAAATTAAACAAAGTTCGACCGCAAGAAGGACAAGCAACGTATTCCACCATTGTTTTTCGCAATCCCAAGGCTTGCAGAATGCTGTAACAAACGGGGATTTCTTTTTCTGGCGCTTCAGTAATTGATACGCGGATCGTATCGCCAATTCCATCGGCTAAAAGTGGCGCAATTCCCGCCGTTGACTTAATGCGCCCGTACTCTCCATCTCCGGCTTCGGTAACGCCTAAATGTAAGGGGTAATCCATCCCTAATTCGTCCATACGCCGCGCCATTAAGCGGTAAGCAGCTACCATTACTGGAACGCGGGAGGCTTTAAGGGAAATTACGATATTGCCAAAGTCTAGAGACTCGCAGATACGGATAAATTCTAGCGCCGACTCTACCATGCCTTCGGGAGTGTCGCCATAGGTAAATAGCATCCTTTCGGCTAAAGATCCGTGATTTACGCCGATTCTCATTGCTTTACCGCGATCGCGCAATGATACTACTAATGGTTTTAAAGTTTCGCGGATTTTCTCCCCAATTTCATCAAAGTCTGCTTGGGTATATTCGGTAGTTTTTGGTTTTTCAAATACATAGAGTCCTGGATTGATGCGGACTTTATCGACGTGTTTGGCAACTTCTAGGGCGATTTTCATCCCATTATGATGTACGTCAGCAACCAAGGGGACGCTTTGATAAGTCAGGGCTAATTTTTGCTTAATTTCTGCTAAAGCTTTGGCGTGCGCCATACTTGGTACAGTGACGCGAACAATTTCACAGCCAATTTCATGCAGACGACGAATTGCTGCTACCGAACCATCTATATCTAAAGTGTCTTCGTTAATCATCGACTGCACTACCACTGGGTAGCCGCCGCCAATGGTAATATTACCGACTTTGACTGGTCGAGTTTTGCGTCGGTGGATGGTAGTATCTAGTTGCTGATTTGCTGGGTTTGTCAGGGTTTGCATAACCTGTAGGGGATGAATTAGTAAGGGAAAAACCACCGACAAGCTAAATATCTTGTCCCGTTTAAGATTTTAGCGCGAACTTAGCGCCCGAAAGCAAAGATTTCTGAGAAGCTGGGATATATGGGGAATAAATGAGAAATTGCTTCTATTTTTATTTTTTGGGCGATCGCTAAAGCAATAATATTAATTAATTCCCCCGCTTGAGAATTAATTATTGTTGCTCCTAATATTTCTCCGTTGCGGTGGGTAACTAATTTATATATCCCGGTAGTTTCTTCTGTTAATTGGGTCGCCGCTATATTTTTAAAGTAGTGCTTTGATACCACAACATCGCTATAGAATTGTTTTGCTTGGGTTTCAGTAAATCCTACTTGAGCTATTTGGGGGTTGGTAGCAATTGCCCAGGGAATATTTTGATAATTAACCTTTGTTTTCGATGAAAATAAAGCATTATCTACAGCAATTTTCACCTCATAATTACTAATATTAGTATCAGAATAACCGCCGATTACGTCTCCACAAGCGTAAATTTGAGAATTTGTGGTTTGCAGTCGTGAATTTACTTTAATGCTACGTTGATTGTATTGAACTTTTACAGCTTCTAAATGTAAGTTTTCTACCTTAGCTTGATAGCCAGCGCACGCTAAAATCTCATCAGTTTCAATAGCTTCATTGCCTGCCTGAATCCATTTTTTACCATTGATTTCTTTAATTTGGCTAACAGGGGTTTCTGTCAGCACCCTTACACCATCGGCTTCTAAGATAGCTTGAACTAAATAAGATATATCAGCGTCTAGACTAGGCAAGACTTGTAGCGTTTTGACAATCAAAGTAATATTAAAACCCAAGTTCTGCAAAATTTGCGCCCAGACAATACTATCGGGGTTGCCACCAATAATTACCCAATTTTTTCCTACTTTAGTTACATCTAACTGCTGCCCAATATTAGCAGGGGTAAAATAATTGCTAAACTCCACTCCCATAGTTTTTGGGATAGCGCCTGTTGCAATCAAATAAGAACGGGCGCTAAGTTTACGGTTATTGGCTTTAATAAGCAGTTCGCGGCTAAACTTTGCTTTGCCAACAATTACATCTATGCCTATTGCCGCTAATATTGCTAAAGAATATTGTTCCTCTATATTGGCAATGACATTCTCCATCCATTGCCTAACTTGTACCCAACTAAGAGGTGTTTGGTTATTAGCAGGAATAAAAAATTGGTTTTTTACTTGCCTAATCTGACTTAAAACATGAGGTATAAGAAAATTAAATGGCGTTGTTTTTTCAGGTTCAATAAGCGCAACTTTTTTATGCTGCTCCATTGCCCAAATAGCTGCATAACGTCCGGCAAAAGAACCGCCAATAATTACTAAATCGTGATCCGCCATAGGTTGTTTTTGAGAATGGCGCTAATTAATTAGGGATTGGGCGATCGCATTTACTAATTGCTCGTTTTCCCTTGGCGACTTCACTGCTACTCGAAAATAGCTATCGCCAAGTTCGGGAAAACTAAGGCAATCGCGAATTAGTATCCTGTGCTGCTGCAACAAGCGGTGCTGAAGCTGTTGAACGGAGCTAGTACACTGTACCAATAAAAAGTTTGCCGCGCTCTCCCAAGGCTGCAATCCTGGCAGTTGAGACAAACTTGTAAATAGTTGTTCTCGCGCCTTTGGTAGCCAATCCCAAGTTTGCTGTTGAAAAGCTGTATCTTGAATAATTGCCATAGCCGCCGCCGCCGCTAAATTGCTTACAGGCCAAGGATCGCGCCGAGATTGCCAAAGTTTTAGCCTGTCGGGGTGAGAAATCGCATAGCCTAGCCTTAGTCCGGGTAAACTATAAAACTTAGTTAGCGATCGCAAAATTACTAAATTCGGATATTTGGCAACTAGCGGGATTAGGCTTTGTTGCTGCTCTGGTGGCAAAAAATCCATAAAAGCTTCATCCACCACAACTAAGGCAAATTCATCTAAGTAGGGCGCAATAGACTCATTTTTAAATAACTTACCCGTGGGATTGTGGGGATTATTTAATAATAGCCCCCGCTCCGAAGGAGAGTAGGAGTGGAGGCTTGATTGCGCGGACAACAAAAAATTGCGAAGCCCTAACCCTTGCGCGCTTGCGCTATCGCCTTGTGATGCACCTAACTCTTGACAAGCGCCAAAAATCGGAAATGGATGGATATTAGCATCAAAAGCCTTAAGAGCGCGCCAATAATCGCCAAAAGCTGGAGTAACTAAAGCGGTAGCAGCCAAGGTTGCTAAGTCCCAGCCTGCCCAAGTAAGTAACTCTGCCGAGCCGTTACCCGGCAGAATCCAATCGGGGGATAATTGATGCAATTTGCCTATAGCCATTCGCAATTCCCGATAGTCTGGATCGGGATAATGACTAAGGCTTGCCAGATTAGCAACGATGGCAGACATCGCACTTTTAGGTGGCCCTAAAGGGCTAATACTGGCAGAAAAATCAATAATTGCATCGGGAGGACAGCCAGCTATGGTTGCTGCCCAAGCTAAATTTCCTCCATGTACAGGCTGTGCCAAGCTTTTAGTCGTCTCCGTTGGGTGCTACTTTCTCTCTAAACAATTTGCCCGGCGAAAAAGCGGGAACTCTTGTCGCGGGAATGCTCATCTTTTCGTTAGTTTTGGGGTTGCGTCCTTCGCGTTCTTTGCGATCGCGTCGTTCAAATGACCCAAAGCCTACTAAAGTTACTTTATCTCCAGAGGACACCGCATCTACAATTGCGTCTAAAGCGGCGCTCAGTACGGCATCGGCTTGTTTTTTGGTTACACTAGCTCTTTCTGCTACTGCATCAACCAATTCACCTTTATTCATTATTAATCTCCTTGAGAACTACGGACAAAATTTCCCCATGTGGGATAAATAAAATGAATTTAACTCACAATGGCTGAAACTTTTACAAATTCGATATTTCAATGAATCATTCTAAGGTGCGATCGCCTGATTTGGATCGATGAAACCTTTAAGATATATGGATTTGGCGACTTCTTTTGTAATCTTTGCTTATCAATGCTGAGAAAAAGCCCCATTTTGCAACGTAATTGACTTTATTGCGGCAGACTATGATACGATGCCTAATTTTTTAGGAAAAATTGATTTTTTTTCGTTCGAGACACAATACTTAATTATTTGATATGAAAATCTTTACAACTCAATTGCGCGTTAGGCACTATGAAATGGATGCTCTAGGTCATGTAAATAACGCCGTTTACCAAAGTTATTTAGAACAAGCTGCTATAGAACATTCAGAATACTTGGGTTTGACGCTAGCTACCGAGAGTTGGGTAGCATATTTGTGATGCGTCGCCTAACCGTAGATTACTTAAGCCCCGCTATTGCTGGGGATTTGGATATAACTACTTGGATTCAAGAACTGCGTGGTTCTCGCGCTATTGGTTGCTATGAAATTCGCAAAAAAGATCGCCTATTGGTGGTAAAAGCCGAAGTGTGGGTATGGGTAGAATCAGCTTCTATGCGCCCAAAAGCAATCCCACAAAATATAGCTAGATTATTTACAAAATAAATTTATCTTTGCTGACGATGGGCTTCGTATAGCAATAATGCAGCAGCGATCGCTACATTTACTGACTCCACCCCAGCATTTAAGGGAATACTTACTTGTTTGTCAGCAATCGCTAACAATTGACTCGATAATCCTGCACCTTCGTTCCCTAATAAAATTAAAGTCGGACGCTGTAAGTCTAATTCCCAGTAAGTTAATTTTGCTGCGGAGGCGGTGGCGACTACTTGCATTCCTAAATTTTGACATTCCTGGCAAAGGGCGCTTAAGTCGTTACTTATTGCCATTGGTAATCGAAACCACTGTCCGGCACTCGCTCTTAATACCTTGGGATGATCCAAGTCTACGCTATTGCTAGTTACCCACAATCCTGTTGCACCCGCCGCCGCACAGGTACGAATAATTGTGCCTAAATTTCCTGGATCTTGCACGGTTTCCAGTGCTAGTAACAAGCCCGTACAAGGCAATGTTTCTTGAGGATTTTTACGCTTTGCTGTGGCAACTATACCGTCAGGGTTTACCGTAGTTGCGAGTGCTTTTAATACTTCCGCGCTCACAATTTCTAAGCGATCGCTTTTTACAACCAGATTTTCCCATAAGTTTTGATGATTTGCTTGCCATTGCTCGGTACAGCAGACGCTGACGAGGGGATAATTAACCGCACAAGCAGACTCAATTAGATGAGTTCCTTCTAGCAAAAATAAATTTTGTTCTTTTCGTTCTTTTGCCGAATGGAGTTTGCGGATTTGCTTGACAAAGGAATTTTGTAGACTTGTCAGCATTTAGGTTTTTTTGGCTGTAGAATCAATGCGGAACCCGGGACTTGAACCCGGAAGCCTTGCGGCACTAGAACCTGAATCTAGGGCGTCTGCCAATTCCGCCAGTTCCGCCTATAAATCTTTTTGGAGACAATTTACAATCATCTCTTATCTATAAGTAGCTGTCAATAGCTACTTAAATAAACAGAAATTTGGCGCTTTTTATTTGGGAAAAGTTTAAACTAGCCTTGCTCGTGGCAGTATAAACACGAGGAGCAATACTATCTACAAATACAAATCTCCGAGAATTTCTAGTTTTACGAATGACGATTATCAATGTAAAATCAAGACCAAATTCTCGTATGTAAAAATACTCAACAAATTTTGGAGGCTAAAATTATTACTACTAATCCTATTTCGATCAAAGTTCCAAATTCTCCAGAAGCCGATCCATCGGTTTTACAAATTTGGGGTGGCGCTCCATTACAAGGTCACGTAAAAATTAGCGGCGCAAAAAATTCCGCCTTAGTCCTGATTACCGCCGCTTTGCTCTGCCCAGAAAATTGCCGCCTGCGTAACGTTCCGGCGCTGGTAGATGTAACGCGGATGAGCGAAATTCTTTTATCGTTGGGGGTAAAGATTAGCCAAACTGGCGATGTCTTAGACATTAATGCCAGCACCATCAGCAAATCTCAAGCTCCTTACGAATTGGTTAGTCAGTTGCGGGCAAGTTTCTTTGCTATAGGGCCGCTACTAGCGCGTTTGGGAGCCGCTTGCGTGCCTTTACCCGGCGGTTGTACTATTGGAGCAAGACCTGTAGCGTTGCACGTTCGCGGACTGCAATTGATGGGCGCTGATGTGCAAATAGAGCATGGTATGGTCAATGCCTATATTAAAGGCAATAAAAAAAGATTAACGGCAGCAAGAATTTATTTAGATTACCCCAGCGTCGGTGCAACGGAAACGTTGATGATGGCAGCAACTTTAGCTGATGGGGAAACAATTATCGAAAATGCTGCCCAAGAACCAGAAGTTGTAGATTTAGCTAACTTCTGTAACGCAATGGGGGCGCAAATTCAGGGTGCAGGAACTAATACAGTAGTTATTTCTGGGGTTCCCCGTTTACATACCGCCGATTATGCAATTATTCCTGATCGCGTGGAAGCGGCAACATTTTTAATTGCTGCAGCTATTACTTATTCTGAGCTAAGTATTTCTCCGGTAATTCCCGATCATCTCACGGCGGCGATCGCTAAGTTGCGAGATATTGGCGCGCAAGTAGTTACCGATGCCTCTGACTGTCTGCGAATTATTCCTGGAAGTCATCTACGAGGTACAGATATTGAAACTCTGCCTTATCCTGGCTTTCCGACAGATATGCAGGCGCAATTTATGGCGCTACTGTCGTTAAGTGAAGGCAATAGTTTAGTATCAGAAACCGTGTTTGAAAACCGCTTGCGTCACGTACCAGAATTGAATCGCATGGGCGCGGATATTCGCGTCAAAAATAATCATGCAATTATTCGGGGCGTACCCATGTTATCGGGCGCACCCGTGGTTGCCACAGATTTGAGAGCATCGGCGGCGTTAGTTTTAGCTGGTTTAGCTGCCCAAGGCAAAACTACTATCCAAGGCTTGCATCATCTCGATCGCGGTTACGAACAATTAGAAAATAAGTTGCTGAAAATAGGAGCCAAATTGCAACGAGTTCCTCAATCCGAGTCAATTATTAGCATTCCCTTGAGTGCTGCCAATTCTGATGTCTTGATTTCGTCTTAGTGGTGTGAGGAGTGAGGGGCTTATACTCCTCACTTTTTTATTTTCGATCGTACTTAAATTCTAATTGTTACAATTATACATATTTCAGTTATATAGATTATGAGCCGACAAACTTCTACTTTGACAGTGCCATTTTTGGGAGCAGATGTTGCTACCAACTACGAGCAAGCAAAGGTGGTTATTTTACCCATTCCTTACGAGGCAACAACTACCTACAGACGTGGTTGCGAACATGGCCCCGATGCCATTTTAGAAGCCTCGCAGCAAGTAGAATATTACGATGAAGAATTAGATAAAGAAACTGGTTTAGAAGTAGGAATTTACACCGCAGAGGCGATCGCCGATACGCGCAATACGCCGAAAATTACCGCCGAGGAAATGCTGCAAGTTACTCAAGAAACAGTATTTAAGCTGATTAAAGATAACAAGTTTGCGATCGCTTTAGGTGGCGAACATAGCATTACGACAGGAGTTATAGCCGCCTATTGTCAAGCTTATCCTAGCGAAGTATTTACAGTAGTTCAAATTGATGCTCATGGCGACTTGCGTCATGAATACGAAGGCTCGATACACAATCATGCTTGCGTGATGCGGCGAATTGTCGATATGGGTTTGCCTACAGTGCAAATTGGGATTAGAGCGATTTGTAAGGAAGAAGCAGATTTAATTAAAGAGAAAAATTTGACAGTTTTTCGGGCGCGAGATGTGGCAAAAAATCCTAATTGGATTGAAGATGCGATCGCAGCTATTCCCACAAAAAAGGTATTTCTAACTATTGACTTAGATGGCATCGATCCATCTTTAATTCCTGGAGTGGGTACGCCCGAACCTGGGGGATTAACTTGGTACGATCTAACGGTGTTTTTAGCTCAAGTATTTGCTAATCATCAAGTTATTGGCTGTGATGTCATGGAATTAGCACCCATTGTAGATTCCGTAGTTTCCCAATTTACAGCCGCAAAATTAGTCTATAAACTAATTGGATATCAGTTTTTGACTGCATCAAGGTATTGCTAGCTTTTTTAAATAAAAACAATGACTTCTTTAGAACTAACTCCTACAGCTATTGGTAGCTACGCGCCAGATTTTGAAATTAGAGGCGTAGACAATGAAGTTCACCATTTAGCTCGTTATTTAGAAAAGTTTAAAGCTGTAGGGGTGGTCTTTATGGCGAATACCTCTAGCGATGTCAAAATGTATATAGAGCGATTAAAAAATCTGCAAAGCTCTATGCAAGCACAAGGCTTTACGCTCATTGGCATCAATCCCCACGATGGCAATCAAAACCCAGGAGAGAGTTTTGATAATATGAAAAAATTTGCTACCGAACAGCAATTAAATTTCCCCTATTTGTGGGATTCAACCCAAGATGTAACGCGCAGTTTTGGCGCAAGTACAATTCCAATGGTATTTTTGCTAGATGCGACAAGCAAAGTGTGCTATCGGGGAGCTATTGATGATAATAACCAAGCAAACGCCGTAGAGTGCGAGTATTTAGCAAAAGCAACCACAGCTTTACTGAAAGGGGAAATAATTGAAGCAACAGAAACAGAACCAGTAGGTAGTGCAGTTATGTGGCGCTAGAAAATAATTTTGCTGTGAAACTTGAGGGGCAGATATAAAAAAACACCGCACTACTGCTATCTTAAATTGGAGGCAAGAACTGAAATAAACTAACATAGCATGGGCAAACCTTACAGACGCATTCTACTAAAATTGAGCGGTGAAGCTCTCATGGGCAACCTGGGCTATGGAATCGATCCAAGCATAGTTGAAGAAATTGCTGAAGAAATAGCAGAAATTGTCAATAGCGGCGTTCAAGTCGCTATTGTAGTAGGTGGCGGAAATATTTTTCGTGGAGTCAAAGCGTCGGCGGCAGGCATGGATCGGGCAACAGGAGACTATATTGGCATGATTGCTACGGTAATGAATGCTTTAACTCTCCAAGATTGCTTAGAACGGCGAGAAGTGCAGACGCGGGTACAAACAGCGATCGCAATGCAGGAAGTAGCAGAACCTTATATTCGGCGGCGGGCTATTCGTCATCTTGAAAAAGGACGAGTAGTAATTTTTGGCGCAGGTTCAGGAAATCCCTTTTTTACTACCGATACTACGGCGGCATTAAGAGCGGCGGAAATTGACGCAGAAGTGATTTTTAAGGCCACTAAGGTAGATGGAATTTACGACAGCGATCCAAAGCTCAATCCCCATGCCAAGCGTTACAAAACGCTTAATTACGTTCATGTTCTTGCTCAAGATTTGCGGGTAATGGATAGTACGGCGATCGCTTTATGTAAGGAAAATAATATTCCGATTCTTGTCTTCGATCTGTCTGTGAGGGGTAACATCCAACGGGCAGTTATGGGAGAATCAATTGGTACTATTGTCGGAGGTTTTTGTGAAGTTAGCTGAGGCTGAAAGTACGATGCAAAAGAGTGTAGATGCAACTTTACGCTCTTTTAATACAATTCGCACGGGACGCGCTAATGCGTCATTGTTGGATAAGGTAACGGTAGATTATTATGGCGCTCCTACGGGGTTGAAAGCATTAGCAAATATCAATGCGCCCGATTCTAGTACTATAATGATTCAACCTTACGATCGCAGTACGTTGAATTTGATTGAAAAAGCAATCTCTTTGTCGGATGTAGGTTTAACCCCCAACAACGACGGTACGGCGATTCGGTTAAATATTCCACCATTAACTAGCGATCGCCGCAAAGAGTTTGTGAAACTGGCAACAAAGTACGCAGAGGAAGGGCGCGTTGCAATTCGCAGTATTCGCCGCGATGGGATTGATGCGATTCGCAAGCAAGAAAAAAATAGCGAACTCTCAGAAGATGAATCGCGCGATCGTCAAGACGATTTGCAAAAATTGACGAATAAATATATTGCTAAAATTGACGAGCTACTAGCAGAAAAAGAAAAAGATATTATGACCGTTTAAGTTATAGCTAAAAGACTTGTTAGGCGGCTCATCTTAAAAATGCGGTGTAACTATGCTTCCCGGATTATTTTTTAAGAGAGTCGCTTTTAGTTAAAAAAGTATTTTCTTAAGCAGCCCTAACTTTTCTTTGTAAGGAGGGTAGCGTAAGTTAAAGTCGAGGCGAAAGAATTTATTTAAGACACTTTTGTGGTGCGAAAAGGTGTCAAAACTTGCCTTACCATGATAGCTACCAATGCCGCTATCGCCTACACCACCGAAAGGTAAAGTTGAAACTCCAAATTGCATTAGCGTATCGTTAATACAAACTCCCCCCGATGAGGTTTGGCTGCATACTTGCTGTTGCAAGGTTTTGTTTCGAGAAAAGATGTATATAGCTAAAGGTTTGGGTTGCTGATTAATAATTGCGATCGCATCGGTTAAATTGTCGTAAGCAATCACAGGTAAAATTGCCCCAAAAATTTCTGTTTGCATTACCGCAGCGTTTGGTAATACATTGTCTATGACTGTCGGTGCGATGTAACGCTGGGCAGCATTAATTTCGCCCCCAATAACTATTTCCCCTACTTTTAATAAGTTGGTTAATCGGGAAAATTGCTTATCGTCAATAATTCTGGCGTAGTCGGGACTATTTTCTGGATTGTCGCCAAAAAATTCTTTTATATACTTGGCAACAGCTACTAACAATTCTTGCTTAATTGCTTTATTTACTAACAGATAGTCGGGAGCGATGCAAGTTTGCCCGGCGTTGAGAAACTTTCCCCAAACAATGCGCCTAGCTGTAACTTCAATATCGATATCAGTATCGACAATGCAAGGACTTTTACCACCAAGTTCTAAAGTGACGGGAGTTAAATGTTTAGCGGCGGCTGCCATGACAATTTTGCCGATGGCGGTACTTCCAGTAAAAAAGATCCGATCCCATTTTTCCTCTAATAGCTGCTGACTTGTCTCTTTGTCTCCTTCTACTAAAGCTATATAAGATTTGACAAAATATTGGGGAATAATCTTTGCTAGTACCCTAGACGTATGCGGCGCATTTTCTGACGGTTTTAGAACTACACAGTTGCCGGCGGCGATCGCACCTACTAAGGGCGATATTATTAATTGCAGGGGATAGTTCCAAGCTCCAATTACTAAGACAACTCCCAAGGGTTCGACGCAAATATTGCCGTAAGCGGGAAATTGCTCTAAGGACATCTTCACTTTTTTGGGTTTAGTCCAAAACTTAATATGCTTTAAGGCATAATCTATTTCTTTTGTAACTATAAGCTCGGTAAGATACGCTTCAAAGGGAGGTTTATTTAAGTCGGCTTTTAAAGCTTGAGCAATTATTTCAAAATTCTCTGTAAGGGCTTGCTTTAGCTTTTTGAGTTGGGTAATCCTAAAATTTATATCCTTTGTTTTATTGCTACTAAAAAACTCGCGCTGTTTACTGATAACTTCACTTATAGCTGTTTGAGTAAGCATTTTGAGTTTAAAAAATAATTAATTTTATTAACAAAAACCTTGGCAATGTATTGACTTTTCTGATATTATATTTATAATGGAAGGCTTAACTAAAATATTATTTTTGCAGCCACCCCCATTACAAAATTTTAACAAAAATGCCGTAGGTTGTCTAGCTAAAACTAACTATTAAAATATTTTTCCTAGACTAAATAAATTTATTTTACTTCTTCAATTCAGCCAAAAAGTAGATTGAGTATAGGTTATTAAGCAGGTAGATAGACAATAAAAACACTACCTTTGCCGGGTTCGGAATTAACTTGAATTGAACCTTGATGGGCTTCAACAATACGTCTAGACAAGTACAAGCCCAAGCCACTACCAGAGCGTTTGTGACTACCTTGGCGAAAGCGCTCAAACATTGTTGCTTGTTCGCCCTTAGCAATGCCCGATCCGGTATCGTCAACTTCGATGGCGACGTAAGCTGGAGCTTGCTGTTGCGGGGGAATATTTTTTGGAGCCATAGATGGATTGAGACGAATAGTAATAGAACCACGATCTGTAAACTTAATAGCATTGCCAATTAAATTAGTAAACAAGCGATGGAGTTCTAAGCGATCGCCCATAACTTTATTAATCGGCAACTGTTCGTTCAGTTCAGCAACGATCGCTAATTTTTTTTCCGCCGCTAGGGGAGTAAGTTGGTTAATCACTTCTTGGAGCAACAAACGTAAATCTATGGGAAAAAAGCTTAAAGTTTTCCGTCCAGCTTCAAAACGGTAAACTTCGAGTAAAGTATTGACCATTTGCAGCAAGTTTTGATTGCTACGAGCCATAGTTGCGATCGCTTCTAGCATTGTTGGCGACAGTTCACCCAATGCACCTTGCTGGAATAGCATCAGCATCCGATCGGCGGCTACTAAGGGCGTGCGTAAGTCGTGAGTGAGACGAGATACATAATCTTCTCTTTGACGGGCAATTTGATCGCGTTCGTCTACGCTGTGTTTGAGCCGCAATAAACTCCGCACTCTTGCTAACAATTCATCTACTTCTACAGGCTTGCGAATAAAATCATCGGCGCCCATATCTAACCCTTGAGCGACACTGGGTTTATCGTGAGCCGTAATTAAGAGAATAGGAATAAAAGGCAGCTTAGTGTTTTCGCGCAAGCGTTTAGTAACCTCAAACCCATCCATCCCTGGCATCATCACATCTAGCAAAACTAAATCCGGAGGAGATTGCTCAATTTGTGCTAGGGCAGATACTCCATTGTCGGCGGTGGTAATACTATAGCCCTCTTCTTCCAAAATGGTTTGAACGAGAAAGACGTTATCGGGGGAATCATCAACAACAAGTATTTGGTCTGTAGCAGCTAAAGGCAAACTCATGGAGGGGTGGTTGTTTATTAATTAAGTTTTTAAATATATCTTCTACCTGTATCATTTTTTCCTTTTGAGAGCGCAATTAACCTCCTACTTACGAAAGATTATTTGTTTGCCGATTTACCTCTAATCACTGTTGACTTTCAGGTCAGAGTCAAATTAACCATCAATAACCAGAGTAGTGAGGTCAAAGTCTCTTAAAAATGATAAATAAATCTAATATAAGTTATAAATTATTGTTAAAAGATTAAGCTTAAAAGTTCAAACTCCAATTTTTGTCTGTCATATTTTTGAGTAATACTAAAGAGTATTTTAGAATCTCTAGGGCTACTCGCTTGGATAGTTCGTTAAAGAGGATGAGTTAACGTTTGCTGTTGCTTCCATTTATAACAGCCTAGTTCTAATTTAAGAGTTAGGCTAAAACTAAGTAAACAAGTTGCTAATTAGAGATCAACGCGAAAAGCTTGAAGGTAGTTAACCAAATTAGTTTATACACTAACAAAAGCTTCCAAATAACACTATACATGAAACCTTTAATTTCAATTATTACACCGTAGAGAGATACCAATCTTTTTTCTCATTGAATTGTATTTTAGTTTCAGTTGTCTGTGCTTCTCTATGGTGAATTGTGAAGTTCGCCAACAGTATTGACGGCTCCCTTACCCCTTAAACTTGGGAAACAGAAACTACACTTGTTTTTTGTTGGCGGTCAAATAATATTCTAGGCTTAAATAATATTTTTAGTAGTAACCATAAAGATTGCAATTCTCCAGGCGTATCTTGACGTTTCCATTGCCCTGGGCGACAAAACAGCATTTCTACTAAAACTCTTTGTTGAGCGAGGGTTACTTGTTCAAATACTATTTGCACACTAGGAAACTGTTCGCCAAATCCGGTTTGAGTAATTTGTCCTTGCAAAAGAATCTTTGCTTCTAAGATTTCTACTTGTACTGGCAGAGTTTCTCCCTTGGCTAAAGACGGTAGCCCTAATTGAGTAAGGGCAACTTCAGCCCCAACTTCAGAAATTTTTGTTGTTACACCCCACAGGGTTTTTCCCACAACATCTAGCCGCACTAACCGCCGCAAATCGAACCATTCATGTAAATCGGGTTTGGGGACATCTAGAAGTATTAGTAAAGAGATGCCAATTAAAAGTAGGTTATAAATACTCCAAATCCAACCCAAATTAATACCTTGAAGTTGTTCGGCAATTTCTGGAGCCATCGCTGGCATCATTGCTCCCCTCATTAAGGATCTACCCAAATTCCACCATAAGCTTACTGAGGTAAGAATAAACAAGAGAATTAAAGGCCAAGCTAATCTCCAGTTGAAATAAAAATGATTGTTGCGAGTTCCTTTTGGCGTTACATTAAATCCTTTTGAGAAGGGATTTAGCATTACTTGAATAACCGTTATTACCAAAGGTAAAGTTAATACTAAAGTGTAAATATCTGATAGTAAAGCTGAACGAGAACGCTGGTTTAACCACGAAAACACTGTTAGTTGCACTACGTAATAGGGTAAAAAGAAATACAGCAATTCGGTAGGGGCGGCTTTAAGAGGCACAATGCCTAAAAATGAATAGGCTAAAGGTACAATCAGGAATCCTCCACGAGATATGCTAGTAAACCAATGCAGCAACCCTTCTAAATGTCCTAACCTTTGTAGAGGTCGCAGTCCGGGAATAGTGAGCGGATTAGCTTTAATAAAAAATGCCTGCAATGTTCCCCTTCCCCAGCGCAATCGCTGTAAAGCATGAGCAGCTATATTTTCTGCGGCTAAACCAGCGCTTAATTTTTCATCTAGATAAACCAAACGATATCCTAGAGCAGATATCTGAATGCCTGTAAAATAATCCTCGCTTACGGAATCGGTGACAAAACCTCCCACTGCTTCCAGGGCGCTGCGCCGGACGACAAAAGAAGTTCCCGAACAAACAACACTACCTGCAGCATCGCGGATGGGCTGAATTTGTCTGTAAAATACTTCTTCTTCCGGTGCTAGGACATTCTCTAAGCCTAAGTTACGGGCAATGGGGTCGATATTGTAAAAGCTTTGCGGAGTTTGAACCAGGGCGATTTTTTCGTCTTGAAAAAATCCCACTGTGCGAATTAAAAAGTTTTTAGTTGGCACAAAGTCTGCATCAAAAACAACAATTAACTCTCCAGCAATTTGGGGAATAGCGTTATTTAGATTTCCGGCTTTAGCATAAAGATTATCAGGACGGGTTATATACTCGCAACCTAGCTCTAATGCCAGTTGTTTCATTTTAGAACGTCTAGTATCGTCAAGTAAATATATTTTTTTGTTAGTGTAATCAATAGCTTGGCAGCCGATTATAGTACGGCGCACTATAAATTCTGGCTCATCATAAGTTGGGATGAGAATATCAATGGATGGATGAAAGCTACCATCTAAAACCTGCAAGGTTAAAACATCTGCCTCACGCTGGCGATTTTTCACTCTCAGCATCAAAAATAACTGAAGTGTGGCATTGACAAGCAGTAACATTTCTAGAAAAAATAACCCTAAGCTAAAAAAGCCATTGAGGGGGTCGGCTACATTTAAAGTAGAAAGACTTCGCCATAAAATATAGCGAATTGTCAAACCTAGTAAAATACATACTACTAGCACTCGCGACCAAGGTTGGGGTTGGGGAGAAATTTTTATGACCCCGAGCGCGATTAAAAATAGTACCACTGTAGGCGCAAGTAAATATTTTCTTGCCACCATCGGCGCTTCTAGCAACATCGGCGGGTTGTCTTGCATTAACTGAATTTGGGTAAAAAATTGCTCAATTCCTCCAACACCTGCAAACCAAGCTGTAAAACCCGCACCAGACAGAAGTACAATACCTAGTAACAACAGCGTTGCTAGTTGTGGCTGCATAACTTGCTTAGGGCGATCGCGGTGGCTTAAAGCTTTTTTATGAAGATTAGAATTTTTCATTATTGGTGATTTTTATCCTGCTTGAAATGTAATACAATCGGCAAACTATGGGGTATTTGATTAGTTTGTCACCAAGTTATTTTCTTTTATGGGCGATCGCTGTAACGAAACTTTGATAAATTACTTCAGGCGTGCTACTCGATTTTAAAGATTAGATTAATGCAATAGTTACAAGCTCAAAAATTAAGGAACAAGTGGTGTTTTGGTATCGAAATATTCACGCCACCGACTAATCCGACCATCTTTGAAATCAACGATAATTACGTCATCAGCTTGATTACGAAGGTTGGTTGCCTTTTGAGTGTCTTCGTAATTCCACTCTACGGCGGCTTGATTGTGTTCAATTATAATTCGCTTGATATTAATCTTTACGTCTGAGTAATCGCGAGCGAAACGGGTGACTTCTTCACGAATTTTTACTTGCCCTTGCCAGCGTTGTCCTGGGACAATAATTTCACCATCAAGGGTAAATAATCGTGCTAAAGCTTCAGCGTCACGAGCAACCCAAGCATCTCTAGCTTGTTTAATTAAAGTCCGCATTGTCTCTTGCTTTCGGTACTGATTAGCAAAGATAACTGTGCCAAAAGCTATGGAGAAGAGCAGGGCTAATTTCAGCCATCTATACGAACTGTGCCAATTTTCTCTCATACTACCTTTTAAACTGCCTAGGTAAAAATCTGAGCTTTGCTGAATGGAGAATTAGTAATTTTCAATTTAAAACAGTGTGAATGATGCGTCAAAATGCGATCGCACTTTTATTAGATATTCGTTAGAAGCGGCGCTTTTAGCTACTGAGTGTAGCTGTGCCAAAAGTCGCATTAAATTGACGACACCAAATTACCGCCGATTGATAGTTTTCTAGCTTAATATTTGTGGGAATAGCATAGCGTTGGCTGCCGCTATACTTTTGCAAGGGAGCAATAGTTACATAGTCTCCTTCTTTGAGTGGGTAAGCTGGAGGCGACGTTGTAGCCAGCACATCTTTAGAGCGGTGGAGAATTATATATAAGTCTGGGCCAGATTTAGAAGTAGTAAAAGCTTCATTTAGTTCTAAATAAGTTTTGCCATTTGTAGTTAAAATCTTGACTGCACCTGTAGTATCGTGTTCGCCTGCAACAAAAGTACCCGATTTAATCGTTTCGCCCGTGTTGCTTTGTTTACTTGTAGAACTAGGATTATTTACAGTAGGATTATTTACCGGAGGCGGACTGATTTTTGCTTGCCCAGCACAACCACAAGTTACCATTATCGCCCCAAAGATTACTAAATAGTTCATTTTCATTGCAGTGACTCCTATTGATTACAAATTGATAACATCTTGCTTCAGTTTCTGCACGTTGCGAGCGCTCAGACCAAATTTACTTGTAACTATTTCAAACTCAACTTTTGTACCACGATCGAGAGTACGATAACCTTCTCCAGGAATGGCAGTAAAGTTAAAAAATATATCTTCTTCTACATTTGAAGATGCGATCGCGCCGTTGCCAGTTTTAAAGTCAAACCAGCTTATTATTCCCCGCGCAACAGGCAAACCATTTGTACCCAATGGCTGATTATTGAACCACTCTTGCTGAGGAATGCGAATTTGTTTAACTTCAGGGGTATTGTATGCCTCGTAACTGTAGTTAGAATTAGTTTGCATAACGGTACGCAAATCGAGACGCAATTCGTCTATTGTTGGTCGCCCAACAAAAAACCAGCCATTATAAATCTTGTGGATAGTTAAATCGGGTTTCAGTACAAAGGTATAAGGTTGGGCGCGATAAGCATACTCGCCTTCAGTTTCGTCGAGAATATTAATTTGCTTAATAACCTCTCGTTTCTCATCAGCCAAAAAAGTCCATTGCGCCCCCAACCCCGCACGAAAAGCAGCTTGGACTAAAGGCGAGTCGGTGCTAATAGTTGCTAACTGACAATAATTGACTGTAAGTTCTTGTTGAAACTGTACCAGTTGAGATAGCTGTTGGCGATCGCGCGGACAAAAAAAGCCGCGATAAAAAACTAAAATTAGCGGATAACCATCTAAAAATCCCAGTTTTTTGTCTAATAAGCCTGGTTGCATAAATTGCGATAACTGCACCAATTCCCCTTGATGATTGGGCAAGGCAAAGTTACTAAAAACTTCGCCAACTTGCAAGTTAGTTGTCATCCGTGCATCCTCACATATTTGGACAGGTGGGCATATTTTCCCCCACTAGCAGCCGCGCCGTTGCTTAGGCAAAGCTTCGCCATAGGTAGGATGAATGTGTACCGATTTTTTTAACAACTGCCAAGTAGCCCCCGCTTCCATTAAAGATATAAATACACGAACCAACTTTGCAATTTCGTAACCTCCTAACATTGCTCCTAGTATTTTGTCTGTATCTAGGTCTACAACCATGCGATAAAAGCCCAAATCGTGACCCCACTCAATGGCGCGGGCAATATGAGCTATTGGTAAAGTAACAGCATGAGCATTAATACCTTGCTGCTGCGCTTGTTGTAAAGTCATGCCAACTCACCCAACTTGAGGCTCGGTGTAGGTAGCATAACCCAAAACGCGATCGCCCCGCGTCCTTTCTTCGTCACCCCAAGTTGCCTTCAAGCGACGATAGTCTTCCCAAGATACATGAGTAAAAGCTGGCTGTTTGGCAACATCTCCAATGGCATAAACGCCTTCACAAGTTGTTTGGAAGCGATCATCAATTTTGACATAACCAAAGCTCGTCAAGTTCAATACCGCTAATTGAAGCTTGCAAAGCTTTGGTATTGGGTCTGCGCCCCATTGCCACTAATAGAGCTTCTGACTGGAGTTGTTGAGTATTATCTTTTTAGAGCAAAAACACCGTTTTCATAACTTACTTGCTCGATATTGGTCTGAAAATGAACTTGAATGCCGTCTTGCTTGAAAGCTTTGGCTAAGGTTTCGCTAACTTCGGTTTCTTCAGGGTCTAGTAATCCTTCGCCCCGGACGACGAAAATGAGACTATAAATTCTGTTTTTTCGCAAACCTTCCCCTGAAAATAATCGCACTTTCAGCAACGCTCGATAGTAATTTTTACCTTTAGAGTCATAGTTTACAAAGACTTACAATTATTTTTCGCCCAATCGCTTCTGCAATTTTTTGATAGCTTGATACATTTCTGGTAGGCGACTATAAATCACCGCCGCTTTGATATAGAGTTTATGAGATATTGCTGGAGTTCCAGAAACTACTGCCCCTGGTGCAACATCGCTGAGAATTCCGGCTCTAGCTGCGGCGATCGCCCCATTACCAACTTTAGCTTGATTAGCAACGCCTACTTGACCTGCGAAGATAACGCGACTTCCTACGGTTACTCCCCCAGCAAAACCTACCTGCGCTGCGATCGCGCAATTTGCCCCAACTTGGCAACCATGACCGATTTGGACTAAATTATCAATTTTTGTTTGCTTGCCAATGCGGGTTTCGCCAACGGCGGGGCGATCTATGGTGCTATTACAGCCAACTTCTACCCCATCTTCTAAAACAACAATGCCCGACTGCTGCATTTTGTACCAGCCTGTAGGAATGGGAACAAAGCCAAAGCCTTCTGCCCCAATAACTGCACCGCTATGAATGACGCAATCGGAGCCGATAACAGCGCGTTCGCTAATTGTACAGTTGGCGTGTAAGGTAGTGCCACTACCGATCTGTGCTTGGGGATAAATAACTGTGTTGGGATGAATGCAAACGCGATCGCCTATTTGTACCTCTGCTTCAATGACAGCATGAGCGCCAATATAAACATCGTTGCCTATTTGTGCCGTAGGATCGATGACTGCTGTAGGATGAATCCCAGGAGTGGGGCGGTAAGGTTGATAAAATAAAGCGATCGCTTGAGCAAATAATAATCGCGGCTGTGAAGTAGAAATCCAAGCTATACCGCGTGCTTGTGCTTGTGCTTGCAAGTTTTCGTCTAAAGGTAGAATCAACGCACTAGCGCTAGTTTTAGCGACCTCTGAGGCAAATTTACCTCCTTCTATATAACTAAGAGTATTGGCAGTAGCTTCATCTATAGCCGCGATGCTGGTAATTTCGATATCGTTGTCTGGCAGGCTGGTCTTAGTGGCACTGTCACCTAGTTTTTGAACTATTTCGCTGAATTTCATGTTCGACTCTTTAAACCATTGCAATATTATTGAACGCTTTAGCGTCAGCAATGCTCAAATTAGTACGGTAATTTCTACCTTTAAGGTAGTAGTTTACAAATCTTTATCATTACTTTTGAGCGATTAACCTAGGCAATTGTAAGATTTGATACATTTTTTAAATACGATCAAGGGCAAAGATCGCCGATGGATTGTCCAGCTATCCACGCTGTTGTCCAAGCACTTTGAAAGTTGAAGCCGCCAGTAACGCCGTCAATATCTAAAATTTCTCCAGCAAAATGCAAGCCTGGGGTGATGCGGCTTGCCATTGTTTTGAAGTTGACTTGCTTGAGATTGACACCGCCGCAGGTAACGAATTCTTCTTTGAAAGCTCCTTTACCTTGGATTTGATAAGCGCCTTGGGTGAGTTCATTAATTAGTTGGGTTAAGCTTTTGTTAGATAATTCCGCCCAGCGTTGTTCATTTTCTATCCCCGCACGAGCAACTAAATACTGCCAAAGACGATGAGGTAAATCTATGCCACGATGTAGAGCGATCGCCTTTTTAGGATTTTCGATTTTTACTTGTAGTAGTTGCGACTTCAGTTCTTCGCTATTGTGTTGAGGTTGCCAGTTAATTAGTAAAGTTGCTTGATATTTAAAGTCGTGTAATACTCTTGCGCCCCAAGCTGATAGTTTGAGTACCGCAGGGCCACTTAGTCCCCAATGGGTAATTAGTAAGGGTGCTGTTTGTTCTAAATAAGTTTTTTTATCGACTAATAAGCGTAATTTTACAGGGTTGACGCTGATGCCAGCTAATTCTTTTAACTGCTTATCAATAATATTAAAGGTAAATAAAGATGGTACGGGGGGTTCGATAGTATGACCTAAACTTTGAGCGATTTGATAGCCTAATGGATTGCTACCAGTAGCTAGTAAAATGCGATCGCACGTCAACTTTTCTCCTGTTTTTAGTTCAATCTCAAATTCTGTTGCTTGCTTAACAACGGATACAACGGTTTTACCTGTCAGTATCTCTACTCCTGCAATATGAGCAGCTTTTGTCAAACACTCAATAATTGTTTCCGAACTATCGGTAATCGGAAACATTCTGCCATCAGATTCAGTTTTTAGCTTTACTCCTTGGTTTGCAAACCACTTAACAGTATCGGTGGCTTGAAAGCGACTAAAAGCACCCCGCAAAGCTTTTTCACCTCTAGGATAATTTTGCACCAGTCCCGTAGCATCAAAGCAAGCATGAGTAACATTACAACGTCCTCCACCAGATACGCGGACTTTTGCTAAAGGCTGGCGACTAGCTTCTAATAAAATAACGTTGGTATGGGGGTGAGATTTAGCACAAGCTACTGCACCAAAAAATCCGGCTGCGCCACCTCCAATCACTAAAATTCGTAACGGTTGCATGAAATTCTTAAGTTTTCTACACTTCCAGCCTAACTATTTTATTCAATCGCACCACTCCAAACCGTTAGAAAGATTTATAGCTGAGTATTCAATGTGCAGCACCCGGCGATGTGTTGGATTAATAGCAGGTGAAGAACTGTGCAATAGCCAAGGACTCTTAATGCCATGCAATCCTATTTGCTTCGGGTGTCTTGTCAAATAAAAATGCTTTAACAGGACGTGTGTTAGCGTTTAAAACTGTGTTAGCTAAAGACAAAATAGATTGGCTGTAAGCAAGAGTGTAAATCTCAGGAATCAATAGAGCGTTGCGGAGGGCATAAATGCTTTGGCGGTAAAGTTTGACAAATGTACTTATGTGTGGCTAAGGGATTTATTGAATTAATAAGTCAATATATTTACTATCAATTACATTTTCTACCACAGAAAAGCCATCTTTTGCGATCGCTGTTTCTAAAATAGATTTACTCAAGCTCGTTAACTACCAGCTTTTTAGACTTAAATTGAGTTTTTGTCGTGCCAACTACAGGAACGCCCAAATATTAGTGATATTAGCAAAAAGTTTACAAGTTGATTATTAAGGCAAACAATTTCCGGTCAAAAGCTAGAAAACTTATCCTCTAAATTTAGAAGATAAGTCAATATCACTTTTTTATTCTGTAGGTGTAACTCCACTATTAACATCAACAGGGGGAGACTGTAAAATTGAGGTATCGTAAGGATTAGGTAAATCTCTAGTCCGAACTGCTGGAGTGCTAGAACCTTGTTGTAGCAGCGCTTCCTTGTAAAGCACGGTTATTGCTTTGGTATCTGCGTTGATTTCATTGTCTACAAAAGAAGTATCAAACGTACCAAAACCAAAAAGAAAGTCTAGTTGTCGCCCGAAAGAACGATTTTCTGAGAAATCTTTATCCCTAGTAAAAAACACTTCGTCAAAGCGATCGGCGAGGGTTTCGGACTGAGAATACTCGCTGGTAGGAGAAGTTTGAGCTATGGCTGTAGAACCAGTACCAATTGCTGTAAAAATAACTAGAGCGCTTGCCAAACTGTTAAATTTTAAACCCATGTTGTTTCTCCTCACTTATAAACATTGTGTTTATAGTTGCATCTAGCATCAGTGTTAGCTTATTTTTGGCTTTGCCACAACTATTAAATTTTAATAATGAGTAACCAAATCCCCAACCAGATAAATACGGAACTTTGGGCAGTTAAGGCAGATTTAACCAGCTTAAAATCCCATCTGCTCGATCTATTTTGCACTTTAGCTTATCAAGAAGGTGATTTTGTGCTTTCTTCAGGACAAAAAAGTTCTTATTACATCAATGGTAAACAAGTAACCTTACATCCTCAAGGGGCAACTGCGATCGCGCGTTTATTATTATCTCAACTTCCGAACAACACGCAAGCTGTAGCAGGACTCACTTTAGGCGCAGACCCAATGGTCACTGCCGTCAGTGTAGTGTCCGTCTACGAAAACCGTCCTATTTCTGCTTTAATTATCCGCAAAGAAGCTAAAGGGCATGGAACTATGGCATACATCGAAGGCTTAACTTTACCTGCGGGTACATCGGTAGTAGTGCTAGAGGATGTCGTAACTACAGGGCAATCGGCTTTAAAGGCAGTAGAAAGGCTTACAGGTGCAGGTTATAAAGTTAGCGACGTAATGGCGATCGTAGATAGACAGCAGGGAGGAGAGGAGTTGTACAAGTCAGAGGGAATAAATTTTCAGTCAATTTTTACAATTGCAGATATTCAAAAGCGATTTCAGGCAATGAGTAAATAGGTAGCAGTAATAACTGTTACCTATTTGACTATTACGCCTTAACTGTCTCTTTTGCCAAAAATTTCTCTAATTCTGTCAGTGCGTCGGCATCTACTTTAGTCTGCATGGGACAGAACTTCGGCCCGCACATCGAGCAAAATTCCGCAGTTTTATAGATGTCTGCGGGCAAAGTTTCGTCGTGGTATTCCTTAGCACGTTCTGGGTCTAAAGATAGTTCAAATTGGCGATTCCAATCGAAGTTGTAACGAGCTTTAGATAGTTCGTCATCTCTATCTCTAGCACCCGGTCTGTGACGAGCAATATCGGCGGCGTGGGCAGCTATTTTGTAAGCAATCAATCCATTCCTGACATCCTCCGCATCCGGTAGCCCTAGATGCTCCTTAGGGGTCACATAGCACAACATTGCTGTACCATACCAACCCGCCATTGCTGCCCCAATTGCTGAGGTAATATGATCGTAGCCGGGAGCAATATCTGTAACCAAGGGTCCTAAAACATAAAAAGGTGCTTCCGAACACTCTTCCATCTGTTTTTTGACGTTAAACTCAATTTGATCCATCGGTACGTGACCGGGTCCTTCAACCATTACTTGGATGTCATCTTCCCAAGCGCGGCGAGTTAGTTGTCCTAACGTCTTTAATTCTGCTAATTGCGCCGCGTCAGAAGCATCGTGAGTACAACCTGGACGCAAAGAATCGCCCAAACTGAACGATACGTCGTACTTTTTAAATATTTCGATGATGTCGCTAAAGTGGGTGTACAAAGGATTTTGCTTGTGGTGGTGCAACATCCACCGCGCCAAAATACCGCCGCCACGAGATACAATTCCGGTTAAGCGATCGCGCACTAAAGGCAAATGCTCGATTAGTATCCCCGCGTGAATAGTTTGATAATCTACTCCTTGCTGGGCGTGTTTTTCGATAATATGCAGAAAGTCATCTGCCGTCAGATTTTCGATCGTGCCATGAACGCTCTCTAATGCCTGATATACTGGCACTGTGCCAATAGGTATAGAAGACGCTTGAATAATTGCGGTGCGAATTTCATCTAAGTTTCCGCCTCCGGTGGATAAATCCATGAGAGTATCAGCACCGTATTTAACTGCTAAATGTAACTTAGCAACTTCTTCCGCTAAATCTGAGGAGTTGGGCGACGCGCCAATATTAGCATTGACTTTGCACTTCGACGCAATGCCAATTGCCATTGGCTCTAGATTGGTATGGTTGATGTTTGCTGGGATAATCATTCTTCCCCGCGCTACTTCCGCCCGAATTAAATCAACAGGCAACTTTTCGCGCTTTGCTACATACTGCATTTCTTCAGTAGCGACACCTTGACGAGCGTAGTGCATTTGTGACACATTGCTTTGCCCCTGGCGTTTGGCAATCCATTCTGTCCGCATTCTTTATTACCTCTAATTACAGCTTCCCTACGCTGGTATTACCCAGTCTCAGGTTCTAAGGGACTATCTCAGCCTGGCAAGTCCAGACACCCCTAGCTTGATTACAAATGTTAGCACCTCCACCTCTGGATGGTACAAAAAAAATTTCTGAATAATTGAAATAATTGTAATCGGCAGTGCAGGAGTTGAACCTGCCTAACACGAATTATGAGCTCGTTGCCTCAACCGCTCGGCCAACTGCCGCAGACTACATTTTATGATATCGATGCTAGATCGACTGTTGCTAAGTGGAGCTAAAAATTGCGAGTTCTCGCGCTGCTCCTTCAATGGCATATATTATCATAACAAAAGCTTTGTTATTTTTTTGCTAGATTTTTTCTTACCTTTACTAAAATGAAATTAAATTTAACGGCAATTCTAACTTTAGTTCTATTAACCTTAATGATCGCTTCGGGCTATGTAAGTTCAATGTTGGCTTACGGTATTGGACATGAAGCCCTGAAAAGCGTTACTAAGCCCGATGCTCGTCCAGTAACTAAAATAAAAGTCCGCAAACCAACTTCGCAAAAAGAAGGTGCGGTAGTTATGCTAAAAGAGCAAGATATTCTTAATACTGTAAAAGCGCGAATTTCTGGGCAAGGCAAGAAAGTAAGACCGCAAAAAGTCCGACAAACAACTCAAAGCACTAATACTGTAGCACCAAAAACTCAGTTAGTAGCTGCAACCGAAACTCCGCAACCAGGCTTCCCCATTAGTAACACAAATCAAGATGTTACTTTAAGCGTTACCTCCGCTCGGTACTCTGGTGGGGCTTTGGTATTGAAGTTAAATTTTAAAAATAAAAGTGCTAAAACTATACGTTTTTTGTATAGCTTTATGAATGTGACCGACGATCGCGGACGAACTCTCAGCGCCCACACTGAAGGATTACCAGAGGAATTACTGCCAGAAGGAAATAATACTGGCACAATTAGCATTCCTACCGCTTTACTTGATGATGTAAAAAATTTATCATTGCAGCTTACTGACTATCCAGATCAACAATTACAATTGCTTGTTGCTAATATTCCCATCGTTGCGTCAACACCTTAAAGGAAAATAAAAGTGAGTTTGGGCAGAATTTTTGTGATGGCAACCAATGTATTTCGGGAAGTCATCCGCGATCGCATTTTGTATATTATTTGCTTTTATGCCTTGCTAATGGTAGTTGTCATGCAACTACTGCCCCAGATTGCCGCTAGTACCGAAGATAAAATTTTTCTAGATTTTGGACTCGCCGCAATGAGCTTCCTGGGTTTAATTGTAGCGGTTTTTGTGGGTACGGGGCTAGTTAGCAAAGAGATTGAAAAACGCACAGTTTTAGCTTTGATTGCCAAACCAATTAGTCGCGCCGAATTTATTGTTGCCAAGCATTTAGGATTATCTAGCGTTTTAGCTTTACTTGTAGGGGTAATGACGGTAATTTATTTAGCGTTATTACAATTTCAAGGAATTACCTACTCGCTTATTAGTATTTTGCTGGCGGCGCTATTTTTAGCTTTGCAGTTAAGTTTAATTATCGGTGTTGCTTTAGTTTTGGGAGTATTTACAAGTTCTGTACTGGCAACGCTGTTAACTTTTGCCGTTTACTTAATGGGGAATTTTAGCCAAGATTTGGTTAATATTGGGCGAATAAGCAAAAATCCTGGCTTTGAGCGTTTAACCCAAGGTTTGTACTTAATATTGCCCGATTTATCTCGTTTAGACTTAAAAAATCAGGCAGTTTATGGCACAGGCTTATTACCAAATTCTCTTACTCTACTGGCTAATGCAGGTTATGGTGTAGTTTACATCGTGCTGTTACTGGCGGTCGCTGTTTTTATATTTGCAAGAAGGGAATTTTGAAATTAATCTAGGTTTGGATTGTAAGCGATCGCAACTCGTGTTTGATAGGCAACCTATCAACGCCAAAAGAGCGAGCAAATTGCTTATTTGAGGTTGTCACTAAACGCCCTCTGATCTTTTTCTATAAAATACTACTTACTTGGTAGAGTTTACCCTACCTACTCAATTAAGCGAATAAGTCAATATAAAGTCAAAGGCAAGAGACATCAAGCCTAATAATTTCTAAAGACTTCTATTGCGGCTCGATGTATCTCTCATCGCACTTTAAGCAAACATCATCTGTTTTTTGTAGAACATTAATAGAGGTAAATTGACTTATGCGGTTAGTACGTTGGCAACCTTTTTCAGAAATGGAATCTTTGCGCGATCGAATGGATAGAATGTTTGATGAACTAGCAGGAATTAATCGGCAATCTTCTACTAATTGGACTCCGGCAATTGAAATTCAAGATCGGGAAGATGCCTTAGTTTTACGCGCAGAAATTCCTGGGGTTGAAGCCAAAGACTTAGATATTCAAGTAGCGCGGGAAGCTGTAGCTATTAGCGGCGAACACCGCTACGAAAACAAAGCTCAAGAGCAGGGCTTTTTCCGTACAGAGTTGCGCTATGGTAGTTTTCAACGCACAATTCCTCTCCCCGTTGCTGTAGAAAATAATCAAGTGCAAGCGGAGTTTAAAGACGGAATATTGAAGCTGACTTTACCTAAAGCTCAAGAAGCTAGACACAAAGTAGTGAAGGTGAATTTAGGCGAGGATAAGCAAGAAACATTACCTAGCACCAAGACAGATAATCAGAATGTTTCTCCTCAAGAAACTGCTAGTTCTAATAACTAAATTTAGTAGCAGTTGGATTTAACTTCTAATTAGCTAGCCGTTGAGTCACTATAGTGACTCAACAGCTATTTTGTTAATTTAAGTCCAATTGAGTAAATACAAGAGCAGGGCAAATTTTAGGAATATTGCTACTTTTTATACATTCTGCTTCTAAAGCAACATTTTGGACATCAGCTATATCTAATCCCCAAGTTTTTATTTCTCCTTTAGTTACTTCTTTTGAACCAATATTTTTTCTGTCGAGGTAAACCGTCAACCTAACTTTAGTTCCGTTACTTAGATTGCTTAAATATTTATTTGTATCGTTAATTCCAAAAGCTAACTTTAAAGTATTAAATTGATTATCAGAGTCGCGAGGATTGAGCAAACAATCTACTCCCGCAGGTGTATCAGCTTTGATTTGACTGTTGGATGGATTGCGATGATTTTGACTTGCAAGTTCAGCTATAGCTGTCACTGTTGCTTCACCAATGGTTAAGTCTTCCAGCGATTCAACAAAAGATTGGCGATTAGAGTTAGCGCTTGTAGTTGAACACTGAACTTCAGTGAGCGGAATAGGCTCAGTAGCTGGGGTTGGTGGCTCTATTGGCGGGCTAATTTTTGTATTAATTATTGGTGAAGAAATCTCTGGGAGTATTGAGGTTGCAGGAAGTGTTGGACTTACTGGACGTGAAGAAACCTCTGGTTTTGGGGGGTTTGCTTGCTGTGTTGGCTTGGCAACGGGCGATCGCCGGATTATCGGTTTTGGGGGATTTGCTTGCTGTGTTGGCTTGGCAACGGGCTGTAATGCGGTAGATGGAGGAGTTTGAACTGGTGTGGCAACGGGCTGCGTCGGTAGCAACGAGCGAGACACATAAAAAGTGGCGATCGCTGTTGTTGCAATTAGAGCAATAATTATCGGTAAGCGGATTGGTTTAGATTGCGGTAGCCCAACGCTGCGATTGTTTGTGGTTGGCTGTTGACTCGAACCGGCAACAAAAACATGAGCAGCAGTCCACTGATTTTTTGTAGTATTTGAGACAAAAGTAGCTAAGGAATCAATAGAAATATTTTGCAAGTCTGCTAACACTTCTTCTACAAATTGATAGCGATCGCGAAAGTGAGACTTGACCATTTTGTCTAAAATATTTGCTAGGCGATCGCCTACTTGGGCTTGAGGTCGCCAAATAATTTCTCCAGTTTGAGTATTTTCAGCGATTTGTCCTGGATACAATTTTGTTAAAGCTTGAATTGCAGTAATACCCAAAGCATAAATATCGCTACTAAAACGGGGCTTTCCCCCTAATTGTTCGTTTGGTACATAGCCTGGAGTTCCTACAGAAATTGTTGCGTAACTATTAATTTGCGTAGTATTTGGTAGCTGAATTTCTTTAACTACTCCAAAGTCAATTAAGAAAATTTTGCCGTCTTGCTTGCGCCTAATTAAATTAGATGGTTTGATATCTCGGTGGATAACGTTTTCTCCGTGAACAAACTTTAAAATTGTCAGTACATCTATTAAAAACGCTACTATTTGTTTTTCATTCCATCGTCTATCGGGATTTATTTCTTCGCTCAAGTCATGACCGTCAATAAATTCTTGAACCAGAAAAAATTGATTATTTTCTTCAAAGTGAGCTAAAAGTTGCGGAATTTGTGCGTGACTACCTAGCTTGTATAATATCTCTGCTTCGTTATTAAATAATCTTTGTGCCGCTTTTAATATACTAGGAGAATTAGAATTAACTTGTAATTGTTTAACTACACAAATTGGATTGCCAGGGCGATCGCCGTCTTCGGCTAAATAAGTTTCACCAAAACCACCGCGCCCTAAAAGTTGGGTAATTTTATAGCGCCCCCGCAGTATTTTAATTTCCATAGTATATGAATAATTAGTTATCTAGTAATGACAATTTTTTAATTTTTTTGCATAAGATTTAACTCAATCTTTCAAGATGCTAAGTTTAGCAACTTTTCTCGAAAATTTAAATAGGCAACGCCATTAAGTACAACTAATTATTGAACGAAATACTATCGGTAAAGTTTTACTAGAAATACATTACTCCAAGTCAGCTTGAGTAAATACAATCGGCAGACACATAGATCCATAGCGTTTAGGTTTCAAGCATTCTGCCTCTAAGGCAACATTTTGAGCATTAGCAACGTTTATTTTCCAAAATTGCTTTTCTCCTATTTTTCGTCGATCGAGATAGATTGTTAAGCCCAATAGCGTACTATCGTCGAGAGTACCTGAATAATTACTTGGGTTATTAATACCGAAAGTCAGCTTCAGCTTACGAAATTGAACATTATAGTTAAAAGAGTTAACTTTACAAGCAACGCTTTCGGCATTATCTTTACGAATATAATTTGATGGATTGCCTAAAACAGCTACAGCAGTTACTAGCTCTTGACCGATAGTTACATCTTCAGACTTTGCTCAAGTCTTTAACAATCTTATAGCGTCCTCTAAGTATGTTATTTTGCATGGAATTTGCTACGCTATCCCTAATTTTTCTAAAACTGGTTTAGTTGAAATTATATGGCGCTCTAATCCTAGTTGTTTTGGAGCAATTCCGAGGGATAAAGCAATTAATTGGGATAAGTGTAACACGGGTAATCCAAGCTTCTTGCCGATTACTTTTTCTACTTCTGGTTGGCGAGAATCAAGGTTGAGATGGCACAACGGGCAAGGTGTAACCATACAATCCGCCCCCTCAGCTATGGCTTCAGTGATGTGCGTACCCGCCATTTTGAACGATTCTGTCATAGCGTAACTAGCCAAGGGCCAGCCGCAGCATTGCGTCCTGCCGCGATAATAAATTGGCGTTGCACCTACGGTTCTAAATACATTTTCCATTGCTTCGGGTCTAATGGGGTCATCGTAGGGCATTGATGATTGAGCGCGAAGCAAGTAGCAACCATAAAATGACGCACATTTCAATCCTTGGAGAGTTTTTGTGACTCGGCGTTGAATTTCTGCTAAACCGTAATCTGTAACCAAAGCATACAAAAGGTGCTTGACTTCGCTAGTTCCCCGATAAGGCGAACAGCCTTCAGCAACTAGCAAGCCATTAATTTTTTCAACGTAACGCGGATCTTTTTGCGCCGCTTGCTTCAAACGCTCATCCACATGACCAATAACGCCTTGACAAGTGCTGCAATGAGTAAGTAAAGGTAAGTTTAATTCTTCAGCTAAAGCGATATTACGGGCATTAACCGTATCTTCTAATAATTGCGAATCTTCTTTAAAAGTGCCAGAGCCGCAGCAAGCAGCTTTTTTGAGTTCAATTAGTTCAATTCCTAGAGCTTGAGTCAGAGCTTGAGTAGACTGATAAAGCTCCTTGCACGCTCCTTGAGCAACGCAGCCAGGAAAGTAAGCATATTTTAGTGGTTGAGTAAGCATAGGTAATTAGGATTTATATAAAGCGATCGCATTATTTGGTCATCTTGGCAGAGAATTTTGATGGCATCGCCATTATCTTGTTTTGCCTATCAATATATTGTGCCTTGAACTATTGGATGAAAAAGGTTTAAAGCAGCATTGCCAAAAGACGACCTTGCCAAAGCATAGCCTTCAAAGCCCAAAAGTCGCCATTAACATGATACTTCTGCCCATAGGAGATATCTAGAAAAATTGAGCATTTTACAAGAGTTATGTGATCGCGCCTTTACGATAAGATAAGTATGCTCAAAATGTTAGAACCATCAAGCAATTGATTAGTTAATCGCCAAGGACGTTGAAGTATGAACGAATCAGAGATTTTTGCTAAAGTTAAAAGCATCGTCACCGAGCAATTGAGTGTCGAACCAGACAGCGTTACACCGAGCGCTAATTTTGCCGACGACTTAAACGCTGACTCCCTCGACACCGTCGAATTAGTCATGGCTTTAGAAGAAGAATTTGATGTAGAAATTCCTGACGAGGCAGCAGAACAAATTACCACAGTTCAACAAGCTGTAGATTACATTAGCAATAAAGTTGCTACCTCAGCGTAAACAGCAAAAGCTTTCGGGTGAAGCAGTATCATCGGCGAGTTAAAGCGGTGTAGTTTAGCTAAAAAAAAGTTTCTTACTAAACCGCCAACGTCCAAAACTCCAAACCCGAAATATTCAGACAATTTTTTTGAGTTATGGGTGATTAATCGCTGACTTTAACAGACCTATGGCAGATTTTGATTTAAAACGAGTGGCGGTAACAGGCATTGGTGCAATTACACCGTTAGGTAACAATTCCCAAGATTACTGGCAAGGATTGTTAGCAGGACGCAGTGGGATTGTGCCTATTACCTTGTTTGATGCCTCTAAGCACAAATGCCGCATTGCTGGCGAAGTTAAGGGCTTCAATCCCCAAGACTACATAGACAGCAAAGAAGCTAAACGGATGGATAGATTCGCTCAGTTTGCTGTGGCTGCAAGCTTACAGGCGATTAAAGACGCAAAGTTTGAAATCAACGAACTGAACGCCGCCCAAGTAGGCACGATCATCGGTACAGGCATTGGTGGCATTAAAGTATTAGAAGATCAGCAAACGGTTTATTTGAATCGAGGGCCCGATCGCTGTAGTCCGTTCATGGTTCCGATGATGATCGCCAACATGGCGGCGGGATTAACGGCAATTCACACCGGAGCAAAAGGACCAAATTCTTGCCCGGTAACAGCTTGTGCGGCGGGTTCTAATGCAGTAGGCGATGCTTTTCGCTTAATTCAACAAGGCTATGCTCAAGCGATGATTTGCGGCGGTACAGAAGCGGCGGTTTCTGCCTTACCCTTTGCCGGATTTGCCGCCGCCAGAGCGCTGTCTACCCGCAATGACGAGCCAACTCGTGCTAGCCGTCCCTTTGATCGCGATCGCGATGGCTTTGTTATGGGAGAAGGGGCGGGTATTCTTTTACTAGAAGAACTCGGACACGCCCTCAGTCGCGGCGCACGGATTTATGCGGAAATTATCGGCTACGGTCTAACCTGCGATGCCTACCACATGACTTCCCCCGTACCGGGGGGCGAAGGCGCAACTAGAGCAATTCAGTTAGCGTTAAAAGATGCTCGTCTTAGCAGCGAACAAGTAAGTTATATCAACGCTCACGGCACAAGTACGGGAGCTAACGATCCTACCGAAACGGCAGCCATTAAAAAAGCTCTAGGAGAATCAGCTTACAAAGTCGCTATTAGTTCGACTAAATCTATGACGGGACACCTGCTAGGTGGTTCTGGGGGGATTGAAGCGGTAGCAACGGTAATGGCGATCGCCAACGACCAAATTCCGCCGACCATCAACTTAGAAAACCCAGACCCCGAATGCGATCTAGATTACGTTCCCAATCATAGCCGCCAGCTAAAAGTCGATGTTGCCTTGTCCAATTCCTTTGGTTTTGGCGGTCACAACGTCACCTTAGCCTTTAAGAAGTACGTTTAGGCTGCATTTGCTAGGTTTAAAACTAAAAAATTGTTGGGGAGTATTGCTGATAATTCACTTTAAAAAAAACAAGGCTTGTCCGTCAAACCACCTGATGGGATGATCGGTAATACGTGCATAGGAAAATCTATAGCATTTAAGTGTCATTCTCAATATCTGCTTGCTAACCCGTCATTCATAATTAAGAGACTATGGCTGTTGCAACCCAATCCCTCGAAGAACTTTGTATCAATTCGATCCGCTTTTTAGCTATTGATGCTGTAGAAAAGGCAAAATCTGGACATCCAGGGCTGCCAATGGGCGCGGCTCCTATGTCTTTTGTGCTGTGGGATCGTTTTATGCGGTTCAACCCCAAAAACCCCGCTTGGCTAAATCGCGATCGCTTTTTATTGTCCGCAGGTCATGGCAGTATGCTACAGTACGCCCTGCTTTACCTCACGGGCTATGAAGACTTGACCCTTGACGACATAAAACAATTCCGTCAGTGGGAATCAAAAACTCCCGGACACCCCGAAAACTTTATGAATCCTGGGGTAGAAATTACTACAGGTCCCCTAGGACAAGGAATTGCTAATGGTGTCGGAATTGCGATGGCGGAGGCTCATTTAGCAGCTACTTTCAACAAGCCTGATTTTCCCATCATCGATCACTACACCTATGTAATTATGGGTGACGGTTGCAATATGGAAGGTGTAGCTAGTGAAGCTTGCTCTTTAGCCGGACACTTAGGACTTGGAAAATTAATTGCTCTCTACGATGACAACCATATCTCCATTGAAGGCTCTACAGACCTAGCTTTTACGGAAGATGTAGGTAAGCGTTACGAAGCTTATGGCTGGCACGTTTTGGTTGTAGAAGACGGCAATACTAATATTGATGCTATCCATCAAGCTATTGAAACTGCCAAATCTGTCACCGATAAGCCGACGATGATTAAAGTTCGTACAACTATTGGTTATGGTTCGCCCAATAAAGCTGATAGTTACGAAGCTCACGGTGCGGCGTTAGGTGCAGCAGAAGTACAAGCGACACGAGAAAGCTTGGGTTGGAACTACGAGCCATTTGAAATTCCCACTGATGCGATGAATCACTGGCGCAAGGCAATTGAGCGCGGCGCAAAGTATGAAGAAGATTGGAATCAACTCTATGCTCGTTACAAAGAGCAGTACCCGCAAGAAGCCGCTACTTTAGAGCGGATGCACGAAGCGGAGCTTCCTGAAGGTTGGGAATCGGTTTTACCTAAATACACTCCTGAAGACAAAGCCGAAGCTACTCGCGTCCAATCGGGTAGAACTTTAAATGCTTTATCAGCAGTTTTCCCTGAACTTATCGGTGGTTCGGCAGATTTGGCTTCTTCCAACAATACTTTGATTAAAGGCGCGGGAGACTACCAAAAAGGACAATACCAGAACCGCAACCTCCGTTTTGGGGTTCGCGAACACGGTATGGGCGCGATTTGTAATGGTTTAGCTTTAGATGGTTCGGGCTTAATTCCTTACTGTGCAACGTTCCTTGTTTTTACTGACTATATGCGGGCCGCAATTCGCTTATCTGCATTATCAGAATCTGGTGTAATTTATGTCATGACTCATGACTCAATCCAGTTGGGTGAAGATGGCCCCACCCACCAACCGATTGAACACGTAAATTCGCTAAGAATGATTCCTGACTTGCTAGTAATGCGTCCTGCTGATGGTAACGAAACCAGTGGCGCTTACAAAGTAGCAATTAAGGCAGCTAGAGGCAAAAAATTTGGCAACAAAACTCGCCCGACAGTTATTGCTTTATCTCGTCTAGCGCAACCCAATTTAGCTAATACCTCTGTTGAAGGGGTAGAGAAAGGCGCTTATATTCTCTCTGACAGCGATGGTACGCCTGACCTTATTTTGATGGGTACAGGTAGCGAAACTCAACTTTGCGTCAAAGCGGCGGAACAGTTGCGCGGTGAAGGGAAAAAAGTTCGGGTAGTTTCGATGGTTTGTTGGGAGATTTTCCAAGACCAAGATGAAGCTTACCGCGAATCTGTATTACCTAAAGCTGTGAAGAAGCGGATATCAGTAGAAGCTGGCGTTACCTTTGGCTGGTGTCGTTACGTTGGCGATGAAGGAATTGCAATTGGTATCGATACCTTTGGTGCTTCCGCTCCTGGCCCTGTTTGTATGGAGAAGTTTGGTTTTACTGTAGAGAATGTAATAGCTAAAGCTAAATCTTTACTAGGCTAATGCTTCGTTATTGATTGTCAAAGGTGGGTATTTACTACCCACCTTTTTTTATTGGCTAATGATGCTTTTAAATGGGTTTAGTATAGTTGGCGGAGGATGTTATATACAAAATTTCTCAAGATAAAGATGTCTTTTTAGTTCGCGTAGTGCCAATAGTTGATACTCTGTTTGCCAATCAATACTTCTTGGTTAAGGGTTAAGCAGTATTAGTAATAGAAAAAACTGGCCGTGTTCGGATGAATCCTGCACCTCTGTGAACCCAATACGGTTCGGTTAAGCTCAAAAACAGGTAGAGTGAGGGTTGTCACCCAAATGTACTGATGTTGAATGCAAGTCAAAGAGTTCTCACTAATTTCACCAGCGATTGAATCAGGTAGAGTACTCA
>JAHHGY010000027.1 GCA_019359635.1 Chroococcus sp. CMT-3BRIN-NPC107
CTCTTGGTCTTTAGACTTGATCTTCCATTGGTCTTTTTGGCGCCGACACCATCAAGCTCTTGCTCGTTACCATCACTACCGTAAACGTTCCCAAGCTCCTTAAAATTATCTACAACTGTAGTGCAAATTACAAATGACAAAAAGTATCGCCCTAGTTAAGTCAAGACCAGGTTATCGCGATGAACTACGGTTTCCGCCGCAGTATAGCCCAAAATAGTTGATATTTCGCTCGAATGCCGTCCTAAAATCTGTTGGAGTTCGCTGCTGTTGTAGTTGACAATGCCTCTAGCGATCGCTTTACCGTTAAAGTCGCATAATTCCACCGCTTCAAGACTATCAAATTTTCCCGCTACAGAGGTAATTCCTGCTGCTAGTAAAGACTTTCTTTCTTGAGCAATAGCTTTAATCGCCCCTTTATCTAAAGTTAACTTACCCATTGGTACTAAACCGTAAGCAATCCAACGTTTACGGGCTTTATTTGGCTCTTTTTGGGGTTCAAACTCCGTCCCTAAAGCTTCTCCCTGTAAGAGTTTTATAATATTATAAGGATTCCCTTGAGTAATTACTGTCCTCACCCCGGCGGCGGTAGCAATACGAGCGGCGGCAATTTTGGTGATCATTCCCCCTGTACCCCACTTAGAGGGGCGATCGCCTTCTTGTACCTGTTCGGCTAATTCGTTGATGTTTTTGACCAAAGAAATTGGTTGAGCGTCGGGAAACGATCGCGGATCGGCAGAATAAAGACGATCGACATCGGTTAACAGAAACAGCCAATCTGCTTCTACTAAACTTGCCACTAAAGCCGATAAAGTGTCATTATCGCCAAACTTCAATTCATCAACTGCTACCGTATCATTTTCGTTTACTATCGGAATTACCCCTAATTTGAGTAACTCTGCAAAGGTACGGTAAACATTAATATACCGACTCCGGGCTACTAAGTCGCCGCGAGTTAGCAGCACTTGAGCAATCGGCTGACTGAGGGTATTAAATAAGTCGTCGTACACCCGCATCAACCGTCCTTGACCTACAGCAGCGACAGCTTGCTTAAGAGCTACTTCTTTTGGTCTTTCGGTTAATCCCAGCCGCGCACAGCCTACCCCTACTGCTCCCGAAGATACTAAAATTACCCGATGACCTTGCTGCCGCAACTGACATAAAACTTCTACTAATGTGGCGATTGTAGATAAAGCAAGTTGTCCAGTTTGCGGTTGCGTCAGGCTAGAAGTACCAATTTTTATAACTATAGTTTGAAACATCTTTTATAGACAAATGTCAAGCGCCAGTTCCTCTATAGATGAGTCTGACGCTTGACCAAGGTATTTATAATTATTTATGCCTAGAGTCTTTATAAAGCTGACTCTATTTGAACTGTATCTATCATTACAGATATTTTTAAAAAATGAATAACTTATAATATTTTCTTTATATTTCTGAAGTAGCGTCTTATTTTGTTAACTTCTGTTTAGGTATTATGGAAGCGCCTAAAAGTTGTGATACTAGCACCTCAAAATTGCGGACTGGATAGGAGCGCACTGCCTCCCCTGGATTGAGGAAGGGATCTACTAAAATAGTGAACATTCCCAGACGATTGCCAGCAATAACATCGGTAAATAAGCGATCGCCTACCATGGCAATTTGTTCTACAGGTAAATCCATTGCTGTAACTGCTTGTCGCAATTTACGCACCGATGGTTTAATCGCGCCTAAAGTATAGGGCAAGTTTAAAGAGCGGGCAATACCACCAATACGAACATCGCTAAGGTTATTACTCACTAGCCACAATGCCGTTGTTTGCCTAATGCTTTCAACCCAATCTTGTAATTCTGGGGAGGCGGAGGTTGTTTTTGTTGGTACAAGGGTTTCATCTACATCTAAAACTAGCCCTTTAAGCTCGTACTGCTTGATAATATCGGGAGTCAAACTTAAAACTGAGCTTTGTAAGTTCAAGTCTGGCTGTAAATATTTGTTCCATGCCATATTTTGCTAGTGGGTAAGTGGAGAGTAGGGAAAATTAGGCGGTAGTGATGCAATAACCATACTTTTAATTGGGTTCAATTTGCCGAAACCTGTCGGCGAATAGCTACTTGCGCCGCCGTATGTTCGCTCAAAGTTTTGCTAAATACGTGAGTACCATCGTAACGGGCTACAAAATAAAGATAAGGAGTCTTTTCAGGGTACAAGGCGGCTTTTAAACTAGCAATACCAGGACTAGCAATGGGTGTAGGCGGTAAGCCAGGAACAACATAGGTATTGTAGGGGCTGGCAACTTTGATTTGAGCAAAAGTTAAAGGTTTTTCTTTAGTTTGGCGAATATTCAGGGCATATTCTACCGTCGGATCGGTTTGTAATAGCATCCCTTTACGCAAGCGAGAAGCAAATACTCCGGCAATGCGCGATCGCTCCTGGGGAATTACCGCCTCTTTTTCTACAATGCTTCCTAAAGTTACCCACTCTAACAAATCTAAATCTGTTTTATTTTTACCTTCTTTGTATACAGGCAAAGCTACAACTTGAAATTGATTGAGCATTTGCCTTACAACAATTTTGGGAGTAACGCTATCGCTATTTAGCTTGTAAGTATCGGGATACAAAAAGCCTTCCAGGTGAGGTAAGTTAGCAGGCAACCACGAATACTCGCTTTTGGGAATTTTTTTTGTTTCTGCCAAAAATTCTTGAGCAGAAAAAAAGCCTTGTTTTTCAAAGTATTCACCCATTTGCCGTAACGACCAGCCTTCAGGAATTGTAAAACTTAGCTCCACAACTTCACCAAGCCAAATTTGCTTGGCAACCGCAGGTAGCGGCTGATTTGGCGGTATGAGATAGTTTCCTGCTTTAAAGCCTCCATTGGGTTCTTGTTTTTGCAAGTAGCGCGTCCACAAGTTCCAAGCTTGGCTAGAACGAATTACCCCCGCCGCTTCTAACTGCTGTCCAATTTGCTGGGCAGCAGTTCCTGGTTTGACGGCAATAGAAACTACGCGATTGGTTTCGGTAGGAGAAGTCGCTCCACTCCACCAATTCCAACCTAACCAAGTAACTGCTCCCAAGGCTGGTACGAGTAAAACAAGCGACCACTTGAAAGCTTTTTGCATTACTTTCATTTGTTTAATGCCCTAAATAACTACCCTTCAATCCATCTCGTCAAATAACTGTTCTTCTAGTAATGGCTGAATTTTACCAAATTCTTCTTGGGAGAGTAGTTCCGGCTTTCCGGCGTTCATTTTGGCAAAAAAGAGTAAAGGATCCAGGGGCGTATAGATTGAGTATTCTTGCTCTTGATGGTAGAAGTTTGACAGCAATTGCAATTGCTCTGGTTCTAACTCCGAGCCTTCTTCCTCAATTTCTAAAGTAAATAATTCCGCATCTTCTACCGGGGGAAGTTCGCCCGCCACTGTGAGCGCGAAAGCTGTACGCCGGAGAATCAAATTTTGTTCAGCTAGTACAGCTTCGGCAGTAGTAAATATTTCGTCGATGGTTTCGTCATCTTCGATGGGAACTGCTTCTTCTTCGTCTCCATCGCCATGCCATGCGAAAATTTCGATAGCTGAGTCTTCTGGTAGTAGCAATACATATTCAATATCCCCTACAAATAGCGATCGCTCGATATAACAGGGAAGACTTCGCCCAGATTCATCGGTAAGGGTGATGGAAGCTGTTGGAGATGGATCGTTTTCTTCAGGGGATGGAAACATAGACGATGGGGGACTGTCAATTTATTAATAACAACAGCAACTAAATAACTTGCGCGTTTATTTAGGTACTATTTGTCAGCTTTCAGGATATCACGGGATGCGAGTTAAACTGCACTATTGTTTTTAGGGAGGCCAAACCAACGCTTGTATTGATTTGCTACTATTACCAATTACCCATTACTCATTAGCACTCGCCTCCAAAGCTCCTATTAATTTGCTGCGTCTTAGGTCTAGCCAGCGTTGTAAGATAATTGCGGCAGCTTTGCGATCAATTAGTCCCTTCTCAATAAAGTGCGTAGACTTTTTTTCTAGATTGATTAGTTGTTCGGCTTCTACCGAAGTCAGGCGCTCGTCTACATATTCTATTGGTAGGTTTAAAGCTTGAGCAAGTTTAGGCGCTAATTTTTGCACTTGTTTTGCCTGAAAACCCAATTCACCCTTCATCGTATAAGGTAATCCTACGACTAAAATTTGCGCGGTACGCTCTAGCACCAATTGTTGCAATTGAGCTACATCTAAAACAAAAGATTGACGCTCTATAGTAGTCAACCCCGTAGCAATTAAGCCCGTACCATCGCAACCTGCTACGCCAATGCGCTTTTTGCCAATATCCAACCCCAAAGCTGAGATTCTTGATGACATAGGTTTTAAAGTACTATGCCTATTCTTGCCCTAAGTCGGGTAGATTTGGCGGCAGAAGCTCTTGATTGGAGTAACTATTAGGTTCTGATGAATTTAAGTTAATAGGTTCGTTTGTGATTTCTATGGGAGACAATTGTTGTTTGGGTTGACCTAGCCAAGACATTCCACCTGCTACAGGCTTACGGGCGGGTTGAAATCCTTGCAACATTTCTGACCATTGCAATCCTTCTAAAGACACAAATTTAGATTCGCGCAGCTTGTGGTATACCGAACGCGACATCATTAAAGTGTGTTCTACTCTTTTAGCGCCAATCTGTTCTAAATACTCTTCTCTTTCTTGCTGGTAGTCTGCGGACGCTAATTGCAATGATTGAGGGGGCAGGTCTTGAGCAATTCGAGCTAGTTGAGATAGTAGTTCGGGATAAAGCCAAGTATAGGCAGGATGGACGGTAAGGGTAGCTACGTGAGGCTGTGTACCTTGGCGACTCATCCGAATTTGAAAGTAACCAATAGCGGCTTTGCGTTGGGGTTCAAAAACGTAGCCACTGACTACTTCAAGTTTATTTATCCATTGTTGCATCGCTTGAACTATGCCACCTAGCAAGCTAGTTTTAAAATCGTCAGCGTTGCGGTCAAATACTTGACGTACCAAAGGCGGCATTGAGGCGGTATCTAGCTGATAAAGCAATTGAGCATCGGCATTGCTTACAGGTAAAAGATTGGGCAAGTCGGGTTCGCGCAACGCCAATTCTTGCAATAAAGTCGGGGTAATTTCCCAATAAGTTTGTTGAGCTAGAGTTTGAAAGCCGTTTTGACGATACAGAGCTAAAGATTCTTTATCATTAATATCAGCTTCTAACAACCAAGTTCTAGCTTCGCCCACTGCTTCAAAACAGTAGCGTAGCAGTGCTGAACCAACGCCCTGAGCGCGGGATTGAGCATCTACCAATAGTTTTTCTACTCGCCAGGTGCTACGAGTGCGATTGCAAGGTGATATTTGAATTGTCCCTTGGACTCGCTTGGCTTGCTCGGCGACGTAAATACAAAAATGGTATTGCAGGGGGTTGGGAAACAAGTTTAAAAACTTCAGCAGCCCGTACCAGCGACGCAGTAGTTTTAATTGATTTTGCTCTGTAGCCTCTATCGGTTTATCTGACACAAAAGATTCGGCACAAAGACGCTCAATTCCTTCTATATCACGGCGTTGAACTGTGCGAATAACAACGTTTAGATTTTGAGGAAGTACTGAAGTCATGATTCATCTGGTTGGAATCCAGCCTAGAGTTAATTAAGATGCTGCACCCCTATTTTAACCACTTTCTGGGTTTATGCCGTCGCCCTATTGATTGAGTTCTTTAGACACTCAAATTAGACCTCGCACTAATTAACTTAGATGTTGCGTTGCCAGGTCTAAGTTAATTATTTAGAGTGCTTGACGAGATACTAATTTTTCAAAATTTGCTTGAGTTTGATGCAGCAGTTGTTCGCGGCTATCGCCTACAGTTTTGTTGAGAGTGGGAACTAAGTTTCGCGCTTGCAAAGCCATGTGTAGTTGAAGATACGCCACATATTCGCTAATATCTTCACGAGTGCGATCGTTTGATGGTAGTCCTTGAGATTGAATTGCCACGAGCGATGTTCTCCTAAAAATGATTAATTTCTGCCCAGATTTGAAATTATCACGTTGCTTTTGCTTGTTACCTAATCTGCAATCAAGTGTAACAATAGTAACTACTACTCTGGGCTTACTGATGATTTTAGCAATGCGATCGCGTTGCCAAACAGTTCTTTACAACTCGTTAATTCCTGCTCTTAGCCCGATGGCAATTTTACTATGCTTTTCTATCTGCCCCATGACTTCTTTAGCGCGTCCAATCACAACTGAAGGCAACCCCGCTAATCTTCCTGCTTCTATGCCATAAGACTTATCTGCGCCGCCCGGTTGAACTTGGTGCAAAAATATAATCTGGTCGGGTAATTCTTTTACCGTTACTTGATAATTAGCAACATTCGGCATCATCGAAGCAAGTTCGTTCATTTCATGGTAGTGAGTGGCAAAAATAGTCCGTGCTTTAATTTCTGCTGCTAAATACTCCGCTACCGCCCAAGCAATCGAAAGCCCGTCAAAAGTTGCTGTACCGCGCCCAATTTCATCTAATAATACTAGGGATTGAGAAGTGGCGTGATTGAGGATATTGGCAGTTTCGTTCATCTCTACCATAAAAGTAGATTGTCCTGTCGCCAAATCATCTACTGCGCCAACACGAGTAAAAATGCGATCGCATATTCCAAGTATTGCCTCTTTTGCGGGAACAAAGCAACCTACTTGAGCCATTAACTGAATTAATCCTAGTTGCCGTAAATAGCAGCTTTTGCCACTGGCATTTGGCCCAGTTAAAATTACCAAGTCTGGCTTCTCTAGAGTATTATGGCTGTTTGCTTCCCACCCCAGCATCGTCGAATTTGGGACAAAAAAGCCCGATGGTAAAGACTGCTCAACTACCGGATGACGACCATCAACAATTTTTATTTCTCGCCCTTCCACCATTTGCGGACGACAGTAGCCTTGATAAACCGCCACTTCAGCAAAACCACATAAAACATCTGCCGCCGCCACCGCACGAGATGTATTGCGAATAATTTCTGCGCTTTCCCCGACTTCTTGGCGCAGAAGCGAAAAAACCTCGTATTCTAAACGATTAAGGTCATCTTTCGCCGTCAAAATTCGCGCTTCTTTTTCCTTCAAATCCGGCGTAATATAACGTTCTTCATTAGTGAGGGTTTGCTTGCGGATATAGTTAGCGGGAACTTGGTCAGCGCGAGAGCGCGAAATACTAATGTAATAGCCAAAAGTTTTATTAAATCCAACTTTGAGATTGGGGATTCCCGTTCGGGCTTTTTCCTCAACTTCTAGGTTCGCAATCCATAGTTTGTCTTGTTCGACTGTTAGGCGCAAGTCATCAAGCTGAGAATTGATCCCACTGCGAATTAAACCGCCTTCAGTGAGGTACAACGGGGGAGATTCTACCAAATGAGCGCGAATTTGATGCCCCAACTGTTCCAAAATTGGCGGTACTTTTTGCAAAGCCTTTAAATACGGAGATTTGGCATTTTCTACTAACCTAGCTATTTCCGGCAACCTTAATAAAGAATCAGCTAAAGACACCAAATCTCGCGCGTTAGCACTTCCCGAACTTGCCCGTCCGGTTAATCTTTCTAAGTCATAAATTTGCCGCAATAGTTGCCGCAAGTCATGACGCAGCGCTGTATCTTCGACTAATTCTTGAATGGTATCTTGGCGCCCTTTAATTCCTTTAATATCTAGCAAAGGTTGCAAAAACCAACGCCGCAAAGCTCTACCACCCATTGCTGTACTGGTTTTATCGATTGCCCATAGCAATGAACCATGCAAAGTTCCATCGCGGACGGTTTGGGTAATTTCTAAATTGCGACGACTTTGGCTATCCACAATTAAATAGTCTGTAAGGGTGTAAGTCCGCAATAACTGGAGGGCTACAGGGTTTTCTTTTTGGGTAGCTTCTAAGTATTCCAGCAATCCCCCCGCCGCCCGTACAGCAAGGGGTAAGTGTTCTAAGCCAATACCTTCTAAACTACGCATTCTAAAGCGGTTCAACAGCCGATTTCGAGCTTCGGGGTGGGTAAAAGGGGTTTGACTACGCAGGGCATAGCAGAAAGAGCTAGGGAGGCAGCTAGGTAAGTGTTCGGACTTTTCACCTGGACGCAATAAACTACCCAAATCGGGGGCATTGGTAGGAAATAAAACTTCTGACGGCTGCAAGCGCATCAATTCTTGGGTTAAATGCTCTAAACCGCTAGATTGAGTCGTGAGAAATTCTCCTGTAGATATATCTGCGTAAGCTAAACCCCAATGTTCTCCAGCCATGACTACGGCGGCGAGAAAGTTGTTGCGACGAGCATTGAGCATTCCTTCATCAAGCAACGTACCGGGAGTTATTACCTTGGTTACTTCGCGCTTCACCTGCCGATTTTGCGCTGCTGCTACGGACGCATCTTCTACTTGGTCGCAAATTGCGATCGCAAATCCTTTTTCGACTAACATGGCACAGTAGCGGTCTATGGCATGGTGAGGTACGCCAGACATTGGCACTCGTCCGATTTCTTTGCCTGCTTGGATGCTGGTTAAAACTAACTCTAATTGCTCGGAAACGGTGCAAGCATCTTGAAAAAATACTTCAAAAAAGTCACCAACTCGATACAGTAGCAGCGCATGAGGATACTGTTCTTTGATTTCAACATAATGTTGCATCATCGGGCTGAGTTTTTTTTGCTCTAACTCTCGATAATCGGCGTTAGGCATTGTATGTTTGCCTTGGTTAGAGTCTGGCGATGATGGAGAGGGCGAAACGTTCATGACTAGAGGTTGCAGGTTGCTCAATATTGACTTTATCGCATGGATTTAATTACTGTGGTGCAATCGTTTTTAAAACAGCAGGGATTTGTTAAATACTTAAGTAAAACTATCAGCTAAAGTTTGGCTTTTGATGAGTAATTTGGCGAAATTCCGTTAAAAACTGTCTGAATAGTCGATGGCTGCATGAATCGTATTTATAGTTATCAATACTTACTACTGGCTTTAATTCCATCATAGTTGCAGCCAAGAAAGCGCCATCAAAATTTACTAATTCGTTAGGTGTAATATCGCGCTCTATTACTTCAATATTTATCGACTTAGCAATATCTAGCAACGTAGCGCGGGTAATACCAGGGAAAATATTAGCATTTAGTGCAGGAGTTACAACGGCGTTGGATTGCAAGAAAAAAATATTAGCGGCGGAGGCTTCAGTGATTAAACCATCCGCATCAAGCATGATGGCATCATTAAAACCATCCATTTGGGCAGCGCGGCGGCTAAGGTAACTATTTACATAAGTTCCGCATATCTTCCACGTTACCGGAATCGCTTTACCAGAAACGCGCTCGTATTTTGAGATATGACAACTAAGGGGCAATGCCTCGTCACGGGCGATAGTTACTGCCAAAATTGTCACATCTACAGGCATATCATCGCTAAAGTTTAGATATGCACCGCTACGGTAAACAATTGGACGAATATAGTAATTATTTAGAGGTATTGAGTCTAATAGCGCCAAAAGCCCCGATTTTAGCTTAGTATTTGACCAATTAAATTCTAATCCCATCTGCGATGAGCCATGACGCAAACGGTCTAAATGAGCTTCCAAGCGATGGATATAGTAAGAACCGCTATTGCAGTAAGCCATAATGCCATCAAATACGCCAACGCCTAAATGTAGAGAATGGCTGGCGATGGATGGGGCAGCTTGTTCGCGTTTGACAAGTTTACCATTGTGCCAAGCGATCGCGGCAGGAGTAAAATTCATTGAATCGTTGGTTTTAGTTAAAGACAAATTTTAGCTTTTTCGGCGGCGAGGTGTTGGGGCGGGAGTTATTGGCTCATATGCCTTTAGTCCTGCATCGCCTGTTAGTATCTCTACAGTAAAACTTTTACTAGCATAGTATTCAGCTACAGATTTGATAGTAGCATCGCCAATAGAAATTCTTTGCCCCGCTAGCTTAGGCCATTCAGCCGCTAGGTTTTTTAGTCCTTGTGTATCCCAAAGAACTGATTGCTCAGTAAATGCTGCCCAGGGAGTTTCCTCTTTTGCTGTTTTGAGTATAATTTCAGCTAGAGATTGAGCTATCTCATAACGTTTTGTTCCGGCTTGTGCAATGTGGTTGCCAGTTTCTATAATCGCAGCTAAAGGAAGCACAAGTGTTGTTGAGTTTTGTTCTTCTGTTTTTAGTAAGTCATCAACGCGCTGTTTATTCCATTGATTGTTATTATATCCACAAGTGTCTTTTCCAGGAACTTCTAGATAAACACAAAGAATAGAGGTATCAATAATTAGCACTTTATTCATACTTGTAGCTAATTAACCCTAGAAAGGCTTTGTTCGAGAGAGCCTTGGGACGTAAGTTTTCCTAATGTTCCTGATGCCATCAACTTAGGTGAATTATTAATATTTTCAAGTAGCGTTAATTTGCTTTCTCCCGTTTCACTATCCCGGTGCGCCACAACTACAAAAGGTATTATTTCTGAACCTAAAGCATCTAATAAAGCTGGGTTATGAGTAGTAATTAATATATCAATTTGTCTACGCTCTCCTATTTCTCGAAGCATTTTTATCAGCAATTCCGAACGAGATGGATGAAGCCCATTGTCTACTTCTTCAATTACTATTTGACTGTTTTCTGGACGTGTTAGTAATGTTGTAATAATTGCTAAAAATCTTAGCGTTCCATCCGACATTCCCCGCGCATCTATGAGGGTAGGTTCTTGATTTTGTCCCCACATTTCTTGAGAATACAGCATTGCATCATTCTTAAATCTACCTACTGGTTCTGCCCATACTTTTTGAATATCTCGTTCTGGTAAATCTGTAACATATTTAGTTATTTCTGTTTCCACCTGGCTTTTTTCAGGTTCTGCTAAAGCTGCTAATATGCCAGCAATATTAGAAGCATCGCTAAGTATATAGTCAGAGAAAGGTGAGAAATAACGCATTTTGGAAGGAATAGGATCGAGAATAAAGATATTTTTTAAAACTTGGGAAACTATGCTAATACCTTCAGTAATATCTTGAGAAATAGAGATCAACCCTGTTAGCTGACTTAGTATAGAATTAGAGCGTCTTACATCTTTAGTTTTACCCTTCTTTGTGTTATAAAGTCGTGCAACTATACTAGGATTATCTGGTGAGTCACTATCTGCTTGAAACAAAGAAATTTTATGAGGATTTTTGTCTGTTTTTGGTCTTTTTGTAATTCTTATTAGAGACTCAGCTAAAAGTTGAACGCGAGGTTTGGTTTCTATAGTAATACTGTAGAGGTAGTCTACCCGCTCATTGCTACCCTGTACTAATACTTCTAATGTAAATTGATTTTCAGGTTTAAATGCTGCCCACTCTACACCACCTCGAATAGAACAAAGGGTTTCATCACCTAACAAAGCTGATTGAATATCTTTCCCTAATGCAGTTCTATTTAAAAACTCTAGCCCATCAAGAGCGTTTGATTTTCCACTAGCATTTGTACCAATAAGAACGGTTAAAGGATCAATAAAAAGTTCAGCATAACGATAACTTTTCCAGTTTTTAAGTATCAGTTTTTTAAGCATCAATTACTTTATCAGTAAAATCTAATAAAATCTTTTGAGCAGTGGGAACTAATGGATATATACCCTTAGCTTTTTCCGAACGATAGCTACCTTGTTTTATATTATCAATTGTCAAAAAATCCATATCCCAACCTTCGTGTAAAACTAGCTGATTTAGTTCTACTGTTAACGGAGCATAATAAACATGGCGAACGGCTTTTTCATCTGGATAACAGCCAAATTCAATTAAGTTTGGTGGTGTATAACCGATTTCTTCTAATAATTCTCGTTTTACAGCAATATCAGGAGTTTCCCCTGATTCTAGGTGTCCGCCAAATAAGCCCCAGTGTCCGGGATAGACTATGTTGGGGATATCGTCGCGCAATTGCATTAAAAATTGGTTATTTTGGTAGAGAATTGCGATCGCTACCTTGATAGTTCCTTCCCTCATGACTGTGATGCTGGGGTATGTTCGATTCTTTCTTGTTCCTCAACATAAAAGTCGCCTAATTCTTGACTTTCTACCGGAATACTCTGATAGCGCAGATTACCCTTAATTAATAATTTGTCTTTGATTTTCAAACCTTTTTGGCTAGTTATCGCCCAAATTGTGCCGCTAGAATCTTGCATCTGATAAGCTTGCCAAGGTTGAGATAGTGGCACAATATTAGTTACTTGTCCTTGCAAATATACTATACCTTGATTGTTTGGCGCCTTGAGGTTGCTGATATTAGTTACATTTCTGAGATTGATGCCATTAAAGCTAGAGTTTCCTAAGCCACTACAACTAACTAAACCACCGATAACCCAAAGACTACAAGTTATTAGATAGAAGCTTTTTGTTGGTTGCACTTTCATATAAAAATATATAAGTTAAGTAGAGTCACAGCGTTAAATATCTACAGTCAACATCCAAAGTATAGATAAATATATTTTTATCTGCTGTTTCTAGCTAAAGGTAAAATATCTTTGCTGTAGTTAGAAAAAACTCTAATTCATTAATATAGTTTTCCCGAAAAATCTTTGTGTAATCTTAATGAGTACCACCGCCAAGTTATTAGATGGTAAGGCTCTAGCCCAAAAGCTGCAAATAGAGCTATTAGAGCGCATTCAAGCTTTGATACCGCAAATAGGACGTAGCCCCGGTTTAGCCGTAATTATGGTCGGAGATAACCATGCCAGCGCTGCCTACGTGCGAAATAAAGAGCGAGACTGCGAAAAAGTAGGCATTAATTCCTTTGGTCGGCATTTTCCGGCAAATACTAGCCAACCTGAGCTAGAACAGGTAATTAAAGCGCTAAATCAAGATGAACGGGTAGATGGAATTTTGGTACAGTTACCCTTACCACAACCCTTAGATGCCGTTACCCTGCTACACCAAATAGAGCCTAATAAAGATGTTGATGGGCTGCACCCGCTTAATTTAGGACGATTGCTAAGAGGAGAACCCGGTTTACGCAGTTGTACCCCCGCCGGGGTTATGCGATTGTTGCAGGAATACAATATCGAAATCAAAGGCAAAAAAGCCGTTGTTGTAGGGAGAAGTATCTTAGTTGGCAAGCCTTTAGCATTGATGCTACTAGAAGCAGATGCAACCGTTACTGTAGCTCATTCCAAGTCTGATAACCTAGAATCTATTACAAAGCAAGCTGATATTCTCATCCCTGCCGTAGGTCTTGCTGGATTAATCACTGATTCAATGGTGAAGCCGGGAGCGGTAGTTGTCGATGTGGGAATTAATAGTGTTACGGATGCTAATACAGGCAAAAGCCGTTTAGTTGGAGATGTAGATTTTGCTTCAGTCCAACAAATTGCCTCTTATCTTACTCCTGTCCCCGGCGGCATTGGCCCGATGACTAGAGCCATATTGCTGCAAAATACTGTACTTAGTTATTGCCAATCCCATAAAATTTCCTAAATTATGTTCCCCAAAGCCCCGTAAAATTATTACGGATGTAACCGCAGCTTGAGGAAGTAACCAATGGTAGCAATGGATAATCTGCAAATGACTTCAGAAAAAGCTCAATTTTCTTTATCAGCTTATCTGCAAGAGCATCAAAGCCTTGTAGAAGCAGCCTTAAACCAGGCGATTTCTGTTGTCTACCCAGAAAAGATATATGAGGCAATGCGCTACTCCTTGCTTGCTGGCGGTAAGCGATTGCGTCCGATTCTTTGCCTTGCTACTTGCCAAATGGCTGGCGGAACGTTAGAAATGGCGATGCCTACCGCCTGTGCTTTAGAAATGATTCATACCATGTCATTGATTCACGATGATTTGCCAGCGATGGATAATGACGACTATCGCCGGGGTAAATTGACTAATCATAAAGTTTATGGCGAAGATATTGCGATTTTGGCTGGCGATGGCTTACTAGCTTATGCTTTTGAATTTGTGGCTGTGAATACTTCCAATGTACCCGCCGAGCGAGTTTTACAGGTAGTAGCCAAGCTAGGACGGGCGGTTGGTGCGGCGGGGTTAGTAGGCGGTCAGGTAGTTGATTTAGAATCAGAAGGCAAGGCTGATGTCTCTTTAGAAACCTTGAACTTTATTCACAACCATAAAACGGCGGCATTACTAGAAGCAAGTGTTGTTTGTGGGGGAGTTTTAGCAGGAATGACCGGGGAAGACTTGCAAAGGCTATCTTGCTTTTCGCAAAATATCGGCTTGGCATTTCAAATTATTGACGACATTTTGGATATCACTTCAACTCAAGAACAATTAGGCAAAACTGCGGGAAAAGATTTACAAGCGCAGAAAGTAACCTATCCTAGCTTGTGGGGTATAGAAGAATCAAAAAGTCAGGCACAACAGCTAATAGCCGCCGCTATAGCTCAATTAAAGCCCTTTGGAGACAAAGCGATACCCTTAAAAGAACTCGCGCACTATATTACTAGCCGCACTCACTAAACTCTATTTAAAACACCATGCAGGATTTTGGCGACATTTTAAATAACAGCGTGCTATATATTGCTGTCATAACTTGTCTGATTGCTCAAGCTTCAAAGCTGATTATTGACTTAGCCAAAAATCGCAAGTTCAACGTCCGCGTTTTAGTCACGACAGGCGGAATGCCTAGCGCTCATTCGGCGCTGGTAACTTCTTTGGCAACGGGGGTCGGACAAACGACTGGGTGGGGAAGTCCTGAATTTGCGATCGCAACTATTTTTGCTGTTATTGTCATGTACGATGCGGCAGGAGTGCGTCAAGCGGCAGGCAAGCAAGCCCGAATTCTCAATCAAATGATTGACGAATTATTTAGCAAAGACCACGAATTTAATGAAGACCGTTTAAAAGAATTACTTGGGCATACACCTTTTCAGGTAATTGTTGGTTCGATTTTGGGCATAACTATTTCTTGCTTGGCTGCACCCGCTTATTAAAATTTCATGAAATCCTCTACAATCCGATCGGAAAACCGGGCTTTTATGGCATGATCGCTAAGTAGACAACAGGACTTTTTGAGCAGAGGTAACAATTCATGGCGTTAAGATTAGGAGATACAGTCCCTAACTTTAAACAAGCTTCTACGCACGGCGATATTGATTTATATGAATGGGCTGGCGATAGTTGGGTAGTGCTATTTTCTCACCCGGCGGACTTTACCCCAGTTTGTACGACAGAACTCGGACAAGTAGCCCATCTCAAGCCAGAATTTGATCAGCGTAATGTTAAAGCCTTGGCATTAAGCGTTGATAATGTTGAATCTCACAATGGCTGGGTAGGAGATATTGAGGAAACTCAGGGCGCTAAATTAAACTATCCAATTTTAGCCGACCCCGATCGCACAGTTTCCGACTTGTACGATATGATTCACCCCAACGCTAACAATACTTTAACCGTGCGATCGGTATTTATTATCGATCCGCAGAAAAAACTGCGCTTGACTCTAACTTATCCTGCTAGTACTGGACGCAACTTTGATGAAATTTTGCGAGTAATAGATTCATTGCAACTAACAGACAACTACAGCGTTGCAACTCCGGCTAACTGGTCTGATGGCGGCGATTGCGTAATTGTTCCATCATTAAAAGATCCAGAAGTGTTGAAAGAGAAGTTTCCCAAGGGTTATGAAGAAATCAAGCCTTATTTGCGGATGACTCCCCAACCAAACAAATAAGCTGTTGTGACTGATGCCTGACAAGTTTTACTAAAACTTGTCAGGTTTTTTGTTGGCTTACCAAGTAGGATCGCTGTAAAGATTAATTGTTAAATGCGATCGCCCGCTTGGTACGCCAGTAATACAAGCACGAATTGCATGACCATCGTCTATCTCTACCTCACACGCATGACAAGTACCCATCAAGCAGCCTGTAGAAATAGTTATTCCGCACCGCGCCGCGACATCTAAGATTAATTCGCCGGCTTCTGCCTCGGTGGAGATATTGTCGGGTAAAAAATGTACGCAAACCATGATTTTTATTTCAAAATATCGTTTAAATTCAAATGAGCTTCAATGCTAGTTGCTAAGGCATCTAACATACTTTCTCTTTGTTCTCGATAGTTGGGAATGCCTGTAGGTAAAGACTTCAACCCGCGCTGTTGCCGGAGACGATTTAACCACGCCCGCCGCCATGCCCCATTATCAAACAATCCGTGCATATAACTACCCCAAACTAATTGATCTTTATCTACTAAGCCGAGGCTAGAATCGTCAAATAAGGGCTGGTAATCGCTTGTGCCTGCATCGGGGTCAATTAAACGCGATCGCCCTTGATGAATTTCGTACCCAGCTACAGGCAAGCCGCTTTGAGGAAAGTTTGAAGTTACTTGCCTTTGTTTGGCAACTTTGTAATCGGTAATCATAGTTTTGATCGGCAATAACCCTAAGCCTTCGCATTTGGTATATTCGCTCTCCAAGCGATCGGGATCGGTTAAATATTGCCCCATCATTTGATAGCCGCCGCAAATTCCTAAAACTGTACCTCCTGAAGCTGCATAGTTTTTAATTGCTTCTGCCATGCCAGTTTTTTGCAGCACTTGCAAGTCTGCAATGGTAGTTTTAGTACCAGGAATAATTACCGCATCGGGATGTCCTAATTCTTGTTTGGGATGGAGATATTTCAAAGATACTGTAGGCTCTGATTCTAGCGGATCGAAGTCGGTAAAATTGGCAATTCGCGGTAGGCGCAGAACCGTAATATTAAGATCCCCTTGAGAGGAAGAAGTTTTGCGCTCAAATAAATCTAAAGAATCTTCGGCCGGAAATACTTGTTCTAGCCAAGGAATTACACCAACTACAGGTATTCCTGTATAGTTTTCTAACCATTCAATTCCTGGTTGCAAAATCGATCGCATTCCCCGAAATTTATTGATAATTATGCCACGAATTAAAGCCCGTTCGTCTGGTTCTAATAAAGCTAGAGTTCCTACTACATGGGCAAAAGCGCCGCCTCGCTCGATATCTACTACGAGTAGTGTTGGCGCGTTTAAATACTTTGCTACCCGCATATTAGTTAAATCGCGGTGTTTGAGATTAATTTCTGCTGGACTTCCCGCACCTTCACAAACAATCAAATCAAATTCTGTACTTAACTGCTGCAAAGATTCTTGAATTGCTTGCCAACCTATATCAAAATATTGCTGGTAATAATCGGCGGCTCCTACTTTCCCTACGGCTTTACCTTTAAGAATGACTTGTGACGTCATATCACCTTGGGGTTTAAGTAAAATTGGATTCATTTCTACCGTTGGGTGCGTCCCGGCAGCCCAAGCTTGCACCGCTTGAGCATGACCAATTTCTCCACCACTAGCAGTTACATAGGCATTCAAAGCCATGTTTTGACCTTTAAAAGGCGTTACTCGCCAGCCACGTCGCGACATAATTCGACATATAGCGGTAGTCAATAGAGATTTTCCAGCGTGGGATGTTGTTCCCACTACCATTAAAGATTTCATAAGCAGCTACCCATTGCGGCGGGTGAAGATTTTAAAAGATGCACTGTTTGTTTTATTCTTCCCCAATCGTGTTTGTTTGTAACTACTAATTGCCACCAATTTTATAAGGGTAATCTAAACCATTGATTTAAGGCATTAGAAAAAACTTCGCCCATTGATGGCTGCCAGTCACTATCAGCGTATTGTTCTATTAGCTGGCTACCTAGGGGTGTAAGGCGAAAACTATCAGTAATTCCCTGTCCATCTACTTCGCGGCGCAGTATACCCACTTGAATTAACCACCCTAAAGCATTTTCGGCGGCGAGTTCCGATATCGAGCGGCGCGTATAGCCATTTTCTAGCCCAGCAAGGGATGCGATCGCATTTATCGGTACGCTTTGATGACGCATCTTTACCAACAACTGTACTTTGAAAGGCGAACAAAATAAACTCCGCTTGGCTCTAGCGATTGTTTTGGGCGCATAGGTTAGAGAGTTATAACTTTTAGATTCAATAGTTGACATTTTGTATTTATAAATACACTTCAATTTAGAAAAAACTGATATTACTATCAATTAGCACTAGCTATAGTAATAGTTTAGATTACTAGCTAAAACAAAAAACTTAATTGGCTTCTAGGGTTCCGGTTTAAATGTTTGCTCGTGGCAGAAAATTTAAGCGTCAGGTCCAAGAGAAGCAACTGATATTTAGAAAATATTAGTTACACGGCGGGGGAAAAGCCCGGGAGAAACAGTAACAGTTACGCAACTGTTATTGACTCCTGGGTTTTTTGTTGCCAGAATGCAGTTTTATACCAGGGAGTAGTTAAAATGACTGATCGCGATCGCCCTCTAGAAGAAAGTTTAGAATCTCATCCCCAGCAGGCTCCCAGCGAGGCGGAAAGAGCTTTAGAGAGAGAAAGGCAACTACCTTTAACAGGATGGCAACAAGAAGTATCTAAAGGCTTAGAATTTGGATTAGAAGGGGCAGAAAGTATCGGCGATCGCTCTATTCCTACTTTTTCTCGCGGCGAATTACCTCACTATGCCGGAATCAATACTTTTTTAAAAGCACCTTACATTGAAGATGTCCGCAGAGTTGGCGAATTTGATGTAGCTGTAGTTGGTGTACCTCACGATTCTGGCACAACTTATCGCCCCGGTACTCGTTTTGGACCCCAAGGTATCCGCCGTATTTCCGCGCTTTATACTCCCTATAGTTTTGAATTGGGGGTAGATTTACGCGAACAAATTACTTTATGCGATGTGGGAGATATTTTTACAATTCCCGCCAATAATGAAAAGTCTTTCGATCAAATTTCTAAAGGCATTGCTCATATTTTTAGTTCTGGTGCGTTTCCAATTATTTTAGGCGGAGATCATTCTATTGGTTATCCCACAGTACGGGGTATTTGTCGGCATTTGGGCGATAAAAAAGTTGGGATTATTCACTTCGATCGCCATGTCGATACTCAAGAGAAAGATTTAGACGAGAGAATGCACACTTGTCCTTGGTTTCATGCTACAAATATTAAAAATGCTCCCCCTAAAAACTTAGTTCAATTAGGGATTGGCGGTTGGCAAGTTCCCCGCGAAGGCGTAAAGTTTTATCGAGAAAAAGCAAGTAATATCTTAACAGTTACAGATATTACAGAAAAAGGTTTAGATTACGCTGTAGACTTTGCTTTAGAAAGAGCTTTAGACGGTACAGATTGCGTTTATATCAGCTTTGATATTGATTGCATTGATGCGGGGTTTGTTCCTGGTACTGGCTGGCCCGAACCTGGTGGTTTGTTACCGCGCGAAGCTTTGTATATGCTTGGCAAAATTATCCAACGCGCGCCTATTTGTGGTTTAGAAGTGGTGGAAGTTTCGCCACCTTACGATGTCAGCGATATGACGGCATTATTAGCAGCTAGGGTAATTTGCGATACGATGGGTCACTTGGTAGTATCAGGACAATTACCAAGGAAACAAAAACCCGATTATATTCACCCTTACGCGCAACCAGAATTAGTTAAGGAGTGGACTAATTAATGCACGAAACGGACATGACTAAGGCGCTAATTTTGACTGTTAAAAATTGGCAAGAAAGTCAACCAGAAAATCCTCAAATCTCTTGCATTCATTTAATTGTTGGTAAGTTTACTTGTGTTGAACCTGTTAGTTTGCAATTTGCCTTTGAAGTGCAAACTAAAAGCACATTTTTAGCTGGGGTAAAATTGGTTATTCAAGAAACACCACTAATAGCATTTTGCCATAGTTGCCAAGCTGAATATCACCCAGAAATAGGCATTCAATACGCTTGTCCTCAATGTAAGTCGCCGATGGATGATATTAGGTCGGGAAGGGAATTAAAAATTGATAGAGTTGAGTATTTAGATTATGCACCAAACCTTTGACGCAGCCTTGGAAATAAATTTACTTCACGCCAACCAAACCGGAGCAGACCACAATCGCGCTCATTTTGATGAGTGGGGAATTACTTGTTTAAACATTATGAGTAGTCCTGGTGCTGGTAAAACGGTGCTATTAGAACAAACTCTAGAAGCATTGAGCAGCGAATTAAAAATTGCCGTCATTGAAGGCGATATGACAACAGAATTAGACGCGGAACGTTTGCGTAAATATAATGTTCCCGTTATTGCGATTAATACCGGGCGTTCTTGTCACTTAGATTCAAAAATGGTAGCGGGGGGAATCCACCAACTAAAACACCAGTACAACCCAACAGATTTTGATTTGGTATTAGTAGAAAATGTGGGTAATTTAGTTTGTCCCGCCGAATTTGAAGTCGGAGAACACTTAAAAGTTGCCCTTTTGAGTATCACTGAAGGCGAAGACAAACCCCTCAAGTATCCAATTATGTTTCAACAAGCAGATTGCTTGCTGATTACAAAAATTGATTTAGCACCCTATTTAGAAGTCGATATTAGCCGCATTGAAGACAATGTTAGGCAAATGAATCCTCACGTCAAAATAATTGCTATTTCTGCCAAAACAGGAGCAGGAATAGAAACTTGGTTAGATTGGGTGCGATCGCATATAGCCAAACCTGCTGTAGCTGCAAAATGCTAGGAAAATTATCTAGCGAAAATTGCAGATATATTTACTTGCTAGTGAGTAATAAATTATACTAGAGCTTGAAAAACACTGATGAAAAATGCCATGAGACTGCGATCGCTGTTTACATATATTGCTTTATTTGTAGTTGGCTTGACATTGACAGTCAGTTGTACTAATCCAGCAGCAAACATTAGTACCGATTCCGCTCCAGTTTCATCTTCCGCAGGCAGTGGAGAAAGCATTGCTAGTTTAGGGTTTAGTGCGTGGCCCGGCTGGATTCCTTGGCAAGTTGCCCAAGAGCGAAATATCTTTGAGATACACAAAGCTTCGGTAGACCTGAAATGGTTTGATGGATACTTAGAATCTATTAATACCCTAGCCGCGCAACAAATTACGGCAAATAGTCAAACTTTAAACGATACTGTTAGCTCGGTTTCTGGAGGTGCAGATCAAGTAGTAGTGCTGGTAAACGACAACTCTACAGGCAACGACAAAATCATTGCGCGATCGGGCATTAACTCAATTGCCGACCTCAAAGGCAAAAAAATCGCCGCCGAAGCAGGTACGGTAGACCACTTCTTGTTGCTGTTAGGACTAGAAAAAGAAGGTTTGAGTCCTGAAGATATTCAGTTTGTCCCCTTAGAAACAGGTCAAGCCGCCGCCGCCTTTATAGGAGGACAAGTTGATGCAGTGGGAGTATTTGCACCCTTTACAACCCAAGCACTCAAGCGTCCTGGTAGTAAGGAAATATTTAGCTCTAAAGACTTCCCCGGCGCAATTCCCGATCATTTGGTAGTGACGCGCAAACTGATCGACGAGCATCCAGAGCAAGTACAGGCGCTAGTTGACTCATGGTTTGCAACTTTAGATTATATCGAGACAAACGCTCAAAGCGCGATCGCAATTATGGCAAAACGAGCCGGAGTTAGCGTCGCCGAATACGAAGAATACGCCGAAGGAACTCACATTTTTAGTATCGAAGAAAACCTCAAAGCTTTTCAACCAGGCACAGATAGAATATCTCTAGCTTTTGCGGCCCAGGAAATGAGCGAGTTTCTAAACAAAGTTGGACTAGCAAAGCAAAAGCCAGACCTCAGCAAGCTGTTTGACGATCGCTTTATTAAAGCTTACGCCGCGAAAGCTCAAAAATAAATCCATATACCACCCACAAAGCCATGAGTCCTACGGAATCAATGCTGCCATCGAAGCAATCTAAAAGCCTCCAATCTACGGTTTTTTGGCGGCTTGGCGAAGATATACCCAAATCTTTAAATACAGGATTAATAACTACATCTATTGCCTTACCGCTCTTGCTGTGGTGGCTAGTAACAACTTTTGGCAATGTGAACCCGCAGTTTTTACCTTCTCCGGCGCAAGTTTTGGCAGCTTTTGGGCGCTTATGGGGTACGGGAGATTTATTGAAAGACACTGTAGCAAGTCTATGGCGAGTAGGTGTGGGCTTCTCTTGGGCGGTAATTTTATCGATTCCTGTGGGCATATTAATGGGCAGTTTTGCCAGTATTAGAGCCTTACTAGAGCCTTTGTTTGGCTTAATTCGCTATATGCCCGCACCAGCTTTTATTCCGTTACTAATTTTATATTTGGGAATTGGCGAAGAACCAAAAATTACTTTGATCTTCATGGGTGTATTTTTCTTTAATTCTTTAATGGTCATGGATACTGTCAAATTTGTACCCAAAGACTTGATTGAAGCAACTTACACTTTGGGTGGAAGTCGAATACAGACTTTGTTACAGGTAATTTTTCCCCACGTTATCCCCGGAATTATTGATGCTTGTCGCATCAACTTAGCCGCTGCTTGGCAATTGGTAATTGTATCGGAATTGATTGCGGCAAACGAAGGCTTAGGACGACGAATTAGCGTGGCAGGAAGGTTTTTAAGAACTGACGAAATTTTTGTTGGGCTAATTGTTATTGGTGTAATTGGGCTAACCTTCGACTTGCTATTTCAATATTTATTAAAAGTTTCATGTAGCTGGGCAAGTCAAAAAAGATAAATCTACCTTCGAGCATATACCACATAACCAGGGGCAAATCATGTATCTGCAAGTCAATAAATTAAACAAAAACTTTGAAACCAAGCAAGGCTCTTTAGTAGTCTTGAAAGATATTAATATGACGATCGCCCAAGGGGAATTTATCTGTGCTGTAGGAGCATCAGGATCGGGCAAATCTACTTTATTGCGCCAAATTGCCGGATTAGATAGCCCTACTACTGGAGAGGTTAAAGTTGATGGAGCGCGGGTTACAGGGCCAGGCCCCGATCGCGGAATGGTATTTCAACACTATACTCTTTATCCCTGGATGAACGTCCAAAAAAATACAGAATTTGGACTGAAGTTACAAGGATTGCCTAAAAAAGAACGCCGCGAAAAAGCTAGTTATTATCTAAAAGTAGTAGGGTTAGAAAGCTTTGCCCAATCGTTACCTAAGCAGCTCTCGGGAGGGATGAAACAACGCTGCGCGATCGCTCGTGCTTTAGCTTCCGAACCCAAGGTAATGTTAATGGATGAACCTTTTGGGGCGTTAGACATTCACACCAAAGAGTCTATGCACCAATTTATGTTAGAGCTTTGGGAAAAAACAAACCTGACAATTTTTATGATTACCCACGACGTGGAAGAAGCGGTATTTTTATCCAATCGAATTTATGCTTTAACGGCACGTCCTGGTACAGTTCAAAAAGAAATGTCTATTAAATTGCCCGATCGCACGGTTACAGTTAAGCGCAATTCTATATTTCAAGATTACCGAGATGAATTAATGGATTTGCTGCGAGGACACCCCACCGAAGCGATCGCTATCTAGATGTATTTGTGCTAGAAAAAACTGGTATAAATATCGAGGACTAGAAAACTTGATATTAAGGGCATATTATGGCTTTAGCAGTTGGCACGGATGCACCAGCATTTACCGTCAAAGACACCAATGGCAACACTGTTTCGCTATCTGATTATGCTGGTAAAACAGTGGTTTTGTATTTCTACCCAAAAGACGATACTCCAGGCTGCACCAAGCAAGCTTGTAGTTTCCGCGATGCTAGTTCCGATTATCAAGGCAAAGATGTAGTAATTTTGGGTGTTAGCGCTGATGATGAAGTATCTCATCAACAATTTACTCAAAAGTACAATCTCAATTTTCCTTTACTAGCCGACACTAATAAAACTTTGATTAAAGCTTACGATGTCGATGGTGGTGGTTATGCTAAACGAGTTACTTACATCATTGATGGCAGTGGCAAAATTACTCACGTAGATTCTAGCGTCAATACTTCTACTCATGCTGGTGATGTTTTAGCGACATTAGGGCTGTAAAAATAGTATAGAGACGTTGCATTGCAACGTCTCTACAAAGTAATGCAACTTTTAATAATTAGCCCTAATGCGTTCTTATTCTTTAACATCTCCCGCAAAAATCAATTTATATTTAGAAATACTTGGCGATCGCCCCGATGGTTATCACGAACTGGCGATGGTGCTGCAAAGCATTGATTTAACCGATCGGATTAATTTGCGATCGCTAAGTACCGATACTATCTCTATTCGCTGCACTCATCCCCAAGTACCGACAAGTCGCGCTAATTTAGCCTACCAAGCGGCGGCATTAATGGCGGCAGAATTTCCCGATGCTTTTGCCCAGTTTGGCGGCGTAGAAATTAGCATTGATAAGGATATTCCCATCGCTGCGGGTTTGGCTGGAGGCTCCAGCAATGCGGCGGCGGTTTTGGTTGGGTTAGATTTACTTTGGCAACTAGGATTAACGCAATCAGAATTACAAGAATTAGGCAGTCAATTAGGGTCAGATGTGCCTTTTTGTATTGCTGGGGGCAGTGCGATCGCGACAGGACGCGGTGAAATGCTCTCGCCCTTACCTAGTGTAGATAATTTGTATGTAGTGTTAGGTAAATATCGCGCTCTAGATGTAGCGACAGCTTGGGCTTACCAAACTTATCGCACTCAGTTTGGCAACTCTTACGTTGTTAATAAGCAAGACCTCAAAGCACGGGCGGCGGCAGTGCATTCTAGCTTAATGGTACAAGCAATTATTCATGAAGACCCGATTGCAATTGGTCAAAGGTTGCATAACGATCTTGAGCGCGTGGTTATTCCTGCGTACCCGCAAATATTGCAGCTAAAAGAGACTTTTCAACAAGCTGGTTGTTTGGGTGCAATGATGTCCGGTTCTGGATCTACAGTGTTTGCACTTTGCGAAAACGAGCAGCAAGCCCACAAAGTGCAGCAGCAAGGACGAAACTTAGCCCAACCAAAAGATTTAGACCTATTTATGGCGCGGCTAACTTCTACAGGCGTTCAGGTATTGTCTAGTAATAGAGATTAAACTTCAAATTATGAATAACCCTCCCCCCATCGAACCACCCACCGAGCTAAAACCTCTCCCTAACCCGTGGCGCTCGTCTGTAGGGGCGGTAATTGCGTCAGGACTTGCGATCGCTCTCTACCGCGTTACTGGCTATATTTCGCAAAACTTTGCTCAAAAACCTCTCCATTCAGATAATGATTTAGTTGTTAAAATTAGCATTGCTTTTCGCACTTTGGTTGTTGGTTTAAGCACTTTAGCCGCTTTTATATTGGCGATCGTTGCTGTGGCCTTAGTCGCTTTGGCTATCCAAGCTACTATCCAAAAATTAAAACAGCGCCCTTCTATCTGAATTTAGGCGAGATTTTTAAGACTTTGTAATTCTTATTTTTTACCCAACTTTTCCCTGAGTTATTCCCCAGGTTTTCCACAGATATTTAGGCTTTTTCCCCAATCATCAACAGTAGTTATAGGTAAATCCCTGCACCTGTGGATTATTTTTTTCCTCGTCAGAGAGTTGCAACGGAGCAGTTTATATAAAGTTATTTAACAAAACTTAGGCTAAAAGCCTGATTATTTCGTAGTTTTTTTTCTTAACTAGAAACAATTGCAACATTTCGTAGCATTGACAAATCTACCCCCTCCTAGCGCACAATAAAGCACTTGCCTCTGAAGTTGGTTTACACGTTTCACAGCTAGAACAGCCTAAGTTGTTTGACGTAGAGGCAGATTTTTATATTTATTTATGCCCAAAAGCGAGGTAATTAATGAGCAATACCCTTAGTATCCTGACTGAAATTCCTGAAGAACTACACCAATCTCTCAAAAGCTACTTAGAAAATCATCCAGATTGGGATCAAGACCGAGTTTTCGCGGCGGCTTTGTCGCTGTTTTTGCTGCAAAATAGCGAAGGCGATCGCTGCGCCGCTAGAGTGTACCTAGAAACTCTATTTCATCACTGCTCGTAAGCAAGCAAGAGGAGAACGAATTAACGGTTCTTGACTTCTCCTCTGATTCCTCTCCAATTAAGGAAGGCTATCGGGAGCCTCAAACTTATAGCCCACACCGCGCACAGTCTGAATTAAAATTGGCTGCGTTGCGTCAATTTCAATTTTTTTGCGAATTTGACCGATATGAACGTCTACAACTCTTTGATCGCCTACATAATCGTATTCCCATACTTCTTGTAGCAATTCTGCTCGTCGCCAAACTCTACCAGGGTGACTGGCGAGAAAACGCAGCAAATCAAATTCTAGAGCCGTTAAGGGAATTAATTGATTGTTTAGCGTTACTTCTCGTCGCTCTGGATCTATTACCAGCTTTTCAAAGCTCAAACGTTGCTTTTCTGGTGCGGTGACTGTCCGTTGGCGCTTTAAAATCGCTCCTACTCGTCCCTCCAATTCTACTAAGCTAAAAGGTTTGGTTAGGTAGTCATCCGCTCCTTGAGAAAATCCGCGAATTTTGTCTGCTTCGTCACCGCGACTTGTGAGCATCAAGACAAAAACCTTAGTGCGTTTTTGCATCTCCTCACAGAGGTTATAGCCAGTCGCATCGGGCAAGTTTACATCCAAAATTACTAAGTCAGGGTTAAATTGCTCGAAGATTGCTAGAGCCGTTTTACCATCTTCGGCGGATTCTACTTGGTATTTCTGTTTGCTCAAAAAGCGTTGGATTAAATTGCGAATTGCAGGATCGTCATCAACGATCAAAATTTTGGCAAGAGCCATAGTCATTACTTTGTACAACTATAAAAAGAGGATCGACAGGCAAAGGAAAACTTAGCTATTAGTTCTATTAACTTATTTTATTTATTGTAATCTTACTAATTATTAACCTATAACTTAGCAAAACCAACAGTAGTTAATTTTTCCACTATAGGCGATCGCCATTTCTAACCTCTGCTCGTTTGCCGCCAAAGTCACCAAATGCGAACAATACTCCAAATTTTAGCAGGGACGCAACTTAATTTAGGCAAGATTTAATTGCCAGTAGAGCTACACTTGGCTGCTAGCTTATGCTAAAGTCCAATATAGAAGTCAGGCTGCAAGTTGTTATACTGACCAAAGAACTTTAGTTACAAGTGGCAGCAAGTTCAACTAGCACTTCTTCGCTAAATCTGTTTCTGTTTACTGTATGCTCCGATCGATGTTGAGGCGATAAAGTTACATGAGCGAGCCTAATCCCTACGAAAAACTTGGGGTAAAACAAGACGCGACGTTCGATCAAATTCAAGAAGCTCGCAATCGCCTTGTAGAACAACACAACGGCGATTTGGAACATCTGAATATGGTAGAAGAAGCTTACGATGCAATATTAATGGAGCGCTTGCGAATGCGCCAAGAAGGTAAAATCAAAGTACCCGAAGGGATCAAATTCGCCGAGCGTCTAGCCCCACCTCCAAAGCAAAACCAAGCCCCGATTCAGCAATCTCCATCGTGGCTAGATAGACTGCGCGATCGCCCAAGCCCCAAAGATATATTGTTACCTGGTGGTTTATTTTTAAGTTTGAGCGGATTGAGCATTATTTACCCAACGGCGGGCGCTCAATTGTTGCAAGTAGTATTGATGGTGGGGGTTGTGTTAAGTATTTACTTTGTTAGGCGCAAAGAGCAAAATTTTGGTCGTGCCATACTACTCACCGCCGCCGGATTAATAGTTGGGCTAGTAGCGGGTGGTTTGCTGGCTAGTTTGCTGGCTTCTCCTCTAGAGCAAATTAATATTCAATCAGAGCAGTTTTCTACCGTAGTTACATTTGTTGTTTTGTGGCTAGTTAGTAGCTTCTTACGCTAATTTCTATGCTACTTGAGACAAAGACTTAGCAATCAAAATGTCTACAGCTTCGCTTAAAGTTTCGACAATTAAGTCGGGGTTGTAGAGTTGGAGTTGTTCGCGATCGCGGATACCGCACAAAACGGCGATTGCTTTGACGTTGTGGTTCTTAGCTGCCATGATATCCGCTTCCGTATCTCCTACCATCCACGTATCTTCGGCGGCGGGAAGTTCTACCAATGAGCGTTCCATCAGCAAAGGCTTATCGTCAATATCGCGGGTTTTGACATAATCATTAGTAAGGCAGTAGCAGCGATTTTTGGGGAAAAATCTACCCAAATCGTAGCGGTTAAAAGCATAGTCTAATTCTTTAACGCGGCGCATAGTCATCACTACTAAATCTATTCCTGCGGCTTGGACTTTTTCTAGAGCATCTACAGCCCCTGGCGCGAGGGTGTCATAGCTAAAATAACTAGGAGTATGTACGGTTTGGCGGCGCAAGTGCGAAAAGGTTTTTGCTTGGGTTTCATCTAACCCACACATAATGCCAATTTGGGTTTCGGGAACGCGCGATCGCTTTAATTGCCAAAATTGAGCTTTATCTAGTTGCTTTACAGACTGTCCTGGAGCCTTGCTAGTCGCTAGACAATATTTATAAACCTGGTAATAGCGCTCGGAAACATCAATAATTGGCCCGTCAAAGTCTGTAATTAGTCTTAACATTTAGACATGAAATATAAACTTTATTAATAGATTATCTCTTTCTAGGTTCAATTAGGGGAAAATTGCCTTGAAGTATGTTTTGAATTCCTGATTAGATTGATTAGCGATCAAGCAAACTACCCCGCTTAAGCTGTTCGCGTTCGATCGCTTCAAATAAAGCGCGAAAATTGCCTTCTCCAAACCCCCGTGCTTGCTGGCGGCGTTCGATAATTTCTAAGAAAAAAGTAGGTTGGCTAAAAATTGGTTGGGTAAAAGTTTGTAGTAGCAAAGCTTGGGGAATAGTAGGTTGCCAATCAACTAAAATTTCTTGCTCGGCGATTTCTGTTAGTTCGGCGACACTTAGCGGCAGCCCTGGGCGCTGTTGCAGTTGCTGGTAGTAGCTAGGAGGTACGGGAAGAAAAGCAACCCCGCAGCGCCGAAATTGAGATACGGCACTAATAATATTGGCGGTTTCTAGAGCAATATGTTGAATTCCCGCGCCTTTATTGGCATCTAAAAATTCTTGAATTTGGGAATTAGCAGAAGCAGGCTGATTGATGGGAAACTGAACTTGGCGATCGGGGGAAACCATAACTTGGCTGTGTAAAGCCGAGCGCTCGGTTTGAATTTTGAACGCTTGTTTAGCCTCAAAACCTAAAGTCTCTTGATACCAAGCTACCGCAGGTTCTAAGTCTCCCCCATCAACATTTAGCACTACATGATCGATGCCTGTAAAGCTAGAAAGAGTAGAATAAATAACCCTTTTTTGCCCCTTTTCAACTAAGGTATGAGTCAAACTACCCCAAGCGGAGATTTTTCCCCACTTATTGCCGCTTTTGCTATCTATTTGCACGGTTTCTAAAACTTTTGCGCCGCCAAAACTTGCTTTAGCGATCGCTTCTTCTACATCATCAACGCTAAAAGTAATATCTGCTACTCCTGGAGGATGCTGGCTCAAAAACTTAGCTACAGGACTTGCAATAGTTCGCGGTGACGACAAAACAAAGCAGACAGCGCCATTATTTACTACTTCCGTGCAGGTGTGCAAGTTTGCACTACTAGCTATCAACTGAAACCCTAATTGATTAATAAACCAGTTGCGGGACGCTTGAGCATTTTCTACATAGAAGCAAACGCGGTCAATTTTCATAAATTTGTCAAAATCCAGCTTTTAAGCTTACTTTAAGTAAATTTTGCCCGATCTCCACAAATTTGCAGGTCACTCTCTAGTAATGATTTTGCTTGCTTAGAAAAACAAATGACTTTCTGGTTGGATATTTATCTCCATTGGTACAGCTTGAGCCTCGGCGGCTAAAGCGTACATAATTGCTGATGCCGCAGTTTCAGGACTCAGCATTTTTTTTCGGTCTACCTTCAAGCTGACACTATCCCAAAATGGCGAATCTACGCCCCCAAAATAGAATAGCGTAAACTTGACCCCAAAACGTTTGAGTTCTTCTGCCATGCACTTACTAAAGCCAACTACGGCATATTTTGAAGCGCAGTAAGCTGAAGCCATTGCCATTGAGTGTTTGCCCAAAATTCCCACTACATTACAGATATGTCCCGATTTGCGCTCTTGCATCAACTGAGCCGCCCTTTGACAGGTATAAAAACTGCCTTTTAGGTTAACGTCTAGCATGGCATCTAAATCTGCCGTTTCTAGATTGCTGTAAGGCTTCATTACCCCCGCTCCCGCAGCATTTACTAAAGCGTCAATTTGCCCAAAATCAGCAATTATTTGCTCAAATAGCGCCTCTACTTGCTTGGGGTCAGTGATGTCTGTGGGCATAACCGCAACTTCTGTAGGTAGCTCTTCGGCTAAAGCTGTTAGTTTGTCTAGCGATCGCGCTACCAATACTAAACGCGCTCCCGTAACGACTAATTTGTGAGTCAAAGCCGAACCTATACCGCCCGTTGCACCCACAACTACAACAACTTTGTCTTTCATAAATCTTTACATTTCTTTACGTATCTTCCCATAATAACTGTAGAGAAGTAAATCTGAAGCCAGCTAACCCGTGCTTGGCTGCTCACTAGGGAATAAATGTCGGCGCTGGGTGGTAGTGAGGCTTAAAATTAAGTTAAATTTAATTAAGATTGAACGCAAATATCAATTACTTAGCTTACGGCTAGATACTCAAAACTTGTTTAGTTAAAAGCTTAATTTCTCAAGAGTGACACCAGTAAATTGTAGTAAAGGTAATTGGCGATTTTTACACTAAATAGAGGCGACTAATTGATGAAATTTTCCTGGAAAACACTTGTATTGTGGACTTTACCACCTTTAGTAATCGGGTTTTTCTTTTGGCAAGGAGCCTTTGCTACGGTTCCAGCAGATACAACCAAAAATACTGCTAGTACCCGCATGACCTACGGGCGATTTTTAGAATATATAGATTCAGGACGAGTCAAAACTGTAGACCTGTACGAAGGTGGTAGAACGGCAATAGTTGAAGCTGTAGACCCAGACTTAGACGATCGCGTCCAAAGATTGCGGGTAGATTTGCCCTACAACGCTCCAGAATTAATTTCTAAGCTTAGAGAAGCAAATATTAACCTAGACGCTCACCCGATGCGGAATGATGGCGCAATTTGGGGTCTGCTAGGTAATTTAGTTTTCCCAATATTGTTAATTAGCGGTTTATTTTTCTTATTTAGACGCTCTAGCAATATTCCCGGCGGCCCCGGTCAAGCGATGAACTTTGGCAAGTCAAAAGCCCGGTTTCAAAGCGAAGCTAAAACCGGAATCAAGTTTGACGATGTAGCCGGAATTGACGAAGCTAAAGAAGAATTAGAAGAAGTAGTAACTTTCCTCAAGCAGCCAGAGCGGTTTACAGCAGTAGGGGCAAAAATTCCCAAGGGCGTACTCCTAATTGGGCCTCCCGGAACAGGTAAAACTTTACTTGCTAAAGCGATCGCTGGGGAAGCAGGCGTACCATTTTTTAGTATTTCTGGTTCGGAATTTGTCGAAATGTTTGTTGGCGTTGGTGCATCCCGCGTCCGCGACTTGTTTAAGAAAGCCAAAGATAGCGCTCCGTGCTTAATCTTTATCGATGAAATTGATGCTGTTGGTAGACAACGGGGTGCAGGTATTGGTGGCGGTAACGACGAAAGAGAACAAACTCTAAACCAGCTACTTACAGAAATGGACGGGTTTGAAGGTAATACAGGCATTATTATTATTGCTGCTACCAACCGCCCGGATGTTTTGGATTCGGCATTGTTGCGTCCAGGGCGCTTCGATCGCCAAGTAACGGTGGATGCGCCGGATCTTAAAGGACGGGTAGAAATTCTTAACGTCCACTCGCGGAATAAAAAACTCGCAGCGTCCGTATCGTTAGAAGCGATCGCGCGGCGGACTCCAGGCTTTACAGGAGCCGATTTAGCTAACTTACTCAACGAAGCGGCAATTTTAACCGCTAGACGGCGTAAAGATGCGATTAGCCTAGCGGAAATTGACGACGCTGTAGACCGGGTAGTCGCGGGAATGGAAGGTACACCTTTAGTTGATAGCAAGAGCAAGCGCTTGATTGCTTATCACGAAATTGGACACGCTTTAATTGGTACTTTGGTTAAAGATCACGATGCAGTGCAAAAAGTTACTCTAATTCCACGCGGACAAGCTCAAGGATTAACTTGGTTTACTCCCGATGAAGAACAAGGATTGATTTCAAGAGCGCAACTAAAAGCAAGAATTACCGGGGCTTTAGGCGGTAGAGCGGCAGAATACGAGGTGTTTGGCGCTTCCGAAATTACCACAGGGGCCGGCGGCGATTTGCAACAGTTGAGCGGGATGGCAAGGCAAATGGTGACTAAGTTTGGCATGTCCGACTTAGGTCCGTTGTCTTTGGATAGCCAAAGCGGCGAAGTATTTTTAGGGCGCGATTGGATGTCACGCTCAGAATGCTCTGAATCTATATCTGCTCGCGTAGACGAGCAAGTACGTGCGATCGTTACTGAGTGCTACGAACACGCCAAAGAGATAATTAGAGAAAATCGCACTGTATGCGATCGCTTAGTCGATTTGTTGATTGAAAAAGAAACCATTGACGGCGAAGAATTACGTCAAATTGTTGCCGAGTATACAGACGTACCCGAAAAGCAGAAATTTGTACCAACTCTGTAATTAAGGTTGATTAAATAGCGAAGGGATGACATTGCGTCATCCTTTTTTTATGCTTGGCAACAATTGAGCGATCGCAGTAGTCTTGTACAAGCAAAGATTAATAGAAATATGAACGTAAAATTTTTAACTTATCTAATTACTTCTTTAGCAGCAGTAGCCATCGGTGCAACCAGCGCCCAAACAAAAATTACTAATCAATCAAAAGTTAATATTTATGGCATTGGTGCAATTAGAGTAGGGATGACAGTCACCGAAGCCAGTAGAGTAGAAGGCACTAAGCTAGTTTATAAAGGAAAAAATGTAGAGCCTAGTTGTGATTTTGTCTTTCCTCAAGGCGCACCTAAAGGTCTAGGATTTATGGTAGTAGACGGGCGGATTGCTAGAGTGGACGTATACGATAAAAGTTTTATTACTACTCTAAGCGGAGCAAAAATTGGCGATACTGAAGCTCGTATCAAGGCACTTTATCCAGGACAAATAAAAGTCACTCCTCATAAATACACTGGAGATAGTGGGGGACACTACTTGACCTATGTACCCAAAGATAAAAGCGATCGCAATTATCGGCTAGTGTTTGAAACCGATGGTAAGCGGGTAACTAATTTTAGAGCCGGAAAACTGCCAGAAGTAGAATACGTTGAGGGCTGTTCTTAGTTTATGCACTCAAGCCCCTCAACAATCACCACATTAAATTTTGCAAGCTGCTTGTGATTGAGGAGAATTGCACCTTACTAGATCGAGTTCTAGGGTGAATTGATTAACATTATCTATATAACAGTAAAGCAAAGAAGCCGACTCATAGAACTTTCTGTCAGAATCAAGTTATATCAAATTTATTTTGTTTTATGGCTACTAAACAGCAGTTCAACAGCTTTGAAGAATTAATTGCCCAATCAGATTTACCACTATTGGTTGATTTTTATGCGGAGTGGTGCGGGCCATGTCAAATGATGGCTCCAATTTTAGAGCAGGTAAATAACCAACTCAAAGATCGTCTGCGGGTAGTAAAAATCAACACTGACAAATATCCCCAACTAGCAAGCCAGCATCACATTCATGCTTTACCTACATTGGTAGTTTTTAAGCAAGGTAAGGCTGTAGATCGTATTGAAGGCGTAATCCAAGCTAATGCTTTAATTGGGCGCTTGCAGCCTCTACTTTGAAATAGTACGCGATCGCACTCTTATTTGTTTTATTTAAAAGTAAATCTGCCCCATCTAACTTTAACTGCGCCGGACGTTGAAGCAACACCATTCTTTGCGTCGCCAAATAGTGGCTACAACCCAGCCATTATGTTCTAAAGCATCCGCCACATCTGCGGCTTGATCGAGCAATACACCGCTAAAGATGCCCCAAGTGGTGGGTTTGCAAATTGCGCTCAGTTGGGGAATTAGGCGGATAATTACTTCAGCTAAAATATTGCACGTAATCCCATCTACTTGTTCGTTGTGCAGCATCTTTTGCACTTGCTCTACACTACCTTTATCTACAAGTAAGCGATCGCCTGCAATTTTATTTAGCTCCCGGTTGCTACTCGTAGATTCTACAGCGAGTAAATCTGTATCTACGGCATAAACTTTACTCGCACCAAGTAGCAATGCGCCAATAGAAAGAATGCCCGAACCGCAACCAATATCTGCCAATACTTCCCCTTGAGAATCTTCATCAATTCGCATTTCCAGTGATTCCAAACATAGCTGAGTAGTGGCATGATTGCCCGTACCAAAAGCCATTCCCGGATCGAGGGTGAGAACTAAGCGAGTTGTATTTTTTGGAACCTCTAGCCAAGCTGGATTAATTAAAAAATACTCGCCGATTTCTTCTGGTTGCCAGTAGTCTTTCCAGCTACTCGCCCAATCTTCTTCATCCATCAATTGCCAGTGCATAGACGGCATGGGCAGTTCAGCAATTAAAGCATCTTGCCTTAGCCACAATGATAGCGCTGCCAAATCTAGCAGTTGGACTTGATTTCTGGGTAAATAAGCCTTTACTAAACTAACAGCGCCATTATTTTCACTTGCTGTCCCCTGACCACCAAACTTTTCCAAGCGCCAGAAAATCGATTCTTCTAGGTTTGGATCGCAATTAATCTGTAGTTCCCACCAACTATTTGCCATAAATTAGCAACGCTATAAAGTAACCGTGTAAGCATCTCTAATTCCGGGAACTTTGATAATTTCCGCTAAAATTCCATCGGGTAAAGGATCGTCCAAGCTCAACACCATCACCGCATCGCCACGAACAATTTTACGTCCTACCTGCATACTAGCAATGTTGACATTAAAACTACCCAGCAACGAGCCAATTTTACCAATTAGTCCTGGCATATCGCGGTGTAAAGTAAACAGCATATGTTGGGTTGGCGGAACGTTAATTGGAAATTCGTCAATATCTGTAATCCGAATTTCGCCATCTCCTAGTAGTGCGCCCGTAACCGAGTGAGCGCCTAACGAGCCTTTGGCTTCTAAGTATAAAGATCCGGCGTAATCTCGCACCGCCGCATCTCGCGTTTCAATGACTCTAATTCCTCGCTCTTTTGCCTCAATACTGGCATTTACATAATTAACTCGTTCGCGCAAAGCTTGAGATAGCAATCCTTTTAGCGATGCGACTACTAGAGGCTGGCTTTTGTTGGTGGCAAGTTCGCCTTGGAGTTTGACATTAAGCAACTCTACTCTACCTCCTGCCAACTGACCGACAAACTTACCCAAGGTTTCGGCTAACTGCATATAAGGTCGTAGTTCTTCCATGACATCGGGGCTAAGTCCGGGAATATTAACTGCACTACGGGCTGGTAAACCTAGCAGCACGTCCCGAATTTGCTCGGCGACATCGATTGCTACATTTACTTGCGCTTCGGCGGTAGATGCGCCCAAATGGGGAGTTAAGATTACTTGTTTGCCCAAGGCTTTGAGGGGCGATTCTTCTAAGGGTTCGGTTTCGTATACATCTAAAGCTGCGCCGCCAATTTGAAGCTTTTCTAAAGCTTCAGCTAAAGCAATTTCGTCAATAATTCCCCCTCTAGCACAGTTTATAATCCGGGCGTTGGGCTTCATTTTGGCTAAAGCTTCGGCGTTGATGAGGTGAGTTGTTTCGGGAGTTTTGGGGATATGCAAGGTGATGTAATCGGCTTCTCGTAGTAGCAAATCCATATCTACTAAACGACAACCTAATTGTTCGGCGCGATCGTTGGAAATAAAGGGATCGAAAGCAATTAGTTTCATACCCATTGCTTTCGCAACGTTAGCCACATGAGAGCCAATTTTACCTAAGCCGACAACTCCCAAAGTTTTTTTGTAAACTTCAGCGCCGACGTAGCTTTTGCGATCCCACTTGCCGCTTTTTACTGAGGCATTAGCATCGGGAATATAGCGAGAAAGCGCCATCATCATTGCTAGAGCGTGTTCGGCGGCGGCAATTGTATTACCTTCAGGGGAATTGACAACTACAATGCCTCGGCGGGTAGCGGCGGGGACATCAACGTTATCTACACCAACACCCGCGCGACCGATAATTTTTAGCTGAGTTCCTGCTTCAATAATTTCTTTGGTAACACGGCTGCCAGAGCGGATCATTAGTGCGTCATACTCTGGAATGATTTGAATAAATTGTTCGGGCGATAAATTGGTTTTTATATCAACAGTTGCAACTTGAGAGAGGATATCAATTCCAACTTGGTCAATAGGGTCAGATACAAGAACTTTGGGCATTTTTCTATAGGAAGTCGCGCTACACTTCGCTTTTACGGTGGGCAATAAGGTTTAACTTTAGCTAGGCTTGGGTTTGTGTCAATACTTCGCACTTTGAAGATTGTTAGCACCTTAATAGTGCGATCGCACTTCCTAGTCGCGGCGACACAAGCCTTAGATTTTGACCATCTTCAAAATAACTATAAGTTTAGGGCATACTCCCAGCAAGTTAAACTATAACCCAAAGCCGAAACCAGCATTAACAAAATCTATAGCATTTTTATGAACTATCTTATCGCCGTAATGAGTGATCGCATATCTGCCGAATCTGCCTATGTAACTCTTGAAAAAGAAGGCATCCCTGTAGCAAATATTAGTATTTTGGGTAAAGGTTATAAAACGGCGGACGAATTTGGGTTAATCGATCCCAATGCCGAAGCTAAAAAGCAATCGCGTTTGCTCTCGTTTTGGTTAGTACCCTTTGGATTTATTGCTGGCGGGGCGTTTAATTGGCTGACAGGTTTAAATACTTTCCCTTGGGCGGGTACAACGGGTAACATTGTCATTGGCGCTCTTTTGGGTGCGGGTGGCGGATTCATGGGCAGCTTTTTTGCTGGTGGGGGAGTTGGTTTAACTTTGGGTGGTGGCGACGCGCTCCCCTACCGCAACCGTTTGAACGCAGGCAAATATTTAGTAGTTGTCAAAGGGTCGGATCTTGTTACCCGTCAAGCTAATCGAGTATTGAGAAAATTTGAGCCAGAAAACCTACAAGGATATAACGATCCCGACGAGCAGTAAGCAAATTATTAAAGTTTTAAATGTTACCAAGAGAAGAAATTTTAAAGGGTGTCGAAAATAGAGAGACTATAGCGCGGGTAATCGATCGCGCAGAACAAGCTATTAAGAACTGGGAAGTAGTGTTAACAGACTTTTTGTCTCCCCCAGAACTTGCCGAACTGCAAAAAGTATTTAGTCGCTTGACAGATGTGCAAATAATAGCTTGGGGTGGGTACGAACAAGCCGAACGTCAACGCTTGGCAATTGCACGGGGAGAAATGCCTCTAGATCGCTCTCAAGTGGAGCTAGTGGCGCTAGAAATTGCCGGAAACTTTTTGTTTGATACGGCTACTCACCGCGACTTTTTGGGGGCGATGTTGGGGGCGGGAATTGTCCGCGAGAAGACGGGCGATATTATTGTTTTAGGTGAACGGGGGGCGCAGGCGATCGCCAGTCCCGAAGTAGCAGAATTTTTAGAGATGAGCCTCCAGCAGGTACGTTCTGTTCCGGTAAAAACTCAGCGTATCGATTTAAGCGAGTTAAAAATTAGAGAACCAAAAAAGAAAGAATCGACTACTGTGGAAGCTTCTTTAAGATTGGATGCGATCGCTTCTGCGGGTTTTGGAATGTCTCGCAGCAAAATGTCGGATTTAATTAATGGCGGCGATGTGCGCGTTAATTGGAAAGATATTAGTCAAGCAAGTTATCAAGTCAAGTCCGGCGATTTAATTGCTGTTAGTGGCAAGGGAAGATTAGAAGTTGGCGAGATTATGGTGACCAAAAAAGAACGTTATCGCATTCAGTTAACTAGGTATATGTAAAAAATAGAAAGCCCTAGTAATATCTAGGGCTTATATTTTGAAGATGGCGCGATCGCTAATTTTTACTTACACCTGTACCTAAAATAGTTTTCCACAAATTTACTAGGGCTTCTCGCGGTAAAAATCGGGGAATATTTACCAGTACTTGATTTCTAATATCTCCAGGTACAACACTAGAATGTTTGTTTTTTAATGCTTCTAAAGCTTCCCTTACAATTACTTCAGGCGGTGTAGAGTTTGCTTCAGATGCTTTGACTAAAAAGCTGGGAAATTCTGCATCGGCAAAAAAGCTTGTAGGCGATGGGCCAGGACAAACAGCAAGAATATCAACGTTATAACTGCGATTTTCTGCCCATAAAGCTTCGCTAAAACTCAATACAAATGCTTTACTAGCTGCATAAACAGTAAAGTACGGCATCGGTTGAAAAGCGGCGCTTGATGCCATATTAATTATTCCTCCAGAACGGCGAGCGCGCATTCCTGGTAAAAAGTGATGAGTTAAGTCTACTAATGCCAATATATTTAGTTGAATTATGTTTAGCTGTTTCTCTCCATCTCGCTCGGCAAAATCTCCATAGTCACCAAACCCCGCATTGTTAACCAATAAGTCGATGGTTATTCCTTTTTGGTTTACCTTGTCAAATACATCCTTTGCAGCATTTGGCGCTATCAAATCTTGAACAATAATGTCAACATTAATTTTGTAACGCGATCGCAAATTTTGAGCTAATAATTGCAGCTTTTCCTCGGATCTCGCTACTAAAACTAAATTCATTTGCTTTGATGCTAGTTCTTGGGCGAAACACTCCCCAATTCCTGCCGAAGCTCCGGTAATTAAAGCTGTTTTCATTAACTAATATTGATTAAATTTATTAAACTTTAACAATTAGTAGCTAAAATATGCTCTGTCGAGGGGGGGGGAATACAGTTTAAAATAAAGTTCTAATAAAATCGTACAAATGATGGGCTAGTTGTAGTTTGCTGCAAGCAGGAATTTTTACTTGACGATTAGCATCTATAAAAATTGCCAAGTTTGAATCGCTACCAAAACCACTATTAGGCAAATCTATGGGGTTAGCGGCGATCGCATCTAAGTTTTTTGTCTGCAATTTCTGCAATGCTGGGGTGACGATATCTCCCGTCTGTGCGGCAAAACCAATTAAACGTTGGTGAGGCTGCTTTAGTCGTCCTAATTCTGCCACGATATCGCTGACTAGTTCTAAAGGTAAGCTTTGCGGTAGAGATTTTTTGGGTAATTTTTCGCTGCTGTAATTAGCTGGCTTTACATCCGCCACTGCCGCCGCCATGATTGTAATATCGGCATCGGCAAAGTTATTTAACATTACTTGACGCATTTCGTCAGCACTTACAACGGCGATCGCTTTTACTCCTAAAGGTATTTCGCCGCTAACGGGGGCATGAACTAGCGTTACTATTGCGCCTCTATGTAGGGCAGCTTGGGCTAAGGCTAAACCCATCTTTCCGGTAGAGGGATTGCCTATAAACCTTACTGGATCTAAATATTCTTGCGTTCCTCCCGCACTGATTAATACTCGTTTTCCGAATAAGTCTTGCTGTCCTTTGGTATATAAAAGCGATCGCGCGTGATTGAAAATCTCCTCTGGTTCTGCCATGCGCCCCGCACCTACGCGATCGCAAGCAAGTAACCCATACCCGGTTTCCATGCCGTGATATCGCTTATCTGTCAATAATTGCTGCCAGTTCCGCTGTACTGATAATTGCTGCCACATTTCTGTATTCATGGCGGGAGCAAGTAAAATCGGACAATTAGAAGCTAAAACGGTATTAGTTAGTAAGTTATCTGCCATACCGTGAGCTAGTTTAGCAAGAGTATTTGCGGTCAAAGGTGCAATGACTAAAATTTCTGCCCATTCGCCCAAATCTATATGCAGAGGGCGATTGTAGGATGGTTGCCAGAAATCTTTGTCAGTATAAGCTTGATGACGAGCGAGAGTTGCTAAAGTTAGCGGCGTAATAAATTCTTGGGCAAAGTCAGTAAGAATTACTCGTACTTCCGCCCCAGCTTTGAATAGCGTTGATACGAGTTCGCAAATTTTGTAAGCTGCAATCCCGCCGCCTACACCAATTAGAATTTTCTTACCGAGCATTTATCAACTAATGGTTCCAAGGCTTTGCTTCGTAACTAACACTTTATCATCGCTCAAGTAGAGCAATAATGAGAACAAAATACAGGCCCCTACTGACACTATAACCGTCTTGCTCTTGTGTAAAGAATCTCTCCTTATAAGAGTTGTGCTTCTTCTCAGAGTTACAAAATTTTCAGGAATAGCGAAATATCCGTTAGTAGTTATATACATTGCATCTCAGTTTAGACCCTCAATCATTTAGGTCGCTAGAATTAGTCCGATAGTTCGAGTTTCTGGCTTTAGCCATTCAGTTTTGTTGACTAATTTCTTTAACTGCTTTAGCAAAATTTCCCATTCATAAGTTCATTATGCAACAGTAACCATTGCCGACAGAACCACTAATACAAAGATAAGGAGTCAGAATAAGTATGGTCAGTCAATCTGTCATTAACGTCGATCTTGCTGACGTATTCGAGCATCCCGATCGCCAAGGATTTCTACATAGTATTGCTTGGGGCGATCGCGTTGATGTCCTGGAGACAACTACAAAACATCTGCGGATTCCCACAACAAAGTATGAAAAGAAAAGTGACAGCAGTATTTTGCCCGTTGAAACTGAAGCCTACATTTGCCCGACTAAAACCTCTGGAAAAAAGCCAGAAGATGTAGTAATTCCCAGGAGTGAAAGTCAAGTTCTAAAAGTTAATTTTGTCGAGGTACAGCAAGGAGATGGCGCAGTTATTAAGTCGCCAACTGGAAAAATTATTTTAGTTGGCTGTCGCCACCATCAACTTTTTGCTCGATACTTAGCCGCTCATTATCGGGGAACCAGTGCAGATAATCCCCAAGAAATTGATTGTATCCTCATAACTCATGGCGATGCCGATCGCTTTGCAGGCATAACTCAGATTGAAGAAAAGGATGGGCTAAACTGACCGATAAAGCGAAGAATGATGAGAGAGGTGAGTTTTTTGCTTTTAGTCGTGCCTCCTATGGTATCGTAAAAACGCGCACTGATGGCAAGCGCCTACTGGTCTACACCGATAGCGGCAAGGTTGACCTGAAAGAAGCTTACTGCTATTCCCTGGATGGGAATGGTTTGCCAGTGCAGTCATTGCTTACCAGGGTGTAATTTTGAATCTTTAAGTCAAATTTTTCAAATTGCAGTATCAACCAATACCTCTATTTAGGAGTACCTTATGGCAAGTTATGGTGTTTTAAAGGGATCGGCTCTAGAGTACAAGCGTGATGATGATGACAGTCCCCACTCAGAACTTTTAATGAATGTAGATGGAGTAAAGTTTCGGATTGCGATTAACGTGCGCTCAAGCCGAGGCCCGGTTCACAAACGACTAATTGAATATCTAATATTAAATGACATCCAACATCCGGTAGTCGATCGCGTTCGCACACTTCCCATCGGGTGGAACGATCTAAAAGATGGTGTTGACGATGGTGCAGCAATCGATTATATCCGCAGTAATATCTTTCGCGCGACGGACATGAAACCGATTACTCATACTGCGCCTGGCCCAAACAACGACTTATTCGAGCGAGTAGAGGATCTTTTGCAGCGTGCTATTGAAGATGAGGAGGTGGTGGTTTACGCCTTTGGTGAAAGGTGGGGACCGGAGGAAGAAGAAAAAGACGAATACTTTGGATTTTTGCCAGGTAACGGTGTTCACCTCATTCACATGAACCAAGGTGGGAGAGGTGATAGTAGTGGTACTTTCCGCGATGGTGCTTTGATAATTGATTTTCCTACGTCTAGCACAGCAACAGCGCTGTTTTTAAAATTCCAAAATCAAGTTTGGCACACCAATGAGAATGATGCCAGCCCAATCTTGGATGCCCCAGTTGTTCCCGTCATTCCAATTCCAGACTCAGGGGCGATCGCTCCTTGGCCGGTAGTCGCGCCAGATTCACCTTATCGCCTAGCACGCATTGTTGCGGCGATGGTTAATCCTACGGCGGACGATGTTGGGGGCGAGTTTGTAACGATTCTTAATACTTCAGACAGCCCTTTAGACTTAAGTGGCTGGCAAATTCTCGATCGCCTCGACAAGGCTGAAACAATTTCTGGAGCGATCGCCCCTGGAGAAGCGTCTAGCTTCCGACTAAGCGGGAACACAGCGCAACTATCAAATCAGGGTGGTACAATTACCCTCCTCAATTCCCAGGGACTTAAGGTTGATGGCGTTGCCTACACCAAGGAGATCGCCAAAGTTCACGGTAAGCCAGTAGTTTTCTTGTAAGCGATCGCGCTTTTCAAACTTCTCAAGGCGGTAAGCTCTGGATAAGGATATTACCGAAGTTATTTAACAATTGCTTGACTCCTTTCCTCAGTGCTTACTGCCCCAATGAGTTAAAATTTTCTTTGGCTCTGCCCTGCGATCGCCCGATGCAAGCTAACAACTTCGCAAATGCAAACTGCAATACCGCCGCCTACATCAATTAAAACTTTCCTAGCGAGCATTTAAGACTCGTCGTAAGGATCTAAGTCTAATAAATATACGTAAGCCTCTACCAATTCTGGACGCTGAAAGGCGATCGCTCTAAGTAAATGCCAATCGTTCAATCCGTCAAAAGCATTTGTATAATTGTCTTGCTCTAGACGTATTGCTAAGTCTTCCACTTCTTCCATTGACATCACAGCAATGTCTTGTTTAGAAATGTTCAAAGTTTCTACCATTACTCGCGCCTCCAGCAACATTTAAGTGCAGCACCGGGTAAAGCTGCATGATTGCAACTACCGTATCTATTTTAATGGCATAAGTAAAATTGTGTAGCTAAATTGTCATTATTATTTATGACTATACGGTAGTCAAAACTCCATTACTGGCGGTACTTGTTGCTTCTAAGGGCGTACAATATACTTCACAAGAATTGTTAGGACTTTCTATCAGCTTAATTTTATGCAAAGTTGCTCCTAATTGCTCAATCGGAAGTCGCAATAAGTCTTGAATGCGGACGGCGATATTTTCCGCCGTTGGAACAATTTCAGCAAAATAAGCAATATCTTTATTCAAAAAAGTATGGTCGAAAGGTTCAACTACCTGCTCGTCAATTACAGATTGCAAAGCACCTAAATCAACCAACATACCTGTTCTAGAATCTACCTCGCCTTTTACCGTTACTTCTAAATGGTAATTATGACCGTGACCGTTGGGACGAGCGCATTTGCCATAAATTTCGATATTTTCATCATAACTAAGATCGGGATGCGCCAAGCGATGAGCGGCGCTAAAGTGAGTGCTGATAGTTAAATAAGCTTCCATACCGTTTCCTTGATAATCTGCCCAAAGTTGAGGGTGTTCAAATAGTTGAATATTGACTAAAGGTAAATGATTTTCTAGCTTTTGCCAGATAATCCGGGCAATATTTTCGGTAGTAGGCAGAGTTTGTTGAAATTCTGACCAAGCATCATTAAGGCAGGAATAGTCTAGCTGACTGGTAATTTCGCGCTTAATTACCTGCTTGACTTCCGACAAATTCATTACCATACCGTAACGGTCTAGTTTTCCGGCGATCGCCACATACAATACATAATTATGTCCATGTCCGGGAGAGCGGGTACATAAACCAAAGCGTTGATTATTTTCATATTCGCTCAATTCGGGCAACCAATAGCGATGACTAGCAGAAAATTGAGCGCGGCGATTGACAATACATTGCATGAGTATTTAAACGCAGTTTGTAAAAAATCTTAACCTAACTTCTTTCAGGATAAAGCAAGTCTTATTTAACTTACTAGCCCAAAAGGTGATTTTTAGAAGTTTGGCTTTCAAAAGCTATGGTAAAAGCGATCGCTTTTACCATAGTAATCGGCGAGAATCTAATTTTATGTCTAAGAGAGTTGATTGGGAAGCTTTAGCTAGGCAGCTTGGAGCATTTGAAGGTCATCGTCATGGTACTGAGTTTTCTAGTAGTCCCATGGCTCAACAAGCCATTGAAATTCTCTTGGAGGCAGAAACATTAAGAAGTGCTGTAGATTATTATATTTCAGGGAAACCTGGCTCTGCATTAGCGCGGTCTGTTCTGTGGCAAATACGCCCTTGGTCGGCAATGAAATATTGCTATGACATCTACAAGTCAGAGGCGGACGTTGACACTAAAAGAGATGCAGTTGAGCTTCTGCGCGTTGTTGGCGATCGCCGTGCTTTAAAATGGGTAGGAGAATTTCTAGACGATGCTGATGCAGGGATTCAACTATGGGGAATTGGACTTGTCGATCAACTACTTATTTCAGATTTAGTAGAACCTGAAGAAGCAGAAAGTTTTTTGAAAACGGCTGAGAATCATACTAATCCTCAAGTTCGTAAAACTGCTGAATTTGTGAGAGAGTATCTCAAAGATGGAACATAGAAATATCCCCATTTTTTGCTTAAGAAGTCGCACTTAAGGCATTTTCAAGGGATGACTTTAAAAATTTTAGGCAAAGTCGGCTAAAGCAGATTGGACATCATCATGCAGCGTAGCCGCAATGCGGAACAATTCTTGACCAACGTGAAGATAGCGATCGTCGTAGTTAAGAGGAAAGTAGTTTAACTCATCCAACCCATCAGCTAAATGATTGAGGCAATAGTAAAGATGCGCCGCCGCACTAGCTACAATCGGCGGATTGGGCATCGAACGAAAAATACTTTGAGCTTCTTTAAGAAAATCGCGGCAGTTTTTTAGATAATCTTGGAATCCTTCTAACAACTCATCATCAAAAGGATCTGCTGCTAGTTCGTCGATTTGTTCGTCTAGAGAATTAAGAATGTTATTTAAAAGTTGATTAACAGGTTGATAAACTTGTTGCAGCCATTTTTGTACTTGCTCATCTGCCGCCCTGCCTCTTTTGCGGGGAGTGCGAAGCCCGTAACCGGGGGCGCGATCGCTCTTTGGCGAATCAACAGGCTTAGATTGAACTTTACTAGCATTCAATTGGCGATCGTAGGAGCGCCGATTAGCCGTATCTTTCAAGATTTCGTAAGCCGCATTAATCCGAATAATTTGTTCCGGGTCGCCAGAAACCTGAAGGCGATCGGGATGAAATTGTTTGACTAGGCGGCGGTAAGCCGTCTTTATCTCCCCACTTGTGGCATCAGGAAGCACCTGTAGGGTGTCGTAGTGGTTGTTAAAATCTGCCATTTAACCACTTTAGCGCAAGAAAGCAGAGGGCAATAGTAGCTTCTATTACCCTCCTATTTCTATTCTCTAATCCCTGCTATTGCTGGTATTCGTGGCTCCAAATCTTGAAATAATGGCGTGCTTAAGTAGCGTTCGCCAAAACTTGGTTGAATCATCACGATTAGTTTTCCGGCGTTTTCTTTTCGCGCTGCAACAACGATCGCCGCTTTTAATGCCGCACCAGAAGAAATACCTGAAAGTAGACCTTCTTCGCGCGCCAACCGCCGCCCGTAAGCAATCGCCTCATCATCGCTAACTTTAATTACTTCATCAATCATATTTACATTCAAAACTTGGGGAATAAAACCCGCCCCGATACCTTGAATTTTGTGCGCTCCGGGGTTGCCTCCCGATAACACTGAGCTATTTACTGGCTCAACGGCGATCGCTTTAAAACTAGGCTTTAGCGCCTTAATTACTTCCGCTACCCCCGTTAGGGTTCCCCCAGTACCTATTCCGGCGACAATCATATCTACTTGTCCGTCGGTATCTTCCCAAATTTCTAGGGCAGTGGTATCGCGGTGAATTTGGACGTTGGCGGGGTTGCGAAATTGTTGCAACATATAAGCATTGGGGGTTGTATCGACAATCGCCTGCGCCCGACGAATTGCCCCGCTCATGCCTTCAATACCGGGAGTTAGTTCTAACTGCGCTCCATAAGCCCGTAGCATAGCCCTGCGTTCGCTACTCATGGTGTCGGGCATAGTTAATATTAAGCGATACCCTCTAGCGGCGGCGGTCATTGCTAAAGCAATACCTGTATTTCCTGAAGTTGGTTCTACTAATAGTGTTTTTCCGGGGGCAATTAGGTTCTCCCGTTCGGCGGCATTAATCATACTCACGCCAATGCGATCTTTAACGGAAGCTGAGGGATTCATGCCTTCAAGTTTTACGACAATTCGCGCTACACATCCTTCCGTTTGGGGAATGTTGTTTAGCTGCACTAAAGGAGTGCGACCGACTAATTCTGTGATATTGCTGGCAATTCGCATAATTTTAGTTAGTTGTGTAATTAATCTGTTCAAAAACCAACAAAAAACTCAAACCAAGTAGTAGATTTCTTTGCCAAAACTGGTTAAAAAGTAAAAACTCTCCTTTGTTAGATGTAGTACATTAAATTCACTTGTTTTCTAGCCGATTGGCGATCGCAAAGATCCTGAAGCGTGTAATTTTGTAAAACTAAGTCCGCCGCTTGCCGCGCTTCATGCCAAATTTCTTGAATTACCCCAGTTTCTAACGTTTTGGGAGTAGCTTCTTCCTCTGGCGTAGGGTTTAATCCCTCTAAGCAGCCCATTACCTCTAGCAAAGAAATTTTCCAAGGTTCTCTTGCTAGGATGTAACCACCTTTTGCTCCCCGTTGACTTTTTACTATCCCTCCACGCCTCAAGGTTGCTAGTAGCTGTTCCAAGTAGCGATCGGGTATATGTTGTTCTGCTGCAATTTGCCGAATTTGCAATGGTTCGCCGCCGTTATAATGACTTGCTAGTTCTAACAAAGCAAGCAAAGCATATTCAGATTTACAAGAGATTTCCACAGGCACAGATGAGCGCGAAAGATAATTAAAATTGTTATCGGCTTTAGGTTCATTATACTACGGTTCTCCACTGGGGTTTGCTTGTTTTGCTAAAAATAATATATTTCTAGAGTAGTGAAGGTTTGTCTCCCTTTAAAAATTGCCAGAGATAGTTAAAAAATTAGCAAGCCTCGTATCAAATTTTGCGCTCCAGGGAGGGATGAGGGGTGACGAGTATTTAGTAGGCCTGGTAGCGGCTATGTAAAGACTTTTGCCTCTGTTTGCAAAGAAAAACCCCACACCTAGGTGCAGGGTTTTGAGCATTCAGGTAAATCTTATCGGGTTTAGAAAGTGAAAGTTGTTCTTAGAGTACCAATTACGATGTCATTGCTATCTTCGCTTTGACCTGGAGATGTCAACCAAATTACCCCAGGAGTGACAGAGATATTATCGGTTAGCTGGTACTTGTAAAAGCCTTCGATGTGATAGCCATACTCGTTATCGAAGTTATCAGCACCCGCAGCGTCCAAATCTCTAAGTGTAGGTTCTACCCCAGCAATAAGTCCTAGTACGCTACCTTCTTTGCCTAAGTCGGGGAAGGCAACACCAAGAGCATAACTCCAAACATCCGCACTACCCACATCAATAAGTTCAACATCGGTTTTAGTTACCCAGCCGCTAATTGAAATGCGATCGCTTAACCGCAAGGCGGCAGATAATCCATAAGAGTCGGTACTTAGCTTTGTTGCTCCATTCAACAGCGAACTTGGGTCGTTTGCCTCAGACGTACCGACAATGGGAGCGCCAATAGCTCTAGAAGCAGAACTACCAATATCAAAAATTCCATCTCCTGCGTTGTGGTAGCCTCGAACGTAAGTTGCCGCAATTCCCAAGCGATCGCCTAAGTTAAAATTAATTTGTCCTAAAGCACTAAAGTCACCGTTAATAAAGCCCAAATCTCCATTAACTAGGCCGCCTGTTGTCCCAGGAACGTTACCATTATCAGCAAAATAACCTAAGCTAATCGACGTAGCGCCTAGCACTCCTCTTTCGCCAAAAGGAATATTAATACCGCCCCCCGCACCACCACCAACATTGTAAATTGAGTTGTGTTCGGCAAAGGTAGAAAGCGCGCCATTACCACCAGTAAAACCTTCAAAGTAAGGATTCACCGTTGGCACAAAATCTGCCCAAAGTCCTCCAACGGCTGCAAGATAGACGCGAACTTTACTGACGGAAAATTCATAAGCTGCCCAGTCTAGGAATACACTATTGTTTGTCGAAGGTGCTAAGTTAAAAGTCTGCTGCCCTTCAAAAGTTCCGCCAGTAGCAAAGGTTATAGCGTTACCTGCCGCTAGGCGGGTATGTAAAATATCTGTGCCGCTAAAGCTACTTTGAAATTCTAATCGCGCGCGCGCTTGCAATACCGTATTATTTTCATCGCCCGCAGTGTCGCCAAAAGCATCGGTAACAGCACCAACTACTTCACCAAGTAACTTAGTAGTAGTGGAAAATTGATTTGCTTCTAGTTCGGCAGTGACAGCTTCTACGCTATCTACTCTACCGCGCAAAGTTGCAAGTTCTGTCGCAAATTCTTCTTGGAGTCTTTGCAAAGTCGCTAAGTCTTCACGTCTTACTGCGTCGGCGGTAGCGGTAGCAATTAATTCATTGACTCTATCTAAACAAGCATTTAAACCTGCCGCAAATTCGTATCTTGTGGTGGCTCGATTTCCTCGATACGTGCCGTCAGGATAACCTGCGATACAACCATAGCGCTCTACCAACGATTGCAGTGCTTGAAATGCCCAATCGGTAGGCTGTACGTCTGACAACTGCGACACCGAAGTTACTTGAGCAATAGAGTTGTTGTCACCTTTGCCTTCATTGCTGTAGTTGTTAATTTGACTTAAATCATCAACGGTGGTATTTGCTGCGGGTGCTTGAGCTTTTTCACTGGTTTGGGCAATTTTTAGCTTTTGTTCTGCGGCTAAAACTGGTATTGAAGTTTCAGCTATTTTTAGCTCATCTGCCGCCATTACTACGGGAGAAATCGCTAATGTTGCCCCTATTGCTGCTGGGTATAATAGTAGAGCTTGCCAAAATACTTTAGACATCATTTATTCCTCACACCTTCAACTAAAAAACTATCTATCACAAACGGTCTAGCCGTCTGTCAATTTACGTACACTTCAACAAGTAACCACACTAGAAGAATTCTATAGCTAAGTTAGCTCAACGTAAAGCTTGGTTAAGCTCAAATTAATATTTCATGATTTAACTAACTTTAAATCGATTATTAGTTACCATTTTGTATATTACGTAACCAATTACCGCAAAAAAATATGCGTTTCTCGACTTATGTTTAATTAAATAAATTACTTAGCGCTACAAAATAACACTAATTTAAGCGAAGTTGTAGTTGAACAAACAACATCAATCAATCGCCAATTGTATCCTGTATTGAAAGGTTGATAGTTACAGTTAAACTCTATTGCAGTCTGGGCGGTACTACCCGCACAAGAGGTTGCAGTTCATACTCATTCTAGCGGTCAAGATACATGGATAATGCTCAAAGGGACGCTGACCTATTACCTAGGAAATGGTCAGCGTCAAACAATTAGGAACGTGGATTAAATAACCTGTAGTTCTGGCTTTGCTGTATAATTCCATTGAGGCAAGAACTCATCAAAGACAATTTTCATGTTTGATTTGAAGCCTTCAGCCACTTTTCGCCCTGTTTGATA